>JALSTP010000195.1 GCA_026983675.1 Sedimenticola sp.
TGTCCAGCGCGCTGGAACGCAGGTCCGGCGCCTGCCTGAAGCCCCTAACCCTATGATATTCAAAGACAGGCCGTGGCGTGCCGGCCCGCAGGCTGCGTTGCCCCATCTTGCTGTAGGGTGGCTACAGCGGCGATGGGCCGCCTTGCTGCGAACCGGCACGCCACGGCTGAATGCGATATATATTGTTGCCGGGTTAATAATATTATTGTCTGCCTTGCTGGAGCAGGGCGGCGATCTCGTGGTGCTGTTTTTCGTTCGCCCAATCCAGGGCCGTCTTGCCCCGTAGATCGCGCAGCGACGGGTCGGCGCCATGGCGCAACAGGGTTTGGACCGTCTGCATATGCCCCCGCTTGGCGGCCCAGATCAAGGCGGTCCAGCCGAGGGTCCTTTCCACATGGTCGATATCCGCGCCTTTCCGCAGCAGAAGGTCGACCACATCGGCATGGTCGTTGGACGCCGCCAGCATCAGAGCTGTGTAACCCCCTTTATCGGTCAGGTCCACCGCCGCACCGGCATCGAGCAGGTGACGGACGATGTCCGTATGGCCATACAATGCCGCCTTCATCAGGGGTGTCCACTGGCAGACATCACGCACGTCCACACTGGGCGCTGAGTGGAGCAGACTGTCCAGCCGGGTGAGGTCGCCGCTCTCGGCGGCGTTCACCAACGGCGGGGCGTCGTCTGTTGCCTCCGGGGCGGCGTGTTGCCGGTCGCACCCCGCGATCAGGATGAGTACCGCAATGAGCGCCAATACACGGCGGCGCCGTCGCAGTGCCATCCCCTTATTTCGTGTGGACCTGCCCATGGCATGCATTTTCCCGGGACGCCGTGGTCAGCGCATTGATATTCGGCAATGCAGGATGGGCTACTCCTTATCGCTGCCCGGTGGATAGGGATGGCCGGGAAAGGGGGTGATGTTGGTCACTTTGTCGGCATCCAGGATCTTGCCGGGCTTCTTTTCGTCTTTCCTGACTTCGTCGATGCGCAAGACGGCGTGTATTGGCACCAGGGTGCGCTGAACGCCCCTGAATTCGCTCTGGAGTCTCTCTTCCGATGGATCCACGAGGAGATCGCTGCTCTGTTCGAAGATCAATCCATCCAGTTCGACGAACCCGTAGAGCTCACCCTGACGGACGTTTTCGGCATAGATTTCGTAGACCTTGCCCCGATTGAGGAAGGCGACCTTGTAGATGTGCATGAGGGTGTCTTTGTGGTGGCCGGGTGGCCAGTATTTTACGGTAGTGGTGGCGGGATGCCTATGCCGTTTCGTCAACCCGGTACCCTGATGTCGACAGCTGGGGTCGCCGCATGATGCGCCAGTTCGGAAAGGGTATAGCGGGGGCGGTCCAGACAGGTGCGGATGCGCACCTGATGCGGGTGTCGGGGGTCCTTGCGATGCCAGAGGCCGGGGAGTTGCATCGCCTGAGCGAGGCCATTGACGCGGTCGTCGCTGTGCAGCAAGCGGCAGATTCCCTTTTGCAGGGGGAGAAAGGCGTCCAGCGGAATCCCCTCGACCAGCCAGTAGAGGTGGGCCTTGCCTGGGGAGCTTTCGATCCACATATGGGGAGGTGGAAGGGGGTCGGGCCACGTCTCCAGGGGGCGGTCGAGATCGGCAAACAGGGCGCGGATGCGGACAACGTTGGCGGCCGTTCTCCGTCGGCCTTCAATGGCGTTGATGGCCACCGCGATCCCCGCGCCTTGCCGGTTGAGACGGATTATACGCGGCCAAGCCTCCCGCAGGGGGACGATGCACTCCTGTTCCAGCGGATCCCCACCCGGTCTGCGTGTGTAAGGTGTCTGGGAAAAACAACGGAAGGCGAAGGCGTCCGCATCGGGATCGAGCAGATGCAGGAAACGTTCCGCCTCGTGAACGTCGGCGGACAGGCGTTCTCCAAGATGCTCGATCCATGCCGCTACATGGGCGACGAAGGGGTCGAACCGGACAGGGTGGCGCTTTGGGATGGGGGCTTCATGCGACATATATTATTACCCCGGCAACTGCTCCATGCGTTGCTCTACTTCCTGCATCCATACAGTCGTGCGCGGGTGGGCAAGCGGTCCATTTTTCCTCGATTTTTCGTTGCGTAGGCCCACTATGCGCTTCAAAATTGATAAAAACTGGCCTCGCTTTCCCACCATGCTCGCGACGATCACCTAAACCTGACAGGCTCCTGACAATACTATAGCGCGTCTGGGGGCAGGAGGTGGGGCGGATCCTCGTCCGTCAGGCGTCCCTGGTTGGGCGTCGGCGATGGGGTGTTTGTTGTGCTTCGGGTGGGTTTTGTGGTTATGCTTTGATAAAGGGTAGTGAAAGATCCGTGAGAATCTGGGTGCCGAGGGTGTTTTCAACGAGTTAGAGCATGAATCTAAAGTTATCTGATGTTCTTGACGCAACATAGGAATGTATTTCTTGTATTACCGCCCCGTTGATGAAAGGCGTGACGCTGAACGTCGTTGCCAACGGGGCCGGTGATTTTGTACCACGCTTTTTTCAGAGGAAGATGCGAATGATCAGGTGGCGATTGATGACCCGCGCAATGGCAGGCTGTGGCCTGTTGCTGGGTTGGGCAGTGGCGGCACAGGCGGACGGCTTCGGCCCAATGGGGATGATGAATCCATGGAACTGGATGAACGGGAACAACACAGGGGGCTATTATCCCCCTCCGCCTGCCTATGGGTATCCGGTCGTGCCACCCGGTTATACGCCTTATCCCCCGACGGTCTATCCACAAACCGCACCCGCCTACCCTGCGGCGACGCCGGCGCCGCGAGCGGTCCAATCGACAGTGAAGGCGGCACCGGCGCCGGTAGAGAAAAAATCGGCCGTGGCCCAGAAGCTCCCGACCAGTGCTCCAACCCAATCCAGCGCTGACAACCTGCCGCCGGCATCAGTGAGCACGCCGCTAAAAGAGGAGAAAAAGCAGGCGCCGGCGGTCATCCGCCCTCATGCAACCTACAACCCCGCGGCGCCCGTGTTTCGGCCGCTTGAAAAGAAATAGCGCGGTACGTCGAGGGGGCGAATCTGGAGTGCCCCCAGGGCGCAAGCCGGCCCCCGTGACCCGGCGGTGCAACCCGTGTGATAAACCAGCGACTGGGCAGGTTCATCATGGAGCAGCCCCGTCCATGTTCTCTCCGGCGAAGGGATTGTTTGTTACGCCAGCGCCTCCCGTGAGGCACGTGCTGGCCAATGCGCGGGCCGCATCCCGCGCATCCTCCAGATCCATGAACGGTCCCACGCTATGGCGGCAACCGATTGCCTTGAAGTACCACCCGGGAATCGAATAGAGCGGGCTTAGGTTGAAAAAACAAATCTTCATCGGGTCTGGTGTTTTGTCAGTCATTATAGTTCTCCTGCGCTTTTATCTCTCCTCCAGCTTGGAACGATAGCCGGGCAGCGGGGAAAATCAACCCAGTCCATATGTATTCCCCTGTGTTTTTCCCAGGACTGTCGTCGTCGATCGCGTGCCGGCCCGCTCGTGACATCCATCGGGCTTGAAAAGATCGTCAGTTGGCGCAAGATATCAACTTGGCGACACATATTGTTGCCGGGTTAGGATCCGAAAGGAGACATCCTATGTCATTCCGCACTTTCCTGGCCGTGATCGGCCTGTTCACATCGATCGCCCTGTCGACGCATGCAGGAGGAGGTTCCAAGATGTTCACGTTGAGTTCCCCGGCCTTCGTGGAAGGGGCTGAGATCCCCGTCCGATATACCTGTGAGGGCGATGATATATCGCCTCCCCTGGCTTGGTCAGGCGTGCCCGAGGGTGCACAAAGCCTTGTGCTGATCGTCGATGACCCCGACGCGCCGGACCCCGAGGCGCCGCGGATGACTTGGGTGCATTGGCTGATTTACAACTTGCCTGCGCAAGATGGCGGATTGCCGGAAGGGATGACGGAAGAACAATTGCCCCCGGGGAGCGGCCTGGGTACCAACGATTTTCGCCGTACCCGATTCGGTGGCCCCTGCCCGCCGATTGGCCGGCACCGTTATTTTTTCAAGCTCTATGCCCTCGACAGCCGCCTGCCGGATCTTGGCAACCCCGCAAAGCCCGAGCTTCTGCGCGCCATGGAGGGGCATGTACTGGCAGAGACGCAACTGATAGGCACGTACCGCAAGCGGGGATGAGCAATGCGTGGGACATACGGTACCATGTGTAAAAAGCATCGAAGCCCTTTGTCCCATGCAACACCCTGTCAAGGTCAATATTTCGCCGGCGAGCTTCGCCAATAACATCCGTTACCTCCGCCGGCTGGTGGCCCCCGCCAAGCTTTGTGTGGTGATGAAATCGGACGCCTACGGGCACGGGCTCGAGGCGTTGGCGCCGGTGGCGGCAGAGGCGGGGGCTGATTGCATTGGTGTCTGTACCAATCCGGAAGCCGCGGTGGTTCGCCGTCTCCTGCCGGGGATGACGATTCTGCGGCTGCGGGGCGCTCTTTCGGAAGAGTATGACGAATCGGTGGCCTCGCTGGGGATTGAGGAGCAGGTGGGATCACTCCAGGCGGCGGAATATCTGAATACTCTCGGGCAGCGGCGGGGACGGCCCGTTCCGGTCCATCTGAAGATCGATACGGGCATGGGGCGCAGCGGGTTTTTCCCTCACCAGGTCGAAATCTTGCAAGCGGTTTGCGCCATGCCGGGGCTGAAAATCGTGGGTCTGATGACCCATCTTGCGAACGCGGATGCCGCCGACCTGGATTCCACGCAACGACAGCTTCAGCGCTTCGACTCGCTACGGAAGGTGCTCGCGGACACACTGCCCGGCGATGTCCTGGTGCATACGCACAACAGCGCCGCCACCCTCCGTTTGCCGGAGCAGAGAGGGGACTTGGTGCGCGTGGGGGCGGCCTGTTACGGCGTGCGGACCAGTACCGAGTTCGAAAATCCACCGGCGCTTCGCCCCGTGATGTCCATCCGCACGTGGGTGATGGAGGTGCGCCGGGTGCCCGCGGGGACGCCCATCGGCTACGGTAGCCTGTTTCGCACCCACCGCGACAGCCGGATCGCGACCATCCCCGTGGGTTTTGGCGAGGGCTATCCCCGCGCCCTGTTCAACAAGGGGATCGTGCTGATCAAGGGGCGGCGCTGCCCGGTTGTGGGTCGCGTCTCGCTCAATATCACCACCCTCGATATCACCGACCTGGATGTGCCGGTGGAATGGGGCGACGAGGTGGTGTTGATTGGCGATCAGGGCAGCGAGCGGGTTACCTTCGAGGAGATGGCGGACCGCTTCGACAGTGTCCACACGGAACTGAATCTGATGGCGGGCCACATGAACCGGCGAAGCTATGAGGATTGACGGTCACCCCTTCGCCATGCGCGCAAGCATCAAGAGGGCAATGCCGTCGAAAAGCAGGCTGATGCCAACGAACAGTCCCACCAACCACATGGCGCTGAAAGGCCAGTCGATGATGAAGACAATGGCCAGAATCAGCGACACGATGCCGCTGAACAGGGTCCAGCCCCAGCCCGGCAATGGCTTGAGGGCGAAGGCGAAGCTGATACTGGCGAACCCGTCGAGCAGGAAATAGACGATCAACATCAGGCCCAACGCGGCCACCCCGGTAATGGGGTAGAAAGCAATCAACAGGCCGAGGCTGACGAGGACGAACGGTTTGAGCCAGGCGAGGCCGCTGCGGTTGTAGCTGTACCAGGTAAGATAGGCGAGCGAGAGGCCCGAGAAGATCAACAATACAGCGATCAGCAGCGACAGGGTGATAGAGATCACCTGGGGCAGAAAGATACCCAGCAGGCCGATCAAAGACAGGACGATGCCGGTATTGCGTAACCGTCTGCGCAGAGGTTCTTGCATGTAGATTTCGAGGGTGTCGCCGATCATGATCGTGGCCCCGCTGCGGCGGATTCTTCTTGTGCGATGTCGGCGATGACCTCCTTCAAGGCCTCTATTACCAGGCTGTTTGCCCGGCCGCTGTCGTTCTCCGGGATATCCCAGTCCATGATGCGGCGGTACTTCTCCACCAGCGACTTGACGTCGTCCACCATCTCATTGTGATAGCGGGCCAGTTCGGTTTTTTGTATATCTGACATCTCGGATGACTCCGTGGTTTGGGAATGCGGTGAGAGATTGGGGCGATACGCGGGAATTCAAGCCGAAAAGAGGGTCCCCAGATAGCGCCGCTCCACGTAGATGCTCACCACCAACAGGGCCAGCATCAACAACCAAAGCGCAATTGCCTTGTGCCGGTTGCGTTTGGCCTTCTTCTCTTCCCACCAGCTGTAGGGGCGCACGCCCTGAAACACGAAGGTGACGACCCCCGCCATGTTCAGACTGGCGAAGTTGGCCAGAAAGAGCAACATGGCGCCTAGCCCGGATTATTCATGAAATCGCTCGCGCCCTTGCTTGATCCTTGTCCACACAGGGAATTTTCCTTCCTCGGCAATACAGCCCGTATTCCACTCGGTCGGAAAATCCCCTGTGCGGACAATTCTCTGCGCAATCATCGCGGCGATTCATGAATAATCCGGGCTAGCGCATGAAAGGGATGCGCCGCCCCCAGGAACATTCCCGCCGCCACCAGCGGGGGCAGCAAAGAAATGGCGACCATCACGCCGATCAGCGAGGCGGCAGCACCGGTGGTAAAGGAGAGTACCCCGGCGATGCCCGAGGCGAGGGCGATGGCAAGGTCCGAATAGTTGACGTGAGCGCGCATCGTCAGTGCCTCGCTGTGGGGGTCGACGGTGAAAAGGGCGCCAAAGACGACGGAGACCGCCAGTACGATGAGGATACCATAGAGGTTGCTGAGCAACGCCTTCTTCTCCAGCGTGATGTCGCCCAAAACGGTGCCGAGGGCGAGGGCGATGTTGGGGCCGAGGAGCGGGGCGATTACCATGGCGCCGATGATCACTGGCACGTTGTTCTGGACGAAGCCGAAGGAGGCGATGAGGGTGGAGAGGAATACCATGCCAGCAAAGAGGTAGTTGAAGTCCGCGGCGTCGTTGATGGCATCGTACAGCTCCTCCCGTGATACCTTGATACGGGTGATCTTTCTTTTGTGCGCGGGCGGCGGGGCCTCTTCCACCGCCGGAAGCGTCCCTTCCACGCCAAGGATCACGATGCGGAACCGCTCCTCCTTGCGAAACTTGCGCGCCAGCCTGTCGATGATGGTCTGCGAGGCCTCGGCGGGGACCAGGATATGGAAAACGACGGTGTCGCGGTAGATCTCCTCGCGCCAGATGTCGATCACCGTCTCGCTGGAAAAGAAGGTCTTGATGTCGTCCGCCCGTTTGCGGGGGATGACCACTTCGATCAAACGGAGCGACATGTCGGTCTGTCCTGGCGTCTGGCGGGGCGCCTGCCTGAAGCCCTGAATGCGATATATATTGTTGCCGGGTTAATAATAGCCCGTATGCATGCACGCAACGCCGCTTTGTGACTGCTCACGACGGTTCCTCGCTTGCGGCTTT
>JALSTP010000196.1 GCA_026983675.1 Sedimenticola sp.
CTACGCAACGAAAAATCGAGGAAAAATGGACCGCTTTCCCACCAGCGCACGACTGCATGGATGCAGGAGGTAGAGCAACGCATGGAGCAGTTGCCGAGTAGATTAATCCTAAATCCGACAGACTCCTAGTGCACCTTCACGGCCGGATGGCGTTGATAACCAGTTCGATGGGGGCCTTTTGGCCTGGCTTGGCCTTGGTCAGGGGGGCTTCGAGGTCGCCGGAGCCGGAGGTGGCGCTACCGGATTTGGAGATGCGCGCGCTCACGACGACACTGGGAAACGAGGAGAGTTTGAACTGGGGGGTCATCGCCATGGCGTCGCTCAGCTCAAGGGTCAGCGGCAGATCCCGGGCCCGTTTGCTCACCGCGGCGAGCGGCATGCGCGGCCCTTTGGCGGCGCGGGCGAAGATAAACAGCCGGTCGTCGGGTGACACTTTGTCTTTCAATGCTGGGTCGAGTGACACGGTCACCTTGAGCGTGCCGCCGGCTGGGGCCGTGGGGGACGGTTTGGCGGCAGGTGCGGCAGGTTGAATCGCGGCCACTTGTTTCGCCTGTTCCGGGGTGAGGCGGGCGCGCGCTTGTTGCAGATATTGATTGATCATGGCGGCGTCTTCACTGTCGGGCGGCATCATGGCGACCAGTTTTTGCCAGACGGTGACGGCTTCCACGATATGGTTGCTCTGAAAATTGATCAGTCCGGTCATCCACAGCACGTTGGGATCGTTGGGTCTCAGTGACCGGGCCTTGTTCACCAATTCGGTGGGTTTGCCGGCGAGACTGCCTCCGTTTGACTTCGCCAGCGCCTCGGCCAGGCCGAGAATCAGTTCCGGATCCTCTGGCGCGAGTTTGAGTCCTCTCTCGTAGGCGGTGACCGCCTTTTCATTTTCGTTCAATGCCAGGTAGCTGCGGCCAAGCATCTTCCAGCCCCGGAGATTGTTTGGTTCTTTCTCCATCCGTTCCGCCAGCTTCTGAACCAGGACGTCCATCGGCGGGAGGTCTTTGGGACCGGCGTTGGCAGTACGCTGGGTGGCGCTGGCAGGGTTGGCAAGCTGGTCGATGATTTGCTGGTTTCCGATCGTCCGATAGAGAAGGATGGTGATGGCGGGCACCAGAAGGATCAGCAGAGGGATGGCCCAACGGCCGTTCGATGGCCTCTTGGTGTTGGACGGGCTGGTGTCTCCGGAGATGTCTTCGAGCAGTTCCCGCTCCAGGTCCTGTTTTGCGGCCTCGTATTGCGCCTGGTCAAGGTTGCCGGCCTCAAGGTCGGCCTCCAACTCCTTGAGTTGCTGTTTGATGACAGCGAGGTTGAGCTCATCCTCGGCGATACCTTCGGACCTCAGGCCCCGGATCATCGGCAGGACAACGAAAGCGAGCGCCAGGGCGATCATCCCGGCGGCGATTATCCAGAACAACGTCATTTATCGGTGCCTTGGGTTTCGGATGCAGTGTTGAGCAGTGCTTCGACGCGCTGTTGCTCTTCGGCGGACAGCGTTTTTTCCCGCGCGCTCTTTTTTTGCTTGAGGGTACGGATGACCACGAATGCGCCAATGAGCAACAGCACGCCCGGGCCAAACCAAATGAGATAGGTGGAGGGCTTCAACGGTGGGTCGTAGAGCACGAAATCGCCATAACGCTGTACCAGGAATTTGATGATTTCTTCCTTGCTGCGTCCCGCCTTCATCATGTCGTAGACCTCCCGGCGGAGATCTTCGGCGAGGTCGGCATCCGACGCTGCGAGGGATTCATTCTGGCAGACCAGGCAGCGGAGTTTGCCGGTGAGTTCGCGGAATTCCTGTTCCTTCTTGGGATCGTCGAAAGGGAAGTCCGCAAGGGTGTAGGCGGCGACCGGAAGCGCTGTGGCGATCAGCCACAGGAACACGAGGGACGCAAACTGTTTGCTCATGGGGCGATCAGCCTTCCTGGTTCAGCTTGTTGATAAGGGGCAAGAGTTCGTCTTCGATCAGCTGTGGCGAGAGCGGCCCGGCGATCTTGTGGCGGATGGTCCCTTTCTTGTCGATCACAAAGGTTTCCGGTGCGCCATAGACGCCCAGATCGATGGCGGTTCGGCCGATTTTGTCGAAGGCGACGGCGACATAGGGGTTGCCCAGCCGTTCCAGCCACGCTTGGGCGCCGGCCTCGTCATCCTTCCAGTCGAGACCATAGACGGGGATTTTGTGGGTCCGCGCGAAGTCCACCAGGACGCCATGTTCCGCCCGGCAGGAGACACACCAAGTGGCCCAGACATTGAGCAACGAGACCTTGCCCAGCAAATCCTTCCGGGTGACCTTCTCGCCCGGTGCGTCGAGACGCGGAAGGCTGAATTCGGGCACTGGTTTGCCGATCAATGGAGAGGGGATCGCGCGGGGGTCCATGCTGAGCCCCTTGTACAGGAAAAGCGCAATACCGCCGAACAGCAACAGGGGGATGAGGAACTTGAGTGAACGTCCCATCAGGCGGTCTCCGTTGCGGGGTTGCCGGTGGCGTTGGTTCCAGCTTTGCGCGTTGCCGCCTCACTCTTGCTCAGTTTGCGGACAATGCGGTAGCGGCGGTCGGAAATCGACAGCAATCCGCCCAGCGCCATGAGGATGCCGCCCAGCCAGATCCATCGGACGAAGGGTTTGTAATAGACACGCAGGCTCCAATCGCCGCCGTCGATGGGTTCACCCAGCGAGACGTAGAGATCGCGTAACAGGCTGGGGTCGATCGCGGCTTCCGTCATCGGGCGGCCCTGCATCTGGTAGTGCCGTTTTTCGGGTTCCAGCACGGCCACCTGGTTGGCGCCATCGAAGACCCGAAAGTGGCCCCGGTAGGCGGTGTAGTTCGGGCCGGGGGTCTTGCTCACGCCGTCAAAGACGAAACGGTAACCGGCGATGGTCACGTCGCTGCCGGGCGTCATCCTTATGTCTTTTTCTATTCCGTAGTTGGAGACGACCGTCGCGCCGATGATGAAGGAGGCGACACCCAGGTGAGCGAGCCACATGCCATAGTAGCTGCGGCTCCCGCCTGCAAGATCGCGCAGAAGGCCTTTCAACCCGTGCTTGTGCTTGAGCCGTTCCTGCAGGTTCTTGAGGTGGGTGGCGATCAGCCAGACGGTGAGCGTGACGCCAAGCCCCACGAGCATCTTGCCATGCGAAAACATGGGCAGCAGCGCCACGCCTCCGGCGATGAGAGAGATCACCAGCGCCACACGCACCTGCCGGAACAGATGAGCGAAGTCATCGTGCTTCCACCGCGCCATCGGTCCGATGCCCATGGCAAGCACCAGGAAAGGCGCGATCATCTCGAACATGGTATTGAACCAGGGAAAGCCCACCGAGATCTTGCCCCAACCCATAGCATCGTAGATCAGGGGGGCGAGGGTGCCGAACAGGATCAGGGCGGCCAGCACGGAGAGGAGCAGGTTGTTGATCAGGAGGAAACTTTCCCTGGAGACGAAATCGAATCGGCCACCGCTCGAGATGCTGGGCGCCCGCCAGGCATACAGCATCAGCGATCCCCCGATTACGAGGCAGAGGAAGATAAGGATGAATACGCCGCGCGCGGGGTCAGTGGCGAAGGCATGGACCGAGGTCAGCACCCCGGACCGCACCAGGAAGGTGCCGAGCAGGCTGAGGGAAAAGGCGAACAGGGCCAACAGTACAGTCCAGCTCTTGAATGCGCCACGTTTTTCCGTGACCGCCAGTGAGTGCATCAGGGCCGTTCCGGCCAGCCAGGGCATGAAGGAGGCGTTTTCCACCGGATCCCAGAACCACCAGCCGCCCCAGCCCAGCTCATAGTAGGCCCACCAACTGCCGAGGGTGATGCCCAGGCTCAGGAAGATCCAGGCGATGATGGTCCAGGGCCGCGACCAGCGCGCCCACGCGGCGTCCAGCTTGCCGCCCATCAATGCGGCAATGGAGAAGCTGAAGGCCACCGAGAACCCGACATAGCCCATGTACAGCATGGGGGGGTGCATGGCGAGGCCCGGATCTTGCAGCAGGGGATTGAGGTCGCGGCCTTCGGCCGGCACGGGGAAGATCCGCTCGAAGGGGTTGGAGGTGATCAACATGAACAGCAGAAAGCCGATGCTGATCATGCCCATGACTGACAGTACCCGCGCCACCACATGTGCGGGCAGGCCGCGGCTGAACAGGGCGATGGCCGCCGCCCAACCACCGAGGAGAAAGGCCCACAGCAACAGGGATCCTTCGTGGGCGCCCCACACGGCGGCCACCTTATAAAGGTTTGGCAGGTGGCTGTTGGAGTTGGTGGCCACGTAGAGGACCGAGAAATCGTCAGTCAGGAACGACTGTATCAGGCAGCCGAAGGCGATGGCCAGGAATAGGAAATGCCCCCAGGCCACGGGGCGGGCCATGGCGACCCATGATCGCGTGTTGGTGAAAGTGCCGACCAGCGGGAAGATGGCCTGGGTGATGGCCAGCGAGAGGGCGAGTATGAGGGCGAGATGACCGATTTCAGGGATCATTGCACCACCGCCCTGGTGGCGTTACCGGCACCTGCCTCATGGGCGGTCTTGAGCGACGAGGCAACCTCCGGTGGCATATAGTTTTCGTCGTGTTTGGCGAGCACCTCTTCGGCATAGAACACACCGTCCTTTCCAAGCTTACCCCGTGCAACCATGCCTTTCCCTTCCTTGAAGAGATCGGGCAGGATTCCTGTGTATTTGACCTTTACATCGGCTGCGTTATCGGTGACTACGAACTGGACGGTGAGGCCGTCTTTGTCCCTTTTCAGAGAACCCTCGCGGACCAGACCCCCGACGCGGAACACGGCATCTTTTGGGGCTTCGCTCGCGGCGACCTGGCTGGGGCTGAAGAAATAGGCCAGGTTGCTTCGCAGTGCGGTCGTGATGAGAACCGCGGCGACGGCGATGCCGACCAATGCGGCGAGGGCGAATACCAGGCGTTTTTGTCTTGGTTTCATGGCGTGGCTCCAGGCCTTTTCTCTATACGGGACATTCGACAGAGACGTTGGATAATAGTTCGGCGCTGGCGACGGAGGATAACGACTTCTCCAATCATCAGCAATGCAGTCATACCAAAGGAGCTCCAGACGTACAACCCATAGCCGCCCATGGAAATAAACTCGGCGAAGCTCATTCACACACCTCCGGCAATTCGCGCACCCATTGTGTATTACGCTCGCGCTCGAGGATGATGTTGCGGACGCGCATGAAGGCGACGGCAAAGGAATACATCCAGAAGGCGATGCTTAATACCAGCATGGCCAGCAGGATATTGCTTTCCACGCCCTTGAACGACGATTGCTGGTGCAGGGCGGCGCACTGGTTGGGGTCCGGACAATTGATCGACCAGAAGATAACGGGCACCAGCACCACACCCACCACGGCCAGGAGGGCCGAGGCGCGGTCCGCGCGGCGGGTGTCATCGATGGCCGAGTGCAATGCCATGTAGCCTACATAGAGAAACAGGAGGATCAGTTCCGAGGTCATGCGAGGGTCCCAGTCCCACCAGGTGCCCCAACTCGTCTTGCCCCAGAAGGCGCCGGTCCAGAGAGAGAGGAAGGTGAACATGGCGCCGGTCGGCGCCACCGCGGCGGCCATCATATAAGAGAGTCGCGTATTGAACACCAGACCGATGATCGCCCATCCCGCCAGCACCACATAGAGCCACATCGACATCCAGGCCGCGGGGACATGGACGAAGATGATGCGGTAGTACTGTTTTTGGTCGGTGAGTATCGAAGGGGTCTCGAAGAACCCCCAATAGAGCCCGAACAGGGTCAGTATGATGGCGAGCCAGGCAAACCAGGGGATCATCCGGCCTGCCAGGGGATAGAAGGTCGCCGGGGACGCATATTTGAACCAGTTGATAGCCACACGATCTCCCGTCAGCGTTGTCGAACGCCCTATTCTACAGAAATTCGCAGCGCCGCGGCGGTCGCCCATGGGGAGAAAACCACCGCGAGCAGCAGAAAGGCACCCAAAATGAACAAATAGGCCTGTACCGCCGCTCCATCCATCATGCTGGCGCTGACCGCGCCGGAACCGTAGATCAACACCGGGATATAGAGTGGCAGCACCAACAGCGAAATCAGGATGCCACCGCCGCGCAGACCCAGCGTCAGGGCCGCTCCGATGGCTCCGATAAGGCTCAGGACCGGTGTGCCCAGCAGGAGCGCCAGCATCATCACCCCCTGCGTTGCGCCGGGCAGATGATATTGCAGCCCGATCAATGGCGCAATCAGCACGAGCGGCAGGCCGGTGAGCAGCCAGTGGGCAGTGACTTTGGCGAATACCACGATACCCAGCGGTTGAGGGACGAGCAGCATTTGTTCCAGGGTGCCGTCGGCGAAGTCGCTGGCGAACAGACGCTCCAGGGCCAGCATGGAGGCGAGCAGGGCGGCCACCCAGACCACGCCGGGACCGATGCGCCGCAGGACTTCCGATTCGATGCCCACGCCGAGCGGAAACAGGCTGATGACGATCAGAAAGAAAAACAAGGCCGTCAACACATCGGTCCGCCGACGGGTGGCGAGCAGAATGTCGCGGGCAAGAACGGTCTTGAAGGTCTGGAACATGAAATCAGGCGTCCAGCTGTAAGTGTTCGACCTGGCCGGTCGTGAGGGCGACCTCCTGGTGGGTGGTCAGAATGGCCATGCCGCCGAGGGCGATGTGGTTGGCGATCACCTCCTGAAGGTGCTCCACGGCGCCCATGTCGAGGGCGGAGAAAGGCTCGTCCAGAATCCACAGTTTTGAACGGGTCAACAACAGACGCGCCAGCGCCGCGCGGCGTTTCTGGCCCTGGGACAGGACCCGGGTGGGGAGGTCTTCGAAACCGTACAGTCCCATGTGTTCCAGCGCTGCCCAGATTTCCTTGTCCGAGACGTCGTAACCGCTCAGGCGGCTGTTGATGCGGAGGTTCTCCACGCTGGTGAGATCGCCCTTGATGCCGTTGTGGTGGCCGAAGTAGAGGATCTCGCGGCGATAGTCGTCGCTCAATCTCCGAATCTCTTCGCCATTCCAGTAAATTTCCCCCGATTCCGGAAGAAACAACCCGCAGATGGCCCGCAACAGGGTGGTCTTGCCACAGCCATTCTGCCCCTTCACATAGAGCAGCGCGCCGCTGTCGAGCGAGAAATTGAGCCCCGAAAAGAGCTGGCGGTCGCCGCGCGTACAGGTTAGATCGGTGATTTCCAGCATGATGAGGTGGGCCGGGTGTCGTCTCTGTATCGTTATCAGGCACCCGATTGTACATAAGCGGCGTGATGCATACACCTGTTGGCCGGTAGCGGGGTGTGATCTCGTGATGAGGGTGCAAAGTTCCCATAAAAAATGAATGGTATTGATTTAGGTCAAAGGCGACTATTCCTTGAGGTGATAGCGTCACTTTAAATCCTGTAACGGTTCCGGTCTGCCCAGGGCTCTGGATCAATGGGCCGGCCGCGTGGGCTCCAACGCGGAGGCGAGGGGATTGGGCAAGGCGATTCATCGAAGGCAACTTTTGGGCGGCGATCTTTCAGGGGATCGCCGTGCGGTGCGTCCGCCCTGGGCGGTCGAGGAGGGGCTTTTCGTCGACCGGTGTGACCGATGCGGGGATTGTGTCGACGCCTGTCAGGCGCAGATCATCGTGGTGGGAAGCGGCGGTTTCCCGGAAATCGATTTCAGCCGGGGGGGCTGCACGTTTTGCGAAGACTGTCTGCGTGCCTGCGAGCCCCGCGCCCTGGAAGCCAAAGATCCACCCTGGCGTCTCAAGGCGGAGATCCTTACCTCTTGTCTCTCTCTCAATGCAGTCGTATGCCGGTCCTGTGGCGAGGCCTGCGATGAGGAGGCCATTCGTTTCAAGCTCGAAACCGGCGGTATTGCGCGGCCTGAAGTTGACGCAGGGCAATGCACCGGTTGTGGGGAGTGCTATGGTGTCTGTCCAGTAAAAGCGGTACGGGTGATGTGATGCGAGTGTGGCCAATTGGCAGCGATAAATGCAAGGCAACGGTATGAATATCTGTAGCGTAGTCGTACATACGCGGCCGGAACAGCTTGATGCGGTTCAGGACCGCCTCAAGGAGATGCCGGGGGTGGAGATACACGGGGGTTCGGAAGAAGGGAAACTGATTGTCACCGTAGAGGACACCGACACCTCGATGGCCGCGGATACCATGATGGCGTTCAATGATGTTAACGGTGTGCTCAACACTATTCTGGTTTACCACTACGGTGGGGACGAATCGATGGAAGAGGAGGTCATAAGTGAAACTGACTAGGCGAGATTTTATCAAGACACAGGCGGCCGTTACGGCGGCTTCGGTAGCGGGCGTCACCTTGCCCGCAAGCAAGGTGCTGGCAGATGAAAAATGGGATGCTGGCATCCGCTGGGACAAGGCGGCCTGCCGTTATTGCGGCACCGGCTGCAGTGTGCTGATCGGCACCCGGGACGGTAAAGTGGTCGCCAGCCAGGGCGATCCGGACGCACCGGTCAACAAGGGTCTGAACTGCATCAAGGGCTACTTTCTGCCCAAGATCCTCTATGGCAAGGACCGTCTGACCAAACCGCTGTTGCGCAAGAAGAACGGCAAGTTCGACAAGAACGGCAAGTTCGAGGAGGTCTCCTGGGACGAAGCCTTCGATGTGATGGCGGAGAAGTGGAAGGCGGCGCTGAAAGCCAAGGGACCAACGGCGGTCGGCATGTTTGGTTCAGGTCAATGGACCGTGTGGGAAGGTTACGCGGCCTCGAAGCTCATGAAGGCGGGTTTTCGCTCCAACAATCTTGATCCCAACGCACGCCACTGCATGGCGTCGGCGGTGGGCGCTTTCATTCGGGGTTTCGGCATCGACGAACCCATGGGGTGCTACGACGATTTGGAAAAGGCGGACGTCTTCGTGCTGTGGGGATCGAACATGGCAGAGATGCATCCCATTCTGTGGTCACGCCTGACGGATACTCGTCTGACAAAGCCCGGGTGCGAAGTGCATGTGCTGTCGACCTACAAACATCGCTGCTTTGAGCTGGCCGACAACGGCATGGTCTTCAAGCCCCAGACCGACTTGGCCATCCTCAACTATATTGCCAACTACATCATCCAGAACAAGGCTTATAACAAGGCGTTTATCGACAAGCATGTACAGTTCAACAAGACGCCGACGGACATCGGCTATGGTCTGCGTCCCGAGGATCCCAGGGAGAAGGCGGCGAAGAATCGCGCCAAAGGCAAGCTGACCAAGATCAGCTTCGAGGAGTATGCGAAGTCGGTTGAGCCTTATACCCTGGAAAAGGCGAGCGAGCTTTCCGGTGTACCCAAGGACAAGCTGCTGAAGCTGGCCAAGGCCTACGCAGACCCGAAGAAGAAGGTCTCATCATACTGGACCATGGGCTTCAATCAGCATACGCGCGGTGTGTGGGTCAACGGCCTGTGCTACAACGTGCACCTGCTGATGGGCAAGATTTCCGAGCCGGGCAACGGGCCCTTCTCGCTGACGGGTCAGCCTTCCGCCTGCGGGACGGCGCGTGAGGTGGGGACCTTTGCCCATCGTCTGCCGGCCGATCTCGTGGTCAAGAAAGAGGCGCACCGCAAGATCGCGGAAAAGATCTGGAAACTGCCCGAAGGCACCATCAATCCGAAACCGGGCTATCACGCGGTCCTCATGAACCGCATGTTGAAGGATGGCAAGATGAATTGCTACTGGCAGCAGTGCAACAACAACATGCAGGCCGCGGCCAACCTGAATAACGAGACCTATCCAGGCTGGCGTAATCCGGATAATTTCGTTGCGGTCACGGACCCCTACCCAACCGTCTCAGCCATGGCGGCCGATCTGATTCTCCCCACTGCCATGTGGATCGAAAAGGAAGGCGCCTATGGCAACGCCGAGCGGCGGACCCAGTTCTGGCGTCAGCAGGTAAAGGCGCCTGGCGAGGCCAAGTCCGACCTGTGGCAGACCATGGAGTTCGCCAAGCGGTTCAAGATGGAAGAGGTCTGGCCACCGGAGCTGCTGGACAAGAAGCCGGAATACAAGGGCAAGACCATGTATGAGGTGTTGTTCGAAAACGGTCAGGTCAACAAATATCCCAAGCAGAAGGTGACAGACTCGGAAGGCAACGAGTACATGAACGACGAGATGGAGCATTTCGGGTTCTATGTACAGAAGGGGCTGTTTGAGGAGTATGCCTCCTTTGGTCGTGGCCATGGCCACGATCTGGCGCCCTTCGACATGTACCACAAGGCACGCGGTTTGCGCTGGCCGGTGGTGGATGGCAAGGAGACGCTCTGGCGCTTCCGGGAAGGTTACGATCCCTACGTGGCGAAGAATAACCCGGAGGGCGCGAAAGGCGATGTCTTCTTCTATGGCAACAAGAAGAAGAATGGTGGACGCGCCAACATCATTACGGCGCCCTACGAGCCACCTGCGGAGAGCCCGGACAAAGAGTACGATCTCTGGCTTTGCACAGGACGTATCCTGGAACACTGGCATTCGGGTTCCATGACACGGCGTGTCCCTGAGTTGTACCGGGCAGTGCCCAACGCCGTGGTGTTCATGAATAAGAAGGACGCCAGGAAGCGCAAGTTGCGCAACGGCCAGATGGCCAAGATCCAGTCGCGGCGGGGCGAGATCCTGTGTCGCGTGGAAACACGTGGGCGCAACCGTCCTCCAGAGGGGTTGGTATTCATTCCCTGGTTCGATGCTGGGCGGCTGGTCAACAAGCTGACGCTCGATGCCACCGACCCATTGTCCAAGGAAACGGATTACAAGAAGTGCGCGGTGAAGATATCGAGGGCGTAGGGATCGGTGAGGCCGGTCCGCTGGATGCGGGCCGGCCGATTCGAACAGACGGCTGAGTATCTGGCTGTTTTCTCCTCAATTGGGAAAACCGAGATGACAATCTCCAAGACACAGCGCAAGCAGACAGACGTCAACCGCCGCCAGTTTCTGGGCACCGTGTTCAAGACTGCGGCGGGCGTGGGTCTCATGGGTATGGGGCTGGGCCTGTACGCCAAGCAGTCCTCGAAATTACCGCCTCAGGCGATACGCCCGCCGGGCGCGTTGCCAGAGGACGAATTTCTAGGGGCGTGCATACGTTGTGGCCTGTGTGTACGGGATTGCCCATATGAGATTTTGAAGCTGGGGCAGTTGGGGGACCAGGTGCCGACCGGCACCCCCTATTTTACTGCCCGCACAGGTCCTTGCGAGATGTGCGAAGACATTCCCTGCATTCCGAACTGTCCGACCAACGCCTTGGATCATGCGTTGAAGGACATCAATAAGGCGCGCATGGGATTGGCGGTCTTGATAGACCATGAAACCTGTATTGCGTATCTCGGCCTGCGTTGCGAGGTGTGTTTCAACATCTGTCCGATACGGGGTAAAGCGATTACCCTGGAATACCACCACAATAAACGATCAGGAAAGCATGCGTTGTTCCTCCCGATAGTGCATTCGGATGCATGCACTGGATGCGGGCTTTGCGAGAAGGCCTGTATTTTGGAAGAGGCCGCCATCAAGGTCTTCCCGATCCACTTGGCGAAGGGCGAGCTTGGACATCACTATCGCGTGGGGTGGAAAGAGAAGGAAAAGGCGGGCAGATCGCTGGTCACGCCGGACATCAAGCATCGATATAACCTTCCGGAGGGCGTTCGTTACGATCTTCAAGGTGAGGGATTGATCATTGAACCGAAAGGCGGACAGGAGGAATTGCCCATGTCCTCCAACCCGCTCGATACCCTGAACAAGGGCCTGG
Source organism: Sedimenticola sp. (assembly GCA_026983675.1). Classification (GTDB taxonomy): domain Bacteria; phylum Pseudomonadota; class Gammaproteobacteria; order Chromatiales; family Chromatiaceae; genus JALSTP01. The sequence goes on from JALSTP010000196.1 coordinate 11,690, forward strand.
AGAACAAGTGATGGCGCGCGAAGGGGTGGGGGCCGAGGCCATCGAGAAAAAGGGCTGGCTGAAGGCCCATAGATGGCTCATTTCCCGGCGCATCAGCCAGATCGGCATTCTGGCGTTGTTCCTGGCCGGGACGGTGGGGGGCGTTTGGATCGTAAAGGGCAATCTGGCTTCCAGCCTGACATTGGATGTACTCCCGCTGACCGATCCTCACGTTCTGTTGCAAGCGATCCTCGCCGGTGTGAAGCCCCACAAAGAAGCCATCATTGGCGTGGTTTTGGTGGTGGCCTTCTACATGCTGGTGGGGGGGCGGGTTTACTGTTCCTGGGTATGCCCGGTGAATATGGTGACGGATGCGGCCTCCTGGCTGAGGCGGAAATTCGGTATTCGCAGCACATCGCAGATCTCGCGGTCCACGCGGTACTGGGTGCTGGGCCTTACGTTCTTGCTGCCGCTTATCACCGGCTCCATCGTGTGGGAGCTGTTCAATCCCGTCTCGATGATGTTTCGGGGCATCGTGTTTGGCATGGGGATGGCGTGGATCATTATCCTCGGTGTATTCGTGTTCGATCTCTTCGTGACGAAGGAAGGCTGGTGTGGTCGGGTATGTCCCGTGGGCGCGTTCTACAGCCTCGTTGGCGCCAAGAGCTTGGTGCGGGTGGTCGCGGATCGACGCTCCGAGTGCGACGACTGCATGGACTGCTTCGCCGTTTGCCCTGAATCGCAGGTCATCAAACCGGCTTTGAAGGGCGCGGGAAAAGGGATTGGCCCCGTCATTCTTTCGTCCAATTGCACCAACTGTGGCCGGTGCATCGACGTGTGCGCGGAGGAGGTATTTCGCTTTGGAACGCGGTTTTCAAAAGAAAAGGGCGACGGTATCAACACAGAGGGCAGCTTAGGGAAGAAAAGGGCGGCGGAAAAACCCTCGGCAAATGCAGCATGAAAGACACACCCTGGTAAAGATAGTAATTTGATGGAGATAAAGATGAAAAAGAGCATTGTAACTCTCACGATTGCCAGCATGGCATTGGTATTCAGCGGAGCTGCGATATCTGGCGTGAAATCATTGCGCGGTGGAGAGGATATCGAAGCGATGGCAAAAAAGCCGATAAAGGCAAAACCCATGGTGGTGGAGGGCGGTATCGAGCGGAACTACAAGATCCAGCCCCCTCTCATTCCTCACAAGATAGACAAGGAAAAGATCAACTTGAAGATCAACACCTGTCTCAAGTGCCATTCGGAAAAGACATATAAGAAGAAAAAGGCGCCCAAGATCGGTGATAGTCACTACATTGACCGAAATGGCAAGGTGTTGAAGACGGTATCGAGGCGCCGTTATTTCTGCAATCAGTGTCATGCACCTCAAACCAATGCATCCCCCTTGGTGCAAAACGTATTCGAGGGCGCGAAGTGATATGAGCGGTTTCAGAGCCCCCCTTGGCTGCATGATGGGCACGCCAAGGGGGGCTCTGCAAGAGTGGCTTTGTGAGGTACGGGGTGGTTGGTTCGTATTCACAAGCGTGAGTGCATTGAATCTAATAAAAATGACAGGAATAGAATTATGACGAGTAGCGCCAAACGCGGGACCTTCGGGGTGTTGGTTATCGGCATTGTGCTGGGTGTGATCCTCTGGGGGGGATTCAACTGGACGCTGGAGCTGACGAATACCGAGCAGTTTTGTATTTCATGCCATGAAATGAAAGACACGCCGTATCAGGAATTGCAGGAAACCATCCATTTCTCAAATAGAACGGGTGTGCGTGCGACCTGCCCGGATTGCCACGTGCCGCGGCAATGGATCTACAAGATCGTCAGAAAGATAAAGGCGAGCAACGAGTTGTATCACCACTTCATTGCCAAGGATGTGGATACACCCGAGAAATTCGAGGCGAAACGGTTCGAGTTGGCAAAGCACGTGTGGCGAACCATGAAGGAAACCGATTCAAGGGAATGCCGCAATTGCCACAAGTTCGATTCCATGGATTTCGACCGGCAGGAAAGCCGCAGCGCCGATGCGCATGAGGAGGCCATCGACAAGAATCTGACCTGCATCGACTGTCATAAGGGTATCTCTCACCAGTTGCCAGAAGAATACGATCCCGAAAAGGATTTGCCTGGGGAGAGTATCTACTATAAGTAATCGGGGTAAGGCGATGTATTTGCCGGGACAAGCGGCTTGTCCCGGCAAGTCGCCCAAGGTTCTCCGTATGGGTTCTGTCATCGTTTGCCTTAATAAGAAAGTGGGTTCTATCGTAGGCGCTTCCTTGCCCGCCCGGTGTTTTAGGACAATAATCGGTTGAGAGGCGCACCGCCGGGTTTTGGCAGGATGTTGAAAAAGGGCGATTTGCGGCGGTCTGTGCACGGTCTTTGCTGAAGCGTATTTGGCAGGCTGACCTTGCCGGAGTCCGGCACGGGTGTCCACGGGTACGAGAAACCTTGGGAGAGAGGGGGAAAGCAGATGAGAGAACTGGTCGATCCCTTTGGCCGTAGAATCGAATACCTGCGCCTTTCGGTGACGGATAGGTGTGATTTTCGTTGTTTCTACTGCATCCCCAAGGGTTTCAAGGATTTCACCCCGCCCGATACATGGCTGTCGTTCGACGAGATTGAGCGCGTTGTGCGGCTGTTTTCCGAGTTGGGGGTGAGCAAGGTACGATTGACGGGCGGTGAACCGCTGGTTCGCAAGAATCTGCCGGAATTGGCCAGCCGCATCGGGGCCTTGCCGGGGATTCAGGACCTCTCGCTCAGCACCAATGCCTCCAGGTTGGCGAAGCACGCAGACTCACTCAAGAGGGCGGGCGTGGGGCGTATCAATGTCAGCCTCGACTCTCTCGATGCCGACCGCTTCAAGGAGATCACACATGGTGACCTGGATAAGGTCATCGAGGGTCTTATGGTGGCCAAACGCGCCGGTCTCGATCCGATCAAGATCAACATGGTCGTCATGAGGGGTATCAACGACCATGAGATCGGCGAGATGGTGGATTTCTGTCTGCAAAACGATTTCACTCTGCGCTTTATCGAGACCATGCCGATGGGGGACACGGGGCGTAGGGCCACCGACCTTTACGTGGGACTGGATACTGTTCGCAGACGCCTCGAAGAGCAATTCGAATTGGAGACGGCTGTGATGCCGGGGGGCGGTCCGGCCTCCTATGTCCGCGTCAAGGGGACCTCGCTCAGGATTGGTTTCATCACGCCGATGTCACAACACTTCTGTGAAAGATGTAACCGCGTCAGGCTCTCCGTCGAGGGGACGCTCTTCCTATGTCTGGGTCAGACGGACAGGATGGAGTTGCGGCCCATGTTACGCTCGGGAATGGACGACGAGGCGTTGAAGGCGCAGATCATGGCCGCCATTGATCGCAAGCCGGAACGCCACGAATTCAACGAAAAACCGGAGCAGGTGGTGCGCATCATGTCCCTGACTGGGGGCTAACCCGCATTTCTTAGCGGATTGACGTGCCCTCGCTTGTTCTTTGGAAGTCCCGCCAATGGGTACTTGGACCCCTCATTTTTAGACGATCCGGTGGGGCATTCATATCCACTGTAAATGCAGTGCGCTCTAGCCCGGATTATTTATGAATCGCCGCGATGATTGCACAGAGAATTGTCCGCACAGGGGATTTTCCGACCGAGTGGAATACGGGCTGTATTGCCGAGGAAGGAAAATTCCCTGTGTGGACAAGGATCAAGCAAGGGCGCGAGCGACTTCATGAATAATCCGGGCTAGCGTATCTCGTCGATGGAGAACCGCTTTTCGAAGATGCGGGGCGTGATGAGCGCATAGCCCTTGAGTTGCCAGTGCGCCAGCTCCGTCAGCGCCGACGGTACCAGCTGAATAAAGTCATAGAAATCCTTGGCGCTGTAGTCATAATCTTTCGCCGCCAGGCCGCACACTTTGAACTCCACGCCCAACTCTGCGTAGTAGCGCATCCTCTCCACGGCCTCCCGGTATTTTTCGTAGTTGTGCTCCACGGTGGTGACGATCTCGGTGCCGTGAATAACCACAATAATGTGGTGATCGTCGATGGGCATGTCGTAGGGCGAGTCGCTGAGCGGGTTGACCAGTGAACGGATCCAGAATAAGGCACTGTTGATCTTGGCCGGTGTATCCAGAAAGAAATCGAAGACCACTTTCTGAGGGGTATAAGGGGTTTCCACCACCTGTGCCTCTGCGTGGAGGATCATCGGCCAAAGCAGCAATAGGGTGATAAACGAACGCATCGTCATCCTTTCATCGAATAACTGGTAATCAAATAATAGACCACCCTTCAGTGGTCGCGCCCTTGCGATCGACAGGGTTTTGGGTACACGATTGAAAAGCCTGCTCGACACCTCAATATTCGAATCAGGCCTGTACAGTAGGGTTCCCTTACCATGCCTCGTTACGACATCGCCGATATCTCGTTGTCCGCCCCCGGCCGGCGCCGGATCGACTGGGCATGGGACGAAATGCCGGTGCTGCGTCGGCTGTATGCCCAGTTCGACAGAGACAAACCGTTGCGGGATGTCCGTATTTCAGGTTGCCTGCACATCACCACCGAGACCGCCAACCTGGCCCGCGTGCTTCAAGCGGGCGGGGCGGAGGTCGTCCTCTGCGCGAGCAACCCCTTGAGTACTCAGGACGATGTGGCGGCGGCCCTTGTCCGGCATTTCGGCATCCCTGTATTTGCCCGGCATGGCGAGGACACGGAGACATATTACAGGCATATACAGGCCGCCCTGGATCATCGTCCCCAGATTACCCTCGATGATGGCGCCGATCTGGTCAGCGAGATGCACAAGACCCGTCCGGAATTACTGGAGGGTGTCTTGGGCGGTACCGAGGAGACCACCACCGGTGTGATACGCCTGCGGGCAATGGCGGCGGATGGGGCCCTGCATTATCCCATCGTGGCGGTGAACGACGCCTACACCAAACATCTGTTCGACAACCGCTATGGCACCGGTCAGAGCGCGTTGGATGGCGTGATCCGCGCCACCAATATTCTGCTGGCGGGACGCACCTTCACCGTGGTGGGTTATGGCTGGTGCGGTCGAGGGCTTGCCCTGCGCGCGAAGGGCCACGGAGCCCATGTGGTCGTCACTGAGGTTGATCCGGTGCGGGCGCTGGAGGCGGCCATGGACGGCTACCGGGTAATGCCCCTGAAGGAGGCAGCGGCCATCTCGGATTTCATTGTCACCGTGACGGGGGACAAACATGTGGTGGATCGCGTCCATTTTGATGTCATGAAAGACGGGTGTGTCCTCGCCAACGCCGGCCACTTCAATGTCGAGATCAACATTCCTGCGCTGCACGCGATGTCCGTGGAGACGGCACGGCCCCGTCCAAGTGTGGAGGAGTACCGGCTGGAGGATGGCCGACGTATCCGGCTGCTGGCCGAAGGCCGGCTGGTCAACCTTGCCGCAGCGGAGGGTCATCCGGCGGCGGTCATGGACATGAGTTTCTCGAACCAAGCCCTGAGTGTCGTTCACATCCGCCGCGACGGGAAGAGGATGGCGCCGGCCGTCCACCCTGTGCCCACCGGGATCGATCATCGGGTGGCGGCGCTGAAACTCTCCGCTCTGGGGATGGCCATCGACTCGCTGACGCCAGAGCAGGAGCGCTATCTCCATTCTTGGCAGGAGGGCACTTGAATGGCGTCCCATTCGCGTGCCACTGTTGGATTTCGGTGGGGTGATCGCGGAAGAAGGCTTCGCCGAGGGAATGGGCGCCTTGGCGGGGGAACGGGGACTGGATCCGGAATCTCTGCTCGCGGTGGCTATGGCTGCGGTGTACGACCCAGGGTACGGTGGGCAAGGGCAGTGAAGCGGAGTTCTGGGACCTGTTGCGGCATCGGACCGGATTGAAGGGAGGGGATGCGGCCTTGCGCCAGTACGTCCTTCCCCGCTTCGGCATCCGGCCTGGAATGGTTGTGTTGGTGGACGCGCGGCAACACTATATGGGGCATCGCTGCGCGAGCGACTGGCTGCGCTCCTACCGCTCCCGGGGTGATGTGGGCGTTGGATAACGCAACGGACCCGCGTCCATTTCCGGCGTCGGTCTAGCCGCCTGCGGCATCTTCTCCAGTTCCAGGTCGCAGACGTGTGGGTGTGTTTCCGGCACCTCGGCCTGATAGAGGGTGATGGGCAGCACGACCGGATTGGGCCAATCGCCCGCCAGAAATCCGGCCAGCCAGCGGCGCCGCTCTTCCTCGCTCTTGACGCACAAGAGGGCCTCCACCTGATGGACCACGACCCCGCCTTTTTCAGAGAGGGTCTGAAGGACCGATGAAAGCTGCTCCAATCCGATCCGATCGGCATCCTCACCAAGGTCGCTCATGAACGCGCGTTGGAAATCGAACAACGCCAGATCGAGCCGCTCCGCCATCGTGGCCACGTGTTCCGGCTGAAAGCGGGGAAAGAGCACGATGTGTCCACCTTGCAAGCCTTGGGCCTCAAAGTGTTTGGTCACGCGGTCTAACCAACGGTCGGAATGGGCGGGTGCATGGCCGGGGGTGGACGTCGAGGGTGGTGGCGCTTGCCGGTGGAGCGGCACATGCGCCATGACGGCGTTCAACTCGTCTGCCGAAAAGAGTTGTTCCACCAGCGGAAACAGCCGTTCCTCTTCTGTCAACGTATGCTGTTTCAGCACCTCGGCGAATTGGGCCAAATCCTCCTTTGCCGTTTTCGGCGTCATCGACTCCACCAGGGTCCGCAACAGGCCGTGTTCCTGGCCGAGCGCGATGCAGAGATCCCGATGTTCCGGATGGCGCTGAAGCAAAGGTCCCAGGATCGTCTGTTCTTCATGCTGAAGGTGGGTCTCCATCTCCCGGTCATTGTATTCCCGGACACGTTCGATACCCTCGTTCAGCGCTGCGTCGTCGCCCTCGGCGGCGATTCTGGCCAGTTCGTCCGCAAATCGGATACAGGTTTCGTGCTCATGCGTCAGCTTCTGCAACTCCGCACATCGGGGGCTGGAGAAGATGTTTCCGTCGTCCGAATGGTGGCTTTTCATGGCGCGCTCCTGGATTTTCTATCGGTTGACCCGCATTTCTCACCGGATTGGCAAGCCCTTGCCTGGGAGTCTGTCGGATTTATTAACCCGGCAATAATATATATCGCATTCAGGGCTTCAGGCAGGCGCCGGAACAAGGCGCAGTGCGGCGGTCCATTTTTCCTCGCTTTTTCGTTGCGTAGGCCCACTATGCGCCTCAAAATCGAGAAAAACCGGCCTCGCCTTCCCACCATGCTCGCGATGATCATCTAAACCCGACAGGCCCCTACGGTGAAGAATACGGGTTGGCAAGTTCCAGATGAGTGTTGCAGATCGGTGGCCCCGGTGCAAAGGAATCCCTTTCATCGTGGTCGCTGCTCGTTTCATGTGTGTCTTATGGTTCGCCGTAGAACCCGGCTGGCAGCAAGCTGGTGACGAGCATCACGGCATTGATGTCGAGGTGATCCCGCCAGGTGGTAGCGCTTTGATGGTCCGGATCGAGCCAATAGTTTTCGAGCTCCTCGGCAAGGGGTTGCCGGCGGGCCAGGTGGGCAAGGAAAGGATTCGCCGGTGCGGGCAGCGTCCCGGCTGTCTGCTGCACCCAGGCTTGCAAGAGGGTGCATCCATGGAGGCCAATGGCGAGTCCCAGTTCCCGGAAAGGAAGCCGGTCGTGGGCCGGGTAGGCGGCCTCCCCGCTGTCGATGAAGTGTTGCAGGCCGAGGCTAGCCCGGATTATTCATGAAATCGCTCGCGCCCTTGCTTGATCCTTGTCCACACAGGGAATTTTCCTTCCTCGGCAATACAGCCCGTATTCCACTCGGTCGGAAAATTCCCTGTGCAGACAATTCTCTGCGCAATCATCGCGGCGATTCATGAATAATCCGGGCTAGCGGCCTGCAGGGCGGCGGGCAGGAGTTCCGGATGATCGGCCGCACCAGTGAGTAACAGGCGTCCGTGGAGGACGGTATCCATCAGTAACCCGCCGATGCCGAGAGGATCCGTGGTGGCAAGGGCGCCTTGTGCGAGCATCTGCCAAGCCTCGTCGATCTCTCGGCGTAGCGGCTTGGTTTCGGTGTCAAAGCGCTTGGCAAGGGTGCTGAGTTCGTGATAGACGACCCAGGCGTCGAGGGCGTCGTGTTGGCCCATGGAGGGGACGAGGGGCCGGGTGAGATCGATGCTCATCTTCCAGTAGAGCCGGGGGCGCCTGTCCCCCGTGCGGTGGCAGAAGGCGCGGTGCGCAGTTCGGGCGAGTTCGATGCCCCAGTGCACGTATCGGGGATCTCCGCTCGTCTCCGCGGCACGCGCAAGGGCATGCATCCACTTGGTCAGATAGTGGAAATACTGGCCATCGCGCTCCCACTCCAGTTGGGCGTCGAAAGGGGCATCGGGTGGCCGCTCGTCCAGGGCCTTTCCAATGCGCAGGCCGCCGAGGGTGGGGTGCTCTCGTGCGGTCTCTTCGTCAAGGCCGCTGAGACGGGGACTGTCAGGCGTGCCGGGACGGGAACGTCCGAGGACGTCGTGTACCTGATCGATGAGATCAAGGGCGAGCTGCCGCCACGAGGTATCCTTTTCAGCCTCGGCCAGCCCCAACAGGTTGCAGACGGCAAAGGCATCGGTCCAGAGGTAACGCGAGGGAGGGCGGGAAGGGTCCGTGAGCCCCGTGCGCTGGCAGAAAGAGGTCATCATCGTCTCGGCGGTCCGCATCTCTTCCGGCGTGATCATGTTTTTCCACCATCCAGGTAACGTGTCATCAGGTTGGCGTAGGCATCGGTGCGTCGATCCCTGAAGAAGGGCCATATGCGGCGCACCTGTTCGGCCCGGTCGAGGTCGATATGGACGGTGAGCAGGGCGTCTTGGTCAGTGGGGGCCTCGCCCAGCATTTCCCCCTGGGGACCACAGGCGAAGGAGCCGCCCCAGAATGCGATAGTACCGTCGTCTTCTCGCTCCACACCCACCCGGTTACAAGCGAGCAAGGGCAGGCTGTTGGCGATGGCGTGGCCGCGTTGCACTGTCCGCCAGGCGTCGAATTGGCGGCCACGCTCGGCGGCGTCGTCCAAAGAATCCCAGCCGATGGCGGTGGGATAGATCAGCAGATCCGCCCCGGCCAGGGCCATGAGACGTGCGGCCTCCGGAAACCACTGGTCCCAGCAGACGAGCACTCCGAGCCGTCCCACCGTGGTGTCCACGGGCCGGAAACCCAGATCGCCGGGGGCGAAATAGAATTTTTCGTGGTAGCCGGGGTCGTCCGGGATATGCATCTTGCGGTAACGGCCGGCCAGCCGGCCGTCGGTGTCCAGCACCACCGCGGTATTGTGGTAGAGTCCCGGCGCCCGGCGTTCGAACACGGAGCCAACGATGACGATGCCAAGCGCCTTTGCGACGCTGGAGAGGCGTTCAGTGGTGGGACCCGGGACCGGCTCGGCAAGGTCGAAGCGGGCCGGATCCTCTCGCTGGCAGAAGTAGGGGGTATTGTGCAGCTCCTCCAGGACCGCCAGCCGGGCGCCCGCTTCCGCTGCCTTGTGTATCTGTTCGATACATGCATCCAGATTCCGTGCCGGGGCGTCGGTCACGGCCCGTTGGATCAGCGCGACGGTGAGCGGGTGTCTGGACACAGCGGGCTCCGGTGGTATGCAGGTACCCCCTATTTCACACCAGTTGGAGGCCGTGGGGCAACGTCATGACAGCACAATGGATACCGCCCCTTTGGCGGACAAGTTCTCGGCCGTTGACGGGCAGGATGCGCCGGTGCGGGAAGCAGGCGCCAAGCGTCTGGAGGGCCTCGGCATCCTGGGGAACATCGTACTTGGGCATCAATACCGCGTCGTCGAGTATCAGGAAGTTAGCGTAGCTGGCGGGAAGGGTGCGGCCCTCTTCGTCGTGCAAGGGGGTGGGAGAGGGCAGCGGGGTGAGTCGGTAGGGTTGCCCTGTTGCCGTCCGCCAGCATTGCAGTTGTTCTTTCAATGCGGTCAATGCGGCATGATCGGGATGGTCCGGGTCATGGCAGGCCACGAAACAGAGGTGGTCGGGCGCGACGAACCGGACCAGGGTGTCCACGTGGCCGTCGGTGTCGTCTCCCGTCAGTGGAGGGATATCGAGCCATAACAGGCGATCGATGCCCAACCAGCGGCGCAACAGCTCTTCCATCTCGTGGCCCGTGAGTCCAGGATTGCGGAGAGGGTCGATAAGGGTGGGACGATTGGCAATCAAGGTGCCCTGACCGTCGCCCTCGATCGCGCCGCCTTCGAGTACCCGGCTCACGTGCCGGCAGGGGGTCTGGCCAAAGGCGCCGGCCTCGCATAGACGGGCGGTCACTTGGTCGTCCCGTTCCCCCGGATATTTGCCGCCCCAGGCATTGAAGCGGAAATCGAGGATGACGGGCCGGCCATCCTCGAGCACGGTGATGGGACCGTAGTCACGGACCCAGGTATCGTCGGTTTCGACGATGCGCAGAAAAAGGGGATGGGGCGGGGTTCCAAACGTTGCCGACAACGCTGCCCGCTGAGCGGCATCGTGGCAGACCACCAGCAGCGCCTCGTGCTGAAGAATGTGGTGCGCCAACTCCAGGTAGGTCTTTTCGATGGCGGAAAGGCGCGGCCCCCAGTCGCTCTCCGGATGGGGCCAGGCCAGCATGGCCGCCGCCTGGCGCTCCCATTCGGCGGGGAAGCGGCGCATTCCGACGGGTCAGGGCCGAGGATGGACCACCGACTCGAGCACGTATTGATGCTCGAAATAGACGGTGTATTTCGGGTAGACCCAACGGGTGATGGGCGGCTCGCCCACCGGAGGAATCTCTTGGCCGGGGTTGCCGAAATGGCGGCGCACCTGGTCCATGGTCATACCGCGCCGGGGACGGGGAATCCCCTGTGCATTGTTGGGCGGGGCCTGCTGAATGGCTTGCAGCAGCAGGACGTCGGCGGATGTGGTGAAAGGCATGGCGGCAAGCAGTAAGAGCGGGGCCAAAAGGGCGGTAAGGCGTTTCATTCTTGAGTGACTCCGTAGGTCCAGTTCTCGACAAAATATAGCACTCTTGCGTAACTATAGAAATATGCAAGGTCTTTCGAGCACATTTGTGGTTTAATTGGCGGCCATGTACAGACCTTTCGAACTCTTTGTCGGCCTGCGTTATACCCGTGCCCGGCGGCGCAACCACTTCATCTCCTTCATCTCCTTGATCTCCACATTGGGGATTGCGCTGGGGGTGGTGGCGCTGATCGTGGTGCTGTCGGTGATGAACGGTTTTCACAAGGAGGTCCGCGATCGGATTCTGGGGATGACGGCGCATGCGACCATCGCCGCGGTGGACGGCGGCCTGGCCGACTGGCGCAATGTGGAGAAGGCGGCGCGCGACAATCCCCATGTGGTTGGTGAAGCGCCCTATGTGGAGGGCCAGGGCATGCTGGTCAACGGCGATCACGTCAGCGGTGCGTTGCTCAGGGGGATCTTGCCTTCGGAAGAAGGGAAGGTGTCGGATGTGGGAGGCGCCATGCGCGCGGGGCGTATCGATGATCTGAAACCGGGAGAGTATGGCATCATCCTTGGGAGCGAACTCGCGGCCGTGCTCGGCCTGGGGCCGGGGGACAAGGTGACGGTGGTGACACCCCGCATCACGGTATCCCCGGCGGGCATCATGCCCCGGTTGAAGCGCTTTACGGTCACCGGGATCTTTCAGGTTGGCATGGGGGAATACGATCGCGGTGTGGCGCTCATCCATCTGAAAGACGCGGCCAAATTGATGCGTCTGGGCAACCGCGTGACCGGGGTGCGGCTGAAGTTGGACGACCTGTTCAACGCCCCGCGTATCGCACGTGATTTGGCGGTGTCGCTGGGGGGCTACTATCGGGTCAGGGATTGGACCCAGTATCACCGGAATTTCTTCGCCGCGCTGCACATGGAAAAGCGCATGATGTCGATCATCCTTTTTCTGATCGTGGCGGTAGCGGCGTTCAACATCGTTTCCACCCTGGTGATGATGGTGACCGACAAGCAGAGTGACATCGCCATCATGCGCACCCTGGGGGCCTCGCCGGGGAGCGTCATGTCGATCTTCATCGTCCAGGGCGCGGCCATCGGCGTGATCGGTACAGTGGCCGGCGTGGTGATGGGGGTGTTGCTGGCCCTCAATCTGGAGGGCGTGGTCGGATGGGTGGAGCGCACCTTCCATGTGGAATTTCTCGACCCGAACATCTACTACATCAGCGAGCTGCCGTCGGACATCCATTGGGGCGACGTGGGGGTGATCGCCATCAGCGCCTTTCTCATCACCCTGCTGGCGACCCTCTATCCGGCGTGGCGGGCGTCTCGGGTGCAGCCGGCGGAGGCGTTGCGGTATGAGTGATCGACCGGTTGTCGAAGCCATCGACTTGGTGCGCACCTTCGAGCAGGGACCGCTGCGGGTGGAGGTGTTGAAGCACGTCAATCTGAGCGTGGCGCCGGGAGAGCGTCTGGCCATCGTGGGCGCCTCGGGTTCCGGCAAGAGCACGCTGCTGCATTGTCTCGGTGGCCTCGATACCCCGACGACCGGCCAGGTTCGGGTGAAGGGCGTCGATCTGCAGACATTGGGTGAGAAGCAGAAGAGTCTGTTGCGCAACAAGACGCTGGGCTTCGTCTACCAGTTTCACCACCTGTTGCCGGAGTTCACGGCGCTGGAAAACGTGGCCATGCCGTTACTCATTGCGGGGACGCCGGTGACTCAGGCGCGTGAACGCGCGAAGGACATGCTTGGCCGGGTTGGGCTGGGGGAGCGGCTGCTGCACAAGCCCGGCGAACTGTCAGGCGGCGAACGCCAGCGCACCGCCATCGCGCGGGCGCTGGTGACGCGCCCGGCCTGTCTGCTGGCGGATGAGCCCACCGGCAACCTCGACAGTCATACAGCCGAGCGGGTCTATGGGATGATGCTGGAACTGAATCAGCAGTTGGGAACCAGCATTGTCGTGGTGACCCATGACGCCGGACTCGCCGATCGCATGGAGCGCACGCTCCGGCTCAAGGATGGCGTGCTTGTCTCGTAGCCTTGGGTCCGAGGGCGTGGCGGCGTGTGGCGGCCCGCTCGCGGCGCTGCTTCAGGTGATTGACCACCCGCAGTCTCCACAGGCCGCGAATGGCCAGGTAGCCCACCGCCGCTGACACCGTTGCGCAGATGAAACTGCCCAGCAACAGGGGCTCCCAGACGTGATGCAGGCTCTCCCACAGGGAGGTGTTGGCAGAGAGCAACGCCATCTGCTCCGGCCCGGATGTGTCCGCTGGCGGGGTGCCCAATACCCAGGTACCGACGAGATAGGCGAAATAGAACATGGGCGGGATGGTGATCGGGTTGGTCACCCATACGAGCGCCACCGACAGTGGCAGGTTGACGCGGAACACGATGGCCGCCGCGGCCGCAAGCAGCATCTGGAAAGGCACCGGCATGAAGGCCATGAACAACCCCACGGCAAAGGCGCCTGAGGCAGAGCGGCGGTTCAGATGCCAGAGATTCGGATCATGCAGGAGCGTGCCGAAGATCTGCAGGTGCTTGTGGTTGCGGATGACTTCGTGATCCGGAATGATGCGTTGTATGAAACGTTTTGGCATGAATGTCCACAACCGGGGCCGGGAGACGTCGCGGCACTGTCTGTTAAATCTTTGTATATAGGGATGTACAGGGGAATCCCCCTGGCATTTACCCCATATTCTTTCACGCTCGCGCCATTTTGGCCAGTATTTGCCCAATGTATCTGGTCATTTCAGCGGAAGATGTGTTAGAAACTTGAATCCGTGTCCGCCTTTCCAGGGAGGGGAGAGATGATTGCCGCCATGCTCTCGTTCGTGCTGGGGGCAACCCTGCTTCAGTTTGCGCCGGTCCTCCCGCCGATGGCGGTGGTCTACGGTGCGTTGGCGGCTATCCTCTTCTTATGGTGGACATTTCCACGTGTTCGTGTGCTTTGGGGATTGCTGCTCGGTGGTGCCTGGGCCGCTCTGTTTGCGGCAAATATCCTGGCCGAACGCCTTTCTCCGGATCTCGAACGGCAGGATCTGCAGGTGGAGGGCGTGGTGGTGGGACTTCCGCAGGTGCGGCCGGATAGCAGCCGGTGGATGTTTGAAGTGGCGGGTGCAGAACGGAATGGAGTCCCAGTGGCAGTGCCCGGCAGGATCCGGCTGAGTTGGTATCGCTCGGCCCCGCCCCTTGTCCCTGGGCAGCGTTGGCGACTGAAAGTAAGGCTTCGGCGTCCTCACGGTTTCGTGAACCCGGGCGGATTCGACTATGAAGGATGGCTGTTCCGGCAGGGGATCGGCGCGGTGGGGTATGTACGGCGTTCTCCGGACAACCGCTTGCTCGACGACAACCCTTGGCGCGCGCCGGTGGACCGGTGGCGGCAACGGTTGAGCTGGTGGCTCGAACAGGCCCTGCCGGATTCGGCGGGTGGACGGATGTTGCCGGCGCTGGTGGTCGGCGACAAAGGGCGGCTCAACCGCGACGACTGGCGGCTGTTCAAGCGCACGGGGACCAACCATCTGGTGGCCATTTCCGGCCTGCATATCGGTATCGTGGCAGGACTGGGCTTTTTGCTGGTGTCCTGGGGTTGGCGCTGGATTCCCTCCGCGCCCTTACGCTTGCCGGCGCCGACAGTGGGCTACGTGGGGGCGCTGGTGGCCGCTACGGCCTATGCCGCAATGGCAGGGTTTTCGCTGCCGACCCGACGGGCGCTCCTCATGCTGGCAGTGATGCTCGGAGGCCAGTTGCTCAAACGGCATGGCCTAAGTTTCAGGGGGCTGGTCGTGGCGCTCTTTGTGGTTGTGGCCGCCGATCCGCTGGCGGTGCTGTCGCCAGGGCTGTGGCTCTCATTCGGGGCGGTGGCGGCGATTTTTCTGGCCAGTCTGTGGCGCGCGGGCGATGGGCGGCGCTGGCGCCAGTGGGGCCGTATACAACTGGCGGTTACGCTCGGTCTGGCTCCGTTGCTGCTGTTTTTCTTTGGCGAGACCTCGATGGTCTCACCGCTGGTCAATCTCCTCGCCGTCCCTCTATTCTCTTTGGTGTTGATTCCCCTATCCCTGCTCGCGGTCATGCTGCAAGGGGTCGTCTGGCTGGGCGGAGCATTGCTTCAGCTGGATGTCTGGCTATTGGACATGAGCATCCGACTCATGCAACGGGCAGCCGACTGGCCGATGGCCGCCTGGCAGATGGCAGCACCGCCCTTGTGGGTGTGGGGCGCACTGTTGGCGGCTGTTGCGCTGTTACTGGGCCCAAGGGGGATGCCGGGCCGGGCGTGGTCGATGTTTCTGTTACTTCCACTGATTGCGGTCAAGCCCTCCCGGCCACCCGAGGGGGCATTTCGCTTTACCCTGCTGGACGTGGGTCAGGGGCTCGCCGCCGCCGTGGAGACCCATGCCCATCTGTTGCTGTTCGACACCGGACCCCGGTTCTCCAGACGGTTCGATGCCGGTTCTGCCGTGTTGTTGCCGTTTATACGTCACGCGGGCTGGCGGCAGGTGGATCGTCTGATCGTCAGCCATGGTGACAGCGACCATTCGGGCGGCGTGGAATCCCTCTACGCGGGGACGAAGGTGGTCTCCCTGCTGGCCGGTGAACCCGAATCTCTGACAGCGCACGGGGCGCGGCAGTGTCTGTCGGGCATGCGCTGGACATGGGACGGAGTACGGTTCGAAATGCTCTCGCCCGATCCCTCGATGAGGTTGAGTGAGAACAACCGTTCCTGTGTGTTGCGGGTCGGCAATCGCGAGGGCAGTGTGTTACTTCCCGGCGATATCGAACGGGGCGCCGAGCGGTGGTTGCTGCGCGCCGGTGAGCCATTGCATGCGGATGTGATCGTCGCGCCTCACCATGGCAGCAAGACCTCGTCGAGTCCGCGGTTTGTGAATGCCGTAAAACCTCAATACGTTCTCTACGCCACGGGTTATAAAAATCGACATGGTTTTCCACGGCGGTCGGTGGTGGCGCGTTGGTCGGCCACCGGGGCCAGGGGGCTTGAAACGTCGGTTGTCGGCGCGATCCGGTTCGATTTCGCAAAAGAAAGCATACGGGGCCCGGTAACCGCGCGGGAGCAGCAACGCCGCTATTGGCGCGATACCCGGGAGAAGGGGAGGTATTAACCCGGCAACACTATATATCGCATTCAGGGCTTCAGGCAGGCGCCGGAACAAGGCGCAGTGGGCAGGCAAGGGTCATTCCCTTGCCAAGGTCGCTCCAGCGCATCCATGCACTCGCGACACTTGGACATCCTGTCCAGCGCGCTGGAACGCAGGTCCGGCGCCTGCCTGAAGCCCCTAACCCTATGATATTCAAAGACAGGCCGCGGCGTGCCGGCCCGCAGGCTGCGTTGCCCTATCTTGCTGTAGGGTGGCAATAGCGGCGATGGGCCACCTTGCTGCGAACCGGCACATCACGGCTGAATACGGTATATAGTGTTGCCGGGTTAATACGATGACTGGATCTCGCGTTCAGCGGCAGAGTTGATACAATAGTAACTCACTCGGCCATAAACGGGGCGTGACCGCTCTCTCCAGGAGGCCCACTCAATGTTGGAGCTGGTAAAATCAGGCGGATGGCTGATGCTGCCGATCATCGCCTGCTCGGTGGTGGCGATGGCGATCATCGCAGAGCGGCTGTGGGCGTTACGTACCCGGCGGGTCATTCCCGACAAGCTGGTGGCGAAGGTCTGGCAGATGCATCGCGCCCATCAGCTCACCCCTATCGCCATCGAAGAGATTCGGCGCAGTTCACCACTCGGGCGGATCCTGGCGGCGGGCCTACTCAACCGGCAGCACTCGCGTGAGGTGATGAAAGAGGCCATTACCGATGTGGGCCGCCATGTGGTGCTGGAACTGGAACGTTATCTCAATACCTTGGGCACCATCGCCGCGATTACCCCGTTGCTGGGCCTGTTGGGCACCGTTATCGGCATGATCAAAGTGTTTTCAGTGATCGTGAGCGCCGGGGTGGGTGATCCCGGTGTACTGGCAGGTGGGATCTCCCAGGCGCTCATCACCACGGCGGCAGGCCTCTCGGTGGCGATCCCAAGCCTGATGTTCCATCGCTACTTCAATGGCAAGGTGGATCAGCTGGTGGTCGGCATGGAAGAGGAGGCACTGAAGATGGTGGAGGTCATGCAAGGCGCGCGCGAGGACGAGTCGATCCCCGACCTCAAGGAAGTCAAGGAGGCCAAGGAGACCAACGATGTCAAGGAGAGCAAGGAGGCCACGGCGCAGTGAATCTACGGCCGCACCGTCGGGGAAGCCCGGACATCAATCTCACACCGTTGATCGACGTGGTATTCCTGCTGTTGATCTTTTTCATGGTCTCCACCACGTTCGAGCATACTTCACAGATCGAACTGGCGTTGCCGGAGGCATCGGCGGAGGGCGCGCTGAAGCAGCCGGACAAACGCATCGATATCACCATCGACAAGGAAGGCCATTACTATGTCAATGACAAAGGCGTTTCAGGGACCGACCTTGCCTCGCTTCGCCGCGCCATCCTGAAGGCCTCGGAGCTGAAGCCCGATCTTCCGGTCACCATCTATGCCGATGGCCGGACTCCTCACCAGGCCGTGATCACGGCAATGGATGCCGCCAGCCAGTTGGGCTACAGCAAAATGAGTTTCGCCACCCGGCGGCAGGATGCCGACGAATAGGAAGACAAGGCGCTCACTCCTGGATGTGAGTACGGTACTGCAACGGGCCTGGTATCAGGGCGGCGTGGTGAGTCGGCTGTTGTGGCCGCTTGGGGCGCTGTTCTGTGGGGTCGTCCAACTGCGCCGCTGGACCTATGGGACGGGCTGGCTGGCCTCGGACGCTGCACCGGTCCCGGTGGTGATCGTGGGCAATATTACGGTGGGCGGAACGGGCAAGACGCCACTGGTGGCGTGGCTGGCCCGGCATCTGCTCGAACGGGGCTACCGGCCCGGTGTTCTCACCCGCGGCTACCGGGGCGAGGCGGTAGAGTGGCCGCAGTTTGTCACTGCGGATGCGTCGGCGGCTCATGTGGGCGACGAGGCGCTGTTGCTTGCGCGCCGGAGTGGGTGCCCAGTGGTAGCGGGACCGGACCGTGGCGACGATGTCCGTTATCTGCTGGAACGTGCCGAATGCGATATCATTCTGTCGGACGACGGAATGCAACACTACGGTTTGAAGCGCGATGTGGAGATCGCCGTCATCGACGGCCAACGGGGATTGGGCAACCGCCTTTGTCTGCCGGCGGGGCCGTTACGGGAACCTGTGTCGCGTCTGCACGAGGTGGATCTGGTGATTGTCAATGGCACGGACAAGGGGCGTTACCCCTTCGCCTTCCAGATGCAGCCGACGATGGCCGTGAATGTGAAGGATCCGCGGATTACCCGGCCGCTGGATGAATTCAGGGGTCGGACGGTGACGGCCGTGGCGGGCATCGGCAATCCCGGGCGTTTTTTCGACGGCCTGCGTGGCAAGGGTCTCGATGTAGAGGGGCATGCGTTCCCCGATCATCATCCCTTTCGACAGGAGGATCTGGCGCCATTCGGTGACGGTCCGCTGCTGATGACGGAGAAGGACGCGGTAAAGTGCGAGTCCTGGGCGGCGGATGACTGGTGGTACGTTGCGGTGGAACTTGATGTGGAGCCCGCTTTTGTGGCGCAGCTCGATCTGATACTCGAAGGGTTGAACTATGGATAAAAGACTGCTGGACATCCTCGTATGCCCGATTTGCAAGGGTGCATTGACCTATGACAAGAAGGCGCAGGAACTGATTTGTCCCGTCGACCGACTGGCGTTCCCTGTTCGGGACGGGATCCCGGTGATGCTGGAGGAAGAGGCGCGGCAGATCCCCGCTGACGAGGAAATCCCCAAGACCGGGGCGAAACGGTAGCGGCCATGGCGTTCAAGGTAGTCATTCCGGCGCGTTACGCCTCCACCCGGCTCCCCGGCAAGCCGCTCCGTGAGATTGCCGGCAGACCGATGATCCGGCACGTCCACGACCGGGCGTGCGAAAGCGGTGCGGAAGAAGTGATTATTGCCACCGACGATGAGCGTGTGGCCGAGGCGGCGGTGGAATTTGGGGCGGAGGTCGCCATGACCCGTGCCGACCACCAGAGCGGCACGGATCGCATCGCGGAGGTGGTGCAACAGCGGGAATGGGACCCGGCGACGATCATCGTCAATCTGCAGGGAGACGAACCCTGCATGCCACCGGTCCTGATCGACCAGGTAGCAGCGGATATGGCGGCGTATCGAGAGGCGGGTATGTCGACGCTGGCATCGCCCATCCGGATGCGTGCACATCTTTTCGATCCCCATGTGGTGAAGGTGGTACTGGACGAGGAGGGCTTTGCCCTTTATTTCAGCCGGGCGCCGGTCCCCTGGCACCGGGACGAGTTCATGAGCGGTGATGCGCCGCTGCCGGCAAACGTGACGTTTTTACGCCACATAGGGCTGTATGCCTATCGCGCGGGATTCTTGGCGCAATATGTCGACTGGCCCCCGGCCCCCATCGAGATGGCGGAGGCCCTGGAGCAGTTGCGTGTGCTATGGCATGGGGGGCGCATCCACGTGGCTCTCGCGGCCGAGGAGCCCGGCCATGGCGTGGATAACCCGGCTGATTTGAAACGGGCGGAGGCGATGTTGTCCAGCCAGGCAGGGGCTGAATGAGGGGGCATTCCGGTGGCGCGCGGGTCCCCCCCACCGCCTCGACGCCCGTGTTTAGGGCTTCATACGGAAGGTCACGGTTGGCGAGGGCTGCTTTTCATCTCCAGCAGTTCCATGACTTCCGGCGAATAGCCCCCTTGGTCATCGAAGATTGAAACCTGTCGCACCGCCTGGGAACGGCGTGATGGACGGCCAT
The DNA here is from genome assembly GCA_026983675.1 of Sedimenticola sp. GTDB lineage: Bacteria > Pseudomonadota > Gammaproteobacteria > Chromatiales > Chromatiaceae > JALSTP01. The sequence continues at coordinate 31,471 of JALSTP010000196.1, forward strand.
ATTGATCCGGCTGGATGGCGGTTTCAGAGCCGGCGCATTCGAGGATCAGTTCCGCTTCCTCCACCAGCACGTCCACAAGGACACAGCGGCAGCCTTCCCAGTAGAATTCTGCGCCGATCATTTTGCGAAACCGTTGAATAATCTGGTTGTCATTCACGGAAAAGGCCTCATGTTGGAAAAATACGGTCTGCGCCAGTATGGGTATGCGGACCGCGACAGGTCAAGACTTGGAAAAAGAGTGGAACATGCGTAAATTGATGAGTCGTTTCTGGCCCTCCAGATCGGAAGAGGCCACGCAGCAGTCTATTGGAGATCATTCGGATATGGAAGGCAAGGTTTCAGTGCTTTTTGTGTGTATGGGGAACATCTGCCGTTCTCCCACGGCACATGGCGTATTCCGCAAACTCGTGGAAGAAGAGGGGTTGAGTGAGCGGATTTTCATCGATTCTGCGGGCACCTACGCCTATCACGTGGGCAGTGGTCCAGATCGCCGCGCCCAGGAGACGGCGAGGCGGCGCGGTATCGATATCAGCGATTTGCGGGCGAGGAAGGTCGAGACAACGGATTTCGAACTGTTCGACTATATCCTGGCAATGGATCAGTCCAACGTGGATGAACTGGCGGAGATCGCGCCCGCGGGATTGGAGCACAAGGTCCGGCTGTTCATGGATTTTGCCACGGATATGAACTGGAGTGAGGTGCCAGATCCATATTATGGGGGGCTCAGCGGTTTCGAGCGGGTGTTCGATATGGTGGAAACGGCCTCCAAAGGCCTGCTGGCGGAGATCCGCCGGACCCATCTTGGTGTGGAAACGGGGACCTGAGTCCGCCGGTCTCTCTGTCAAGTCCGCCCGGGTTCTGAGCGAACCGCGCTGCGAACCCCCTCCCGCACAGCGGGAAGAGGGTTCGGCCCGAGCGCTATGTCGTATCAGTCAGAGGGCTTGTCCGGGGCGGCCGCCACTTTAGCCGGCTGGACGGTAGGCCCGGGTGTTGGCGCCTTTGCCGGCGCAGCTTCTGGCGTCACGGGGGTGACGGGGGCTTTTGGCGTTTTGTCTGTCACGGTCTTGGTATCGGATGCCGGTGGGGAGGACGGTATCTTGGTCTCCCCGGTTGTGTCCGCAGTACGTTTTGCGCGCCGTGGGCTGATGGTCCGTTTGACCTTGGGTTTTTCCTCCGCTTTGGTGGGTGTTTCAGGACGGGAGGTATCGGTCTTCTCCTTCGGGGACTTGGCCTCCGCCGCGACCTTGGCGCGCGAGGTGCTGCCCGCTCGGCGGTGGCCTGCCAGGGTTTTCGCTACGGGTTTTTCCTCTGCATTGGCCGGTGTTTGCGAACTCGCTG
>JALSTP010000197.1 GCA_026983675.1 Sedimenticola sp.
AGGTGGTCCAACAGTGACACCACAAACAGGCCGGATATACGGAAGCAAACTTGTCCCTGTCATCCATGCCACGAGGGCTTGCAAAACGGGAGGAGACCATATACGGATTATTCATGAAGTCGCTCGCACCCTTGCTTGATCCTTGTCCTCACAGGGAATGTTCCTTCCTCGGCAATACAGCCCGTATTCCACTCGGTCGGAAAAACCCCCTGTGCGGGCAATTCTCTGTGCAATCATCACGGCGATTCATGAATAACCCGGGCCAGGAGTCTGTCGGATTTAGGATCAATCTACTCGGCAACTGCTCCATGCGTTGCTCTACCTCCTGCATCCATGCAGTCGTGAGCTGGTGGGAAAGCGGTCCATTTTTCCTCGATTTTTCGTTGCGTAGGCCCACTATGCGTCTCAAAATCGAGAAAAACTGGCCTCGCTTTCCCACCATGCTCGCGACGATCACCTAAACCCGACCGACTCTAGAGTTAAAAGCGGCTTTTGCAAAATTTTCTTTAACCATGACGTCATCGTTCGAAAAAGGCGCGACGGTATTTCGCGGACAGGACATCAAAGGTTATAGGAGACCGAATCACATTGGCCGACTGTTCGCACATACGGATTCACCCATTCTTTCTGCTTACATTCACATCCCAGGACTTCGACTGATAGCCATGTATTGGTTGAGGAAATTGCCAAATCTCATTGTCCATGTGGCGCCCATGTAGGTAGGCTTACTCCCGTTGATCGGCGCAATGTCCGCCGTCCGAATATATGCGCCGACGTTTCGCGTGTCGTTTGTCTGTCACTATCGCTAGGGAGGAACCCCGATGCTGGACCCCGCCATGATCGAGCTGTCGCGTTGGCAGTTTGCCATCACCGTGTTGTACCACTTCATTTTTGTCCCCCTCACACTTGGGCTCACCTGGATCCTGGTCATTATGGAATCGGTCTATGTGATGACGGGACGCCAGATCTACAAAGACATGACCCAGTTCTGGGGCAAGTTGTTCGGCATCAACTTCGCGCTCGGCGTCACCACCGGCCTGACTATGGAATTCCAGTTCGGCACCAACTGGTCCTACTATTCCCACTATGTGGGCGATGTCTTCGGTGCGCCGCTGGCCATCGAGGGCTTGATGGCCTTCTTTCTTGAATCCACCTTCGTCGGCATGTTTTTCCTGGGCTGGGAGCGGCTCAGCAAACGTCAACATCTGGCCGTCACATTCCTCACCGCGCTTGGCACCAACCTTTCGGCACTGTGGATTCTCATCGCCAACGGCTGGATGCAGAACCCGGTGGGCGCCGATTTCAGCTACCAGACCATGCGTATGGAGATGACCAGCTTCGCCGACCTGATATTCAACCCGGTGGCGCAGGTAAAATTCATCCACACCGTGGCCGGTGGCTATGTGGCGGCCTCCATGTTTGTGCTCGGGATCAGCGCCTGGTACCTCCTGAAGGGCCGCGACCTGGCATTTGCCAAGCGATCCTTTTCGGTCGCTGCGGGGTTTGGGCTTGCCGCCATTCTTTCGGTCATCGTACTGGGTGACGAGAGCGGCTATGAAGTCGGGGATGTACAGAAGGTAAAGCTCGCCGCCATCGAAGCGGAATGGGAGACCGAGGAGGCGCCCGCTGCCTTTACCCTTGTCGGCATGCCCGACAACGAGACCGAGGAGACCCGGGGGGCAATCAAGATCCCCTATGTTCTGGGCCTGATCGCCACGCGCTCCACGGACGAAAAAGTCACCGGTCTCAAGGATCTCATGAAGGAGCATGAAAGACGCATCCGCAACGGTATGGTCGCCTATGGGCTGTTGCAGAAACTGCGCAACGGCGATACCAGCGCGGAGACGAAAGCGGCCTTCGAAAAGGTCAAGAAGGATCTGGGCTATGGCCTGCTGCTGAAACGCTACACCCCCAACGTCACGGATGCCACCGAGGCGCAGATTCAGATGGCAACCAAGGACAGCATCCCCGATGTGGCGCCGGTCTTCTGGGCCTTCCGCATCATGGTGGCCGCCGGCTTCACGATGCTCGCGCTCTTCATCCTCGCCTTCTACTACAACGCCAAACGGGTGATCGAAAAGAAGCGCTGGCTGCTCTGGCTGATTGTGCTCGGTATCCCTCTGCCCTGGATCGCCATCGAGACCGGTTGGTTCGTGGCCGAGTACGGGCGCCAGCCCTGGGCCATCGGCGAGGTGCTGCCCACCTTCCTGGCCACCTCCAGCCTGACCGTACAGGACCTGATCATCAGCCTCACCGGCTTCATCGTCTTCTACACGATCCTGTTGATCATCGAGATGTGGCTGATGTTCCACTTCGCCCGCAAGGGTCCCAGCAGCCTGCACACCGGACGCTATCACTTCGAAAAGGGCAGCGGCGGTACCGTGCTGGCCGATCAACCCCAACAGAAAGCGGAATGAGGAGGCAGTGACATGATCCTGGACTATGAAACCCTGAAACTCGTCTGGTGGGTGCTGGTGGGCGCGCTGCTGATCGGCTTTGCCATCACCGACGGTATGGACATGGGCGTTGGCAACCTGCTGCCCGTCATCGGCAGGACGGACGCCGAACGGCGCGTGATGATCAACACCGTGGGCCCCCACTGGGATGGCAACCAGGTCTGGCTGATCACCGCTGGCGGCGCCATCTTCGCGGCCTGGCCGATGGTCTATGCCGCTGCCTTCTCCGGCTTCTATTTCGCCATGCTGCTGGTGCTGTTCGCCCTCTTCTTTCGACCGGTGGGTTTCGACTACCGCAGCAAATTCGAGAGCACCCGATGGCGTTCCATGTGGGACTGGGGCCTGTTCATTGGGGGATTCGTCCCGTCGCTGGTGTTCGGGGTCGCCTTCGGCAATCTGCTTCAGGGCGTCCCTTTACATCTGGACGAATTCATGAGGCCATACTACACCGGCTCATTCTGGGCTCTTCTGAACCCCTTTGCCCTGCTCTGCGGCCTGGTGAGCGTGGCCATGTTGACCATGCATGGCGCCATCTGGCTGCAGATGCGGACATCGGGAGAATTGGCAGAGCGCTCCGCCACCTGGGTGCGCTATACCGGCCTCGCCACGATTGCACTCTTTGCCCTGGCGGGCATCTGGCTGGCCTTTGGCATCGACGGCTACCGGATCACCGCCCAGCCGCCGCTGGACAGCATGCCCAATCCCGTGGCCAAGACCGTCGAGTTGGCGGCAGGGGCCTGGTTCGACAACTATCGCGCCCATCCCTTCACTCTCGTGTTTCCGTTGCTGGGCTTTGTGGGTGCATGGCTGACCATCACCCTGTCCAAGGCAGGACGGCCGGGGCTCGGTTACCTGACCAGCGCGTTGACACTGGTGGGCATCATCATGACCGCCGGCGCCGCCATGTTCCCGTTCATCATGCCATCCAGCTCCAACCCGGCCAGCAGTCTGACTGTGTGGGACGCCACCTCCAGCCCCCTGACCTTGACGGTAATGTTCTGGGCGGTGGTCATATTCCTTCCCATCGTTATCGCCTACACCCTGTGGAACTACCACAAGATGTGGGGCAAGGTGACAGTGGAGGAGATCCAGGAACGTTTTTCAGCCTATTGAGGGGAGACAGACACGATGTGGTATTTTTCATGGATTCTCGGCGTGCTGTTGGCCATCGCCTTCGGCATCATCAACGTTCTGTGGTATGAAGCGGAACAACATCGGGAAAGTCTTGCCGACGACGAACGGGATTGACTGACCCCTCGACCGGGGAGGCGCAAGGCCTCCCCGCCACTTCCTGGCTCAAGGGAAACGCGGCGCTCGCCGGCCGCTATCTCCATCTTTCGGTGGTCCTCGGCCTGCTGGGCGGCCTCCTGATCATCGCCCAGGCCTGGTGGGTGGCGCGTATCGTCAACGGCGTGGTCTTTGAGGCCGCCACGCTTTCGCAGGTCTCGCCGTGGATGATTGTTCTGTTGCTGCTGTTTCTGTTGCGTGCGGCAGCGGTCTGGCTTTCCGAGCAGGTGGCATTCAAAGCGGCCGCGGGGGTGAAGATCGCGCTGCGGGACCAGCTCTATGCGCACCTCCAGAGACTCGGTCCTGCCTATATCGGCAACGCACACAGTGGCGAGCTGTCCACTACCCTGAGCGACGGTGTCGAGGCGCTGGAGGCCTATTACGCCCGCTACCTACCGGCCCTGTCGCTGATGGCGCTGGTTCCTCTCGCCATACTGGCATCCGTATTCCCCTTCGACAGGATCTCCGCGCTGGTGATGCTGCTCACCGCCCCCCTCATCCCCTTCTTCATGATTCTCATCGGCAAAGGGGCGGAAAAGCGCAATCAGCGCCAATGGCGCCAACTGGCGCGCATGAGCGCCCATTTTCTGGATGTCATCCAGGGTCTCACCACCTTGAAACTGTTCAATGCCAGCCGCCGCGAGATCGCCATGATCGCCCAGGTGTCGGAGGCCTATCGCCACAGCACCATGTCGGTTCTGCGCCTGGCCTTCCTCTCCGCCTTCACCCTGGAGTTCTTCTCTACAGTGAGCATCGCCGTGGTCGCGGTGCTCATCGGTTTCCGCCTCTACTGGGGCGAGATGGCCTTCATGAACGGCTTCTTCGTGCTCCTGCTTGCGCCCGAGTTCTACCTCCCCTTGCGCAACATGGGCAGCCACTATCACGCCCGCATGGAGGCTATCGGCGCCGCGGAACGCATGGTCGAGATCCTCGCCAAACCGGCACCGACATCACCCCCGGTCAAGAAAGCCTTACCGGATCTTTGTCACATTCATGTCCGTTTTCTGGATGTGAGTTACCGGTATGCTTCGAGACAGACCGGCGTCCACCACCTCGATTTCGAAATCCAGCCAGGTGAACGGCTCGCGCTGGTGGGACCCAGTGGCGCTGGGAAGAGCACCACGGCTCGGCTTCTTCTGGGTTTCCTCCAGGCCGGAGACGGCCGCATCCTGATCAACGACATGCCCCTGGACACGCTCGATCCCGACGCGTGGAGACAGCATCTCGCCTGGGTGCCGCAACGCCCCCATCTCTTCTATGGCACCGTTCTGGACAACATCCGCCTCGGCATGCCCGACGCCGACGAATCCGCCGTCATTGAGGCGGCGCGAACTGCCCGCGCCCATACATTCGTGAAGCAACTGCCGGAGGGCTATCATACCCGTGTGGGTGAAGGGGGGCGTCCCCTCTCCGGTGGACAAATCCAGCGCCTCGCGCTGGCACGCGCCTTCCTGCGCGATGCCCCGCTGGTGATCCTGGACGAGGCCACCGCCAATCTCGACCTCGAGAGTGAACGGCAAATCCAGGCGGCCATCGATACCCTTGCACAGGGGCGCACCCTGCTGGTGATCGCCCACCGTCTGAATACGGTACGCAAAGCGGACCGAATTCTCGTACTTCAGAACGGATGCATCGTCCAGAGCGGTCGCCACGCGCAACTGCTCGCGGAGGAAGGCCTCTATCGCCGCATGGCGCAGGCCTGGAGCGGCAGGACATGAGGCCTCTCGTCCGGCTCTTGGCACTGTTTCGATCCCACTGGGGCTGGCTTGCGCTGGGGGTACTGCTTTCGTTCGTGACGCTGATCGCCAACGTGGGACTGATGGCGACCTCGGGCTGGTTCATCGCCGCCATGGGGATCGCCGGTGTTGGAGGGGTGTCGATGAACTATTTCACCCCGGCCGCCATCATCCGGGCGTTCGCCATCGTACGCACCGCCGGCCGTTACGGCGAACGGCTGGTGACGCACGAAGCCACCCTGCGCGTGCTCTCCCGGCTCCGCGTCTGGTTCTACGAACATCTGGAACCGCTGGCGCCGGCGCGCCTGCTACAGTATCGCAGCGGTGACCTGCTGACCCGCATACGGGCCGATATCGACACCCTGGACAACTTCTACCTGCGCGTCTTCGCCCCCACCTTGGTAGCGCTGTTTTCCACGTTCCTTTTCGTGGTCCTGCTGACGCGCTATGGCACGCCAGCCGCCTTGGTGGAACTGCTGTTTTTGACCCTTGGCGGCGCCTTGATCCCCGGCCTCGTGATGCGGCGCAGCCGCGAACTGGGGAAACGCAGGGTGGAACTCTCCTCCCGGCTTCGCGCCCATGCAGTCGACGGTTTGCAGGGCCTGGACGAATTGCTCATCTATGGCGCGACGGGCAACCATCGTCGCCAACTTAATGAGGTGAGCGAGGCGCTGATCGACGTGCAGGGAAAGATGTCCCATCTGAACGGGCTGTCGCAGGGCGGCGTGGGACTATGCGCCAATCTCGCCATGTGGAGCATCACGCTCCTCGCCACCCCAATGGTGCGCGCGGGTGGGATTCCACCGGCGGAACTGGCCATGCTCGCCTTGTTCGCGCTTGCCAGTTTCGAAGCCCTGCTTCCATTGCCACAGGCCTATCTTCACCTCGGCGAAACACTGGCTGCGGCAAGACGCATCTTCGCCGTGGTCGACGCTGAACCGGAAGTACGTGAGCCGCCCACGCCCTCCCCACGGATCGACCATTTCGACATCCGTTTCGAGGAGGTCGGATACCGGTACGCTCCGGACCAGGTCCCCGTCCTCGAGGCGATCGGTTTCGACCTGCCGCAGGGCCAACGCCTCGCCATCGTTGGCCCCACCGGGTCGGGCAAGAGTACCCTGGCGCATCTGCTGCTGGGATTTCACAGACCGGCCGCGGGCCGTATCCTCCTCGGCGGGCAACGGCTGGAGGGTTTCCACGGCGAAGACCTGCGGCGATACATCACCCTCGTCTCGCAACACACGCACCTGTTCAACACCACCGTGCGGGAGAATCTGCTGATCGCCCGCCCGCATGCAACCCAGGCGGAACTGGAAGCGGCCTGTCACATCGCCCGTATTCACGATGTCATTGCCGCACTTCCGGAGGGCTACGATACCTTTGTGGGTGAGGCAGGCCGCAAGATATCGGGGGGTGAGGCCCGCCGCATCGCCATCGCTCGCGCCCTGCTCAGGGATGCGCCGATCCTCATCCTCGACGAACCCACCGAGGGACTGGACGCCCCCACCGAGCGGGCCGTGATGGGCGCCATTCACCGGTTGATGAAGGGCCGTACGGTGATCCTCATCACCCACCGACTCGGCGGCCTTTCCTTGATGGATGAAATCCTCCTGCTCGATCGCGGCCGTATCCTGGCGCGCGGTACGGAATCCGAACTGCTCACCCACTCGGATGCCTACCAGCGGCTCCATACCACCCTCGCTACATTCGACGAAACGCTCATCGGCGACAACGCCGCCGGCGAGGAACCGTTGTGAGCAGTCACAAAGCGGCGTTGCGTGCATGCATACGGGCTATTATTAACCCGGCAACAATATATATCGCATTCAGGGCTTCAGGCAGGCGCCGGAACAAGGCGCAGTGCGCAGGCAAGGGTCATTCCCTTGCCAAGCACTGGAACGCAGGTCCGGCGCCTGCCTGA
>JALSTP010000198.1 GCA_026983675.1 Sedimenticola sp.
GAGTCCACCGAGTCCACCGAGTCCACCGAGTCCACCGAGTCCGCCGGGACCGCCGAGTCCGTCAACAATCCCACCCCATCACCTGGAACACCGGAATCACCCTCGGCCGCCGCGGCTTCCAACCGTCATCGGGCCGAACAACGCCTCTCTGGCCCCTCCTCTCCCGCTGGAGCCGGCACGGGGGTGGAGCCAACACCGCCAAAGGATACCTGCGCAGCCGAATTGCGGGATCTGCTGAAAAAAAGCACGTTGCATTTCACCTACGCCGGACTGAAACTCGGTTGGAAAGACAAGCGGCGGCTCGATGCCGTTGCCGAGGCGATGAAACGCTGCCCGTCGGCCCGGATCGAGGTGGCGGGCCACACGGACGCCTGGGGAAGCGAAGAGGCCAATGAGATCATGAGCCGGAAACGGGCACAAAGTATCCTTGAACAACTCGTGGCGCGCGGCGTGGAGCGGGACCGGATCCGGGCCGTGGGCTACGGCAAGCGCCGGCCTGTGGCAAGTAACAGCACCGAAGAAGGCCGGGCGATGAACCGCCGTATCGAATTCACCCTGTGGGAGAAGTAGACATGGATTATCTTGTAAGCCGTATCGCCTTCTGTTTGATTCTCGCCTTTCTGCTCGGGGTGGTCATTGGCTGGTTGATGAGGCGTTTCAGCAGCCAGGCGGCGGAAAGCGGCCGTGGGCGCAATCAGGAAAACATTGCCTCATTGATGTCCCAGCAATCCGAGGAAGAACAACACGTCTTTCAGGAGCAGATCAATGCCCAAACGGAGGCCCGGCAGGCGGCGGACGAAAAGCTGCTCGATATGAGCGCCGAGATGGATCTGATGAAGGGCCGCGTCGAACATCTGAGACGCGAGAAGGAACGGCAGGCGCAGCAGATCGAAAACCTGTCAAAAGAAAAACAGGCCCTCAAGGAAGAGGCCTTCAGCCTCACCGCCGATATCAAGATGTTAAAGAAACGCATGGCCAAGGAGATTGAAGAGCTGACCGCCCGGTTGCAGCAAGGACCGCGGGAGAAGCCGGCATTGCGCGGCTCGAACGAGGCCCCCTCCTCCCGAGGTGACGCCGCGGGCCAGGCCCCGGATGGGCGACAGAAAGACATGGAGCGGGAGAACGCCGAACTCAAACGCCAATGCGCCCACATCGAGGAAAAACTGCGGCAACTGGAGCACGAACGACACACCTTGGAACAGCGCCTGAAAGCCGCCGAGGAAGAACTGACATCCCTGCGCGCAGAGGGTGCCGTCGGCGCCTCCGTGGCGGGCGCCATGACGCCCGCCGAAGCAAAACGCCAGCGTAGCGACTACCCTGTGGACGAGATAGAGGGCATTGGCAAGGGGTTCAAGAGACGCCTCCAGTCCCTGGGTATCTCCACCACCCGCCAGCTCCTCGAAAAAGGGGGAACGCGCGAAGGACGGGCCGGCATCGCCAAAGGCGTCAAGATCCAGGAGTTCGTGGTGGGCAACTGGGTAAGCATGGCGGACCTGCTCCGCATCCCGGGTGTCGACGGCCAGTTTGCCAAGCTGCTGTTGGCCTCTGGCATCCACTCCGCTGCCGACCTTTCCAGGCAGCAGGCCGACACCCTCACGCGAACGCTGGAGGAGGTCAACAAGCGCGAACATAGAACACCGGTCACGCCGACCGAGCAGATGGTGGCGTCGTGGATCAGGGCCTGTCGGGTGTGACCACCCCCGCTAAATCCGATGGCTTTGCGCCCCCTCGTCCCTTGTGGGAAACAGGGGGGCGCGTATACAAGGATGGATTCACGGTCCCCTTTCCCCGGCCCTCGCGCCATGCCGCGGGAGAGGGCGCGCGTCTGCGGCTCCATACCAGAGGCTCAGCCTTCGCCTTCGGCCTTCGCCACCGGCACCCCACCCTGCTGTAACAGGCGACCAAACTCGTCCGCGGGCATGGGTTTGCCATGGAGATAACCTTGCACCTCATCGCAACCCGACTCCTTCAGAAAGTTGTATTGGGCCCAATTCTCCACCCCCTCGGCGATTACCGCCATCCCCAGGCTGTGGCCCATGGAGATGATCGCCCGTGAAATGGCCTGGTTGTCGGCATCGCGGGATATATCGCGCACAAAGGACTGGTCGATCTTCAGCTTGTGGATCGGCAGTTTTTTCAGGTAACTCAATGAAGAGTAGCCAGTGCCGAAGTCGTCGATGGCCAGCAGCAGCCCAAGGTCACGCAACGCCTCCAGCAGACGGACGGACCGCCCGGTGGGCTCCATCACATAGCCCTCCGTGACTTCCAGCAGAAGGTGCTCGGTCGGACAGGCCGTTTCTCTCAGGATGCGTGAGACCGTGTCGAGAAAATCCGGCCGCTGCAATTGCTGACCCGCGAGGTTCACCCCTATCCGTCCCTTGAGCCATCCCTTGCCGGACCACTCCACTATATGCTCGCACGCGGTGTGCAAGGTCCACTCTCCGATGGGGAGGATCAGTCCGCTCTCCTCCGCCAACGGAATGAAACGCGCGGGCGTGATAAGTCCCATATCGGGATGTCGCCAGCGCACCAGCGCCTCGGCGCCAATCAGTTCCCCGGTCTTGAGAGAGACCTGGGGCTGGTAGTACAGCTCCAGCTCTTCACGCGGCAACGCATGGCGCAGATGGCTTTCCAAAAAGAAATGTTCGAAGGCATTGAGGGTCAGTTCCGGGGTGTAGAACTGGTAGTTGTTGCGGCCTTGTTCCTTGGCCCGGTACATCGCGGCATCGGCGCTCTTCACCAGATGTTCGAGATCGTCGCCATCCTCGGGACACAGGGCAATGCCGATACTCGCTGCGAGATGAATCTCGCGCTGGCGCACGTAGAACGGCCTGTCGATCTCGTCCAGCACCTTCTGTGCGATTTTGGCGGCCTGCGGGGCATCCTCGAGCGATTCCAGCAGCAGGGTAAATTCATCACCCCCGAAACGCGCCACGGTGTCATATTCGCCCACCACCGCCTGCAGGCGCTTGCCCACCTGCCGAAGGACCTCGTCTCCGACGGGATGGCCAAGATTGTCGTTGATGTTCTTGAACCGGTCGAGATCGAGAAACAGCACCGCCAACGTGTGGTCCTCGCGTACCGCCTGCTCGATGGCATGACCCAGCCGGGCCTGGAACAGCAGCCGGTTGGGAAGCTCGGTCAGCGGATCATGATGGGTCAGGTATTCGAGCTTCTCTTCGGAACGCTTGATATGCGAAACATCGGAAAAGAGCGCCGCATAGTTACTCACATCCCCGCAGTCGTCACGCACGACGTTGATATTGAGCCAGCAGGGAAACACCTCCCCATTCTTGCGCCGATTCCAGATCTCGCCGCGCCAATGGCCGATCTCAACAAGGGATTGCCACAGCGATTCGTAGAACATGCGGTCGTGACGACCGGACTTGAGGAGACGGGGATTGCGCCCGAGCACTTCTTCTTCCTCATATCCGGTGATCTCGGTGAAGGCGCGATTGACCGATACAATGTCGCCCCTCGCGTCCGTGATGAAAATGGCCTCACTGGTGCTGTCGAACACCGCAGCCGCCTGACAGAGTTTCAACTCGGCATTCCTGCGTTCGGTCATGTCGATCAAAACCGCCTGCACCGCCGCCTGCCCACGGAAATCGATACAACCGCCATGGATCTCCATACGGCGCTTACCGCCCTTCGCATCGAGCACGATCAACTCGACCGGGGCGGCCACTGCGCCTCCCGCATAAACAGCGCGCAGTACGGCCTCCATCGCTTCGCGAGAGCCTTCGTCGACGATCTCCCGGACCGGACGATAGAGAAGGGAGGCATCCCCTTCACCGCCCAGCAGGCGGCGCGCCTCGTCATTGAAGAACACAATCTCATCGGCCTGCGAGATCACCAACACCGGCAACGGCACACATTCCAGCAGGGCATGGTAGCGCTGGTCACTTTCGCGCCGCGCCGCTTCCATATCTTTCAGGAGATTCGCGGCCTCCATCTGCCGCTGCGCTCGGCGGATGGCCGCTTCGAAACGGGGGGTGTCACCCCAGCGCACCACATCGTCGAAGCCGGCGCTGAACAAGCGCTCCTCCATCGCCCTGTCCAGATGGCCGACCAATGCCACCATCGGCCGCGCCAGCCCCGTCTCCCGTTGAATAGACACCACCCGTACGGGCTCGATCGCCACCGCCTGACCATCGACCAGGATGAGATCCCACGCCACATCGGCCACGAGTGCGCGGAATGCGGCCTCGTCAGACACCGACTCGGCCAGAACTTCCATGCCCGCCCTGGACAGCGTATCCCGCAGATGCGGCATCGCTGCATCCGAGTGCGTCACGACAATCATGCGCAAGGCGTCCCTCACAGGTGGAACATCCTCCAGGATCCAAACCGGGCAAAATGTGAATCTATGGGTGAAGCCCCATTCTACATAAGAACAAGATTCCCTTCCTGCCTCCGTCGCTGCCGTTCGCTCAGCGCGGAATTCGGCTGGCCGCCGCCACGTCCAGCAGCACATCAACACCGTTTGCCGGCCTCAACTGCGCGACCGGCAGACTGCTGTCTCCTTCATACCACCGCCGTACCGCTTCCGCCTTCGACGCACCTGTCACCAACACCCACATGGCGCGGGTGCTGGACAGCGCTTCGAGGCTCAGGCTCACCCTATCCGGTGGGGGCTTGGGGGCATCGTGAACCGCATGCACCCATGCGTCCCGCGGATGTCTCTGGCCTGGAAACAGACTCGCGGTATGTCCATCCTCCCCCATGCCAAGCACTACCCCATCGAAGGGCAGCGCCGTCTCCACCACCCTGCTGTATACCCGCGCCGCCTTGTCCGCTCCCTGCTCCGCGGGAATCCTGTGGACGTTCGCCGGGGGAAAATCGACGTGCTCCAGCCAGGCCCGTGTCGCCATCACACTGTTGCGCTCCGGGTGATCGGCGGGAAGACAACGTTCGTCACCAAAATAGAGTTGCCATTTCGACCATTCCTCTTCACGTCCGGAAAGCAGACGGTAGGTCTTTTCCGGCGTCCTGCCACCCGCGAGCACCAAAGCGAAACGGCCATGATCCTCGATGCACCGCCTTGCCTGCCGGCAAATCCTGTCCACGGCCAACCGGGCAACCTCGGCAGGATCCGCCAGTACCGACCATCGGCATTGTTGCTGGACCATAGTTCGTCTCCTCCACTTCTGGCCAGCATACACCATGACCAGACCGGACAGGCATCGATATCAACCGGCGATTCCCGTCGGCGCGCGCCCCACGTCTTTGGAGCCATCGGGCGGAATCGGACCGGCGTTCTGCTTTCGCCCCGCCGGTTTTGTGGACGTCGGCAGGCCCTATGCCCCGCCCATGACCGCAGCCGCCCGCTCCCGCATCTTGTCCACGATGGCATAGATGCCCACGTGCCGACTGGGGCTGAGGTGTTCTTCCAACCGGAGGCGTTTGAACAGGTCATCCACATCGATGCGCCCGATCTCGTCCAGGGTACGGTTGGAAAACAGGTCGATGAGCAAAGCCAACACGCCCTTGATGATGGGGGTGTCACAGTCGCCAACGAACCGTACCCTGTCCGGTGCGCCTGGCACCGGTTCCGCATGGACGTGGACTGTGCTCATGCAGGGTTTGACCCAGTTTTCCTCGGTCTTGAGCGCTTCCGGCATGGGTGGCAATGCCTCCCCCAGCTCGATCAGATACTGGTAGCGCTGATCCCAGTCACCGAGCAGGTCGAAGGTCTCGATGATCTCTTCAAAGGCGCTGTGGATGTCGGTGGGTTTTGTATTCGTCATCGGCGCCATCAATGCTCTTCTCCATCCAGGCTCTGCGCCAATCGGCCGGCAACATCCTGCGTCAGTACCTCGCGCAAGGCGGCAGTGGGAAATCGTTCCAGGATCTCACCGGCGAAGGCGAGGCTCAGCATCCGCCGGGCCTCGGCGGCGTCCAGTCCCCGGGAACGGAGATAGAACAGCGCCTCTTCGTCCAGTTGACCCACGGTGGTGCCGTGACTGCATTGAACATCATCCGCATAGATCTCCAATTGGGGTTTGGTGTCCACCTCCGCCATGCGGGACAACATCAGGTTGGCATTGCCGAGATGGGCATCGGTCTTCTGCGCCCCCGGCTGGACCGCCACCCGGCCATCGAACACCGCGCGTCCTTGCCCACTCAGCAGGCCCTTGAAGGTCGCGCGGCTATTGCAGGCCGACACCGCATGGTCGATATCGAGATGATGATCGGTAAGCTGTCCGTCGCCAGCGAGATAGAGACCATCGATCTCACAGCCGGCCCCTTCTTCGGCGAAGCGGAGATGAAGGCCAGTACGCGACCAGGCAGCGCCAATGGCCGCCAGGCAGGCCCGATAGTGACTGCCGCCACCGGGCTGGAGGTGGATCTCGCCCAGATGATAGCCACGCGCCCCCTCCATCTGTACCCGTTCATGCCGCAGATAAGCGCCATCCCCGAGCAGGATCTCCATCACCTGGTTGGTAAAACAGAGACTGTCGTCCAGGGACTGATAGCGTTCGACCAGCTGCATCTTGGCCTCACGGCCCAACTGGAGGAGATGGCGGATGTTCACGCTGTGGCGGTCCGCTCCGGAGGTGGTGAGATGCAGCAACTCGAAAGGGCGTGCCTCGTGGTGGCCGTCGCCGATCTTGATCAGGGCGCCGTCGAGCAAGGTGGCCAGATTCAGGGCCTCGAAGAGGTGGGCGCCGGCGCCGCTGAGCGAACCGATCGCCTCCAGCGCCGCCCGGTCGCCGGCAGCGAGCGCCGCGCGCAACGGCGTCACCTCGACGGCCGTATCCTGTAAGTGGGAGTATTCGGCGCGAAAGACGCCGTCGACAAAGACGGCGCGGCCTGCCACGTCGGCATCCAGACACAAGGCCTCCACCCGCGCCCGGGCGGGCGGAGGCGTCACCTCCCCCAGGGGGCGGAAATCGGCCTTCAACAACCCCTCGATACCGGTGTAACGCCACGCCTCTTGTCTACGGTCGGGAACCCCAACCTCTGTCAAACGTCCCAGGGCCCGTTGCCGCTTCTCCATCAATCCGGAGGTCTCGGGCGCCGATGCGGCCAGGTACTCCCCGGCCTGGCGCCGGTAGTGATCGAGCACCGCGTCTTGCGCATTCATGCCGCGCCCTCCAGCAACCAACCATAGCCTCGCGCTTCCAGTTCCAGCGCCAGTTCCTTGCCGCCGGAGCGGACGATGCGGCCCTGGGCCAGGACATGCACCTGGTCCGGGACGATGTAGTCGAGCAGGCGCTGGTAGTGGGTGACCAGCATCATAGCCCTCTCCGGCGAACGAAGAGCGTTGACACCCCGGGCAATAATGCGCAGCGCATCGATATCGAGGCCGGAGTCGGTCTCGTCGAGGATCGC
>JALSTP010000199.1 GCA_026983675.1 Sedimenticola sp.
TCAAGAGCGATACGCCGACCCAGAACTACGGGAGCGACGGCAGCGTCAAGGTATTCAAAGGTTTTTCCTCGGAGCAGCGCGCGTTGTTCAAGTTCGATATTCAGAACAGCGGTATCCCGGCGGACGTCCAGATTATCTATGCGGCGGCAAAGATCTTCGTTCTGGACTCGAATGCGTCTACGGATGTGACGGTGCATCGCGTCACCGCCGACTGGAGTGAATCGACGGTCGATTGGGACGCTGTCCAGGCGAGCCATGAGGGTTCGGCCATTGCCACCATTCCGCGAGGCACCCCCGCCGGCCACTATGTGTCGCTCAATATCGCGCCCCTGGTGCAAGGCTGGCTGAACGGAAGCATCCCCAATCAAGGGATTATGCTCAAGAGCGGGTGGGGCCTGGATTCGAGCAAGTTCAGCAGCAAGGAGGACAGCGATCCGGCGCAGCACCCCTATCTCGAGGTCAAGGTGCTCGATGGGACGCTGTCGAACCGGGCAGACATCCGTGTCACCGGCACGTTGGCCAACGGCATCAGCCGAAGCCGCGTTCGCCTGGGGGTTGCGTTGTACCAAACGCCCGCAAACGTCGTCAGCCAGCAGCCGGGTGGCGCGGAGGGCCGGGACACCTTCATCCTAAGGAGCAAAACGGACCGGAACTATGGCGCGCACGGCGAACTGTGGGTGACGCGCTGGGGGGGGGATGAGGGCCGGGCATTGCTCCGGTTCAGGACCGATTCGATCCCGCCCGGCGCGCACGTGGTCAACGCAAGGCTTCAACTCTATCAGGACACCCCCAGTTCGGATGGCGGACCCGTCAGTGTACACCGCGTCACGTCCGACTGGGCGGAGGGCGGCAAGACGGGGCAGACGGGACCGGGGGCGACCTGGAGCGCACGCGATACCGGCGTCGACTGGCACACGCCCGGCGGTGATTTCGATCCCCAAGCCGTTGCGACGACGGACATCCCGATGGGGGTTAAAGGGTGGTTCGCCTGGGATGTCACATCGTTGGTCCAGGGATGGGTGGACGGCGCCTATGCCAATCAAGGCCTGATGTTGTTCCCGGAGACGGCCGCAACGGACGTCTATTTCAGCAGCAGCGATGCCTCGGATGCCAGTCTGCATCCAAAGCTCACGATCGAGTATACCTGCGAATGCGGCGTCACCTGCCAGCCGCCCCAGGGTTCGGGGAACCTGCTCTTGGTGGTGGGCGATGCCGCTACTCCCGATCCGGCCGATGTGGAGAAGAAGGCGCTTTTCGAATCCTGGGGCTATGCGGTGACCTTCTTCGACGACGGCAATGACCGGTCGGCCTTCGATACCGCACTGGCAAACAGCGATCTGGCCTACGTCTCGGAAACGGCAGTCAGTTGGACGCTGGGCAACAAGCTGACCTCGACCGAGAAAGGGGTGGTGAATGAAGAGGGCAGGGAGAACGCCAAGCTGGGGATCTCCAGCAGTCATGGCGCCACCGTCGGGAGGCAACTGGAGGTGACCGACAACAGTCACTACATTACCGCGCTCTTTCCCGTTGGCGTCATCCCCATATACACCGCCGATATGGAGGGTCTGCAGGCGGCAGGCACATTGGCGGCCGATCTGCAGACGCTGGGTGAGTTTGCAGGTTCTCCCGGGCTGGCGGTGATCGAGAAGGGGGGCGTCCTGGCCGATGGCTCCAGCGTCGCCGCCGGCCGGCGCGTGATGCTTCCCATCGGTCGCCACGGCAAGTTCAACTGGAAGTATCTCAACAACAATGGCTATCTAATAGTACAGCGGGCCATCGAGTGGGCGGCCACCGCGCCCGCCGCGCCACCGCCCCCCATGAGGGTCTACTGGACCGATGATCAGGCGGGCAAGATCCAGCGCGCCGATCCCGACGGCGGCAATCTGGAGGATGTCTTGACAGGACTCGATGCCCCCACCGGACTGGCCATCGACACCGCCAACGGCAAGATCTACTGGGCGAATGGTCATTCGGAGATACGCCGCGCCAATCTCGACGGCGCCGGGGCCGAAACGGTGGTGACCGAGCCGGCGTCGAGCATTGTGTTCGATGTGAAGGTGGATACCGCCAACGGCAAGGTGTATTGGACCAACAACAGCACGCGCAGCATCCGCCGCGCGAACCTGGACGGGAGCCTCGTGGAGACGGTCTATGCGGCGGCTTCAGGGCGGCCAGCCTACATCTCGCTCGATACCCGGGCGGGACAGGTCTACTACACCGATTTCGATGGGGGCACGGTGAGCCGCGTCAATATGGACGGCACGGGCCAGGTCGATTTGGTCACCGGCCTTGGCAATCCCGTGGGGAACGGACTGGATGTGACCCACGGCAAGATCTACTGGAGCGATGGCTCGGGTGGAGACAGTGTGCGGCGCGCCGGTCTGGATGGCAGCGGGGTCGAGGTAGTGGCCAGCGGGATCGGCGCGCCGCAGGACGTGGCGGTGGATCCCCAAAACGCCCGTTTCTATTGGGCCGGTGCCTGGGATCAGAATGTTCGTGGCGCCGATCTGGATGGCGCCAATGCCGCGGACGTGGCGGGCGGCCTGACCCGGCCGCGTGGCGTCGTGCTCGTGGAGGCGTCCCGCGTCCCGCCAACGGGCGGTGGGGGCGGCGGAGGCGGTGGCGGCAGCGGGGGCTGTAATGGAACCTTCCGCGACGAGTTTAATACCGTATCCTATTCCAACAATGATGGGACCCTCGTTTGGGCAGGGGACTGGAAGGAGATCAACGAGTCCGACGGCGCCGGGGCCGGCGATGAACGGGTGCGGAATGACAATGGTTCGTCCCGGTTGCGGGTGCAGGACAATGACGGCGGCGGCGAGGGCGTGGAACGGGAGGCAGATCTGTCCGGGGCGGCCGCCGCAACCCTGAGTTTTCGCTACCGGCGCTCCGGCCTGGACAACGCGAATGACTATGTGAAGGTCGAGATATCCGCCAACGGCGCTGCCGGTCCGTGGACAGAGATCGCACGCTTTCAGGGGAAGGCCACGGATTACGCCTACCGCGCCTTCAGTCAGGACATCAGCGGCTATATCTCGTCGAAGACCCGTATCCGTTTACTGACCTCGCCGAAGATGGGCGGCCGCGACGCGGTGATGTTCGATGATGTTCAGATCCAATGCAGTCCATATTAACCCGGCAACAATATATATCGTATTCAGCCGTGGCGTGCCGGTTCGCAGCAAGGCGGCCCATCGCCGCTGTAGCCACCCTACAGCAAGATGGGGCAACGCAGTCTGCGGTCCGGCACGCCGCGGCCTGTCTTTGAATATCATAGGGTTAGGGGCTTCAGGCAGGCGCCGGACCTGCGTTCCAGTGCGCTGGACAGGATGTCCAAGTGTCGCGAGTGCATGGATGCACTGGAGCGACCTTGGCAAGGGAATGACCCTTGCCTGCGCACTGGGCCTTGTTCCGGCGCCTGCCTGAAGCCCTGAATGCAATATATATTGTTGCCGGGTTAATAGCATGTAGGCAACGTGTTGATCCGATGGATGAAGATAACCGGGGCCGTTCCGGGCGCTTGCCGGACGCCACGCTAGCGGTTGCTGGAAGCCACTCCCTGTGAGTCCCCATCATGTCCTCTTCTCCCGCCGGGGTAAGGTATCTATGTGAAATTGGGTAAAGTCATTTAATTCCCTGCCGATAGATGCAGTATCCGCAACAAAATCGTATCAGGGGGACGCGGCGATGCCGATCTCAATGGAGGAAATCAGCAGGAAGGCACGATTGATGTCGTTGCCGGATCTCTATGTCCGGCTGCGCACGATATTGAGCGACCCTGACTATTCGATGGTTCAGATCGCTGAACTCATCGGGAACGATCCAGGGATGTCGGCGCGGATTTTGAAGATCGTCAACAGCGCCTTTTTCGGCTTTCCCGCGCGCATCGAAACCGTCTCCCGGGCGATCAACATGTTGGGCACGCAACAGATCCACGACCTTGTGCTGGCCACTTCCGTCACCAAGACCTTCGAGGGGATCTCGACGGAGGTCATGGATATGCACACCTTCTGGTACAACAGTGTCTACTGCGCCGTCAGCGCGCGGCTGCTGGCCTCGGCGTGCAACGTGCTCGATTCCGAACGCCTGTTTGTCGCCGGGTTGCTGAGGGATATCGGTCACCTGCTGATGTACCAGCACGAGCCCGGACTGTCCGAACAGTGCATGCAGCTTGCCGAAGAGAGCGGACGGCCCCTGTTCAGGGTCGAACGCGAACTGTTTGGCTACGATTATGCCCAGGTGGGGGCGCACCTCATGCGGCAATGGCAGTTGCCACGCAGCCTCGTGGAGGCCACCGAGTTTCATGTGGAGCCAGACCGGGCGCAGGAGCACGGACTGGAGTGCGGCATCATCCATATTGCCTGCCAATTGACCCAGGCGATGACCAAGGTCGTCGATGTGGAACAGCAGGTATTGCATGCCGATCCCCTGAGCTGGTCGCTCACCGGCCTGTCACCCAATCAATGCCCCTCGATCCATCTGGATGCGGAAAGCCAGATGGGTGAGGTGATGGCGCTGATCTTCCCGCCCCAGCAACGCCGCTCCGCCTGAGGGCGCAAGCCCCGCTGTCATTCGCCATGCCCGCAACGCGCGTCCGGGCGTCAAGAATTTAATTACCCGGCCGATACCCTGTGGGAATCAACTGCTTGAGAAAAAGGGATTGCCGAAACCATGGCAAAACGCGTAAGAGAACTGAAGGATCTGTGGTCGATGACCCGTTTCGACCGGCCAGAACTCTCCCGTTATGCGGAGGAACACGTGCTGGCGGACACCCGTACAGGCGTCACCACGCTGGGTATTGTCAGCATGGTGCTGCTCGCGGTCGGGGCATTGGCCTACAGCACGATCGGCTATGACGTCGCCTATGCCTATACCTGTGGGATATTGGCGTTCTTTTCGGGGTATATCGCGCTTTCCGCGCACATGGTGAAACAGACGAGGCTGCTATATCTGTTGGGGACGCTGTTGCTGGTCGTGGTCGCGACGGCGTTTGTGTTGCTGGCGCACCGGTTCGGGGCCTTCAATACGGGGCTTTATGTCAGTGTCGTATTGTTGTTCATGGTCATGCCCCTGGTGCCCTGGGGAGGAAAGGAGGCGTTGGTGACCATTTCCCTGGTCTACGGTCTCTTTACCGCGTCCACGCTCAGCGTCCATGGCCGGTTCGATGCGCGCACACTCTGGCTCCTCCAGTTCCTGATGGCGGCGGGTGCGCTGGTGACATTGACCGTGATCGCGCGGGCGGTGGATGTGAGAAAAAACGATATCCGGCTCCGCTTCGAACTGGAAAAGGCGCGCAAGGAGATGGAACTTCTCTCTAACAAGGATCCTCTTACTGGGACATGGAATCGCCGTTACCTCGACTCGCACAGCGAGGCGCTCATGGCGAAATTGAAGCAGGAGGGTGGACAGATGATCCACTTCGGTCTGCTGGACGTGGACAAGTTCAAGCAGATAAACGACAGCTACGGCCATGGTTTTGGGGATCTGGTATTGCGCAAGCTGGTGGATGCGATCAAGAACGCGATGGGTCGCAATGGCTATATCTTCCGTATAGGGGGCGACGAGTTTGCCTTACTGGTCCGGCACGACGATCCCGACCGGATGGTCGAAGAGGCCGTCGACAGGTTGAACGGGGATGCCGAGGTCCAGGCGCAGGGTCAGGGGCATGCCATCGATGTCAGTTGTGGATTTCTCCCATTGTCGAATTGCGACTGCAGTGCGTTGGAGGATGTCTACAGCGATGTGGACAAGCTCATGTATGAGAAGAAGTACAAAAAACGCGATGCGACATCTCCCGAGGCAGGGCCGGCTACCGTGGCAGGTGGTCGATGCCGAGCGGCGCGCTGATGACGTTGGTGCGCAGTCTCCTGTCGCTTTTCACCCGTGGCGGAGGGGTGGGCCCTGCTGCCGGCCGGGTCGCGCCCATTGGTCTGGATGTGGGACTGGAACAGCTCAACCTGGCGCAATGTGAAAGACGGCGTGACGGTGGCATCGCATTGAAGGCGAGCAGGGTCGTGCCCTTCAGCGGTTCCAGGGCCGAGTTGCTGGGGTCGCCCAATCGGTTGAAGCGGCTGATGGCGGAAGCGATGGAAGATGGCGGATTCTCGGGGCGTCGGATCGTTGCCTCCCTTCCCCCCGCGGATGTGCGTATCTTCACCCTCTCGTACACCACGGGGGGTAAGAGCGACGCCGAGGCGATCCTCGGTCTGGTGGGCAACCGGGTGGAAGGGGCCTTGGCCGACTATGTGATCGACTATCTGCCGGTGCGCGCCAGCAAAGGCGACGAAGAGAGCCTGGCGGTGGTGGCGTTGGCGAAAAAGCGCCTGGTCGTGCGGTACCTGGATGCCATTGCCCACTCGGGCTTCGACGTGATCGCGCTCGAGGTGGGACCCTCGGCGATCAAGCGTCTGGTCTCGATCATGGCCGACGATGGTGAATACCGGACCGTGCTCGTCATCAATTTTGGCAGGACCGAAAGTTATCTCACGATGGTATCGGGCCGGCGGCTGCTGTTCGATCAGGAAATCGATTTTGGTGAAGACATCCTGCTTCAGCGTGTTGCGGAATCGCTCAAACTGGATGTTGATATCGCCAGAAAGATGGTGCTCAGGCACGGCGTGGCGAAAAGCGGGGCGGCCCATACGGAGAGCGACGAGGAACGCGAAATCGTGGAGACCCTGGCCCAGATCGTGAGACCGGAATTCCAGCGGCTGGTGGACGAGGTCGGTCGTGTACTGGTCTATGCGGCGTCGGAGACCCGGGGGCAGTCGGTCAGTGACATCTTCGTGATGGGGAGCATCGCCCGCTGGCCCGGGGCAACGGCACTGCTGGGAAAGATGCTCAGTGTGCCTGTCGCGTCGATGCCGAGCCCTTTCGCCTCGGCCCGGTCCGATGCATCGGCCACCTCTGTCGCGGATGAAATTCCCGAATTGGCCGTCGCGATAGGTCTGTCCTTGCGGGAGATTGCCGACCATGCATGAGATCGACTTGATTCCATTGGACTATCGGGAAAGCCGGCTCAAGAGGCGTTGGGTCCGCCGTTGGCTCGCCGCCGTGGCCTTTCTGGTGGCCGTTTCCGGGGTGGCGCACATGGGGCTTGACCGCTGGCGGACAGCGGTAAAGGAAAATCTGGCCGGGGCGCGCCAGCAACATGCCGCCGTGTTGGCGCGAAGGCAACGTCTCGTGGTGCTCGGAAAGGAGATGGCGCGGCTCCAGAAACAGGTGGCGGACTTGAAGGCGCTTCGCGCTGGAGTACCGGTCGTGGAACTGTTCGCCTCCATCGACAAGGCGATCGATGCCCACAAGGTCTGGTTTACGCGTTGGCGCTACGAGGGGGATCTGAAACATTCAGGAAAGGGTACGGCGCGAACGGCCGCCTCCGCCCGTGTGGCAGCCGGAACAGGGCCGGATGCCGGGGGCGCCAAGCGCGCCCGTTTGGATATAGCGGGCAAGGCGATAGATCATGAGGCATTGTCGGTCTTCGTGTCCAGGCTGGTGGCGCAGCCGGGCGTGGAGGATGCGCGGATTGTCGATGCCCGTCAGGTACGGGAAGCGGAAGGGGCGGTGGTGAGTTTCCGTCTGATGGTGAAGGTGCGTTCGTGACGGCGGGCAACGCAATGGCGGAACAATGGTTGCGGCGCGTCGAGGTGTCGACCTTGAGGACGCTGCTCCTCTCCACCCTCCTGTTGGTGGCGGTGGCGCTGTACAGTTGGCTGATAGGTCCGGAGGTGAAGGCGATACGGACGATGTACGGGATGCAGAAGCAGGTGTCCTCGGGGCCGACGGATGACGCCACGGCGGCCCGGATAGAGAAAAAAAAGGCGGAGCTTGCCGGCCTGCGGGCGGCCCTGGCGGGCATGTTGCACAATGCGCCCCCCCACGAACTGGAGTCGCGGGTGCTCGGAAAGTTGCAGCAACTGTCATGGGATACCGGAATGGAATTGATAAGCGTGGCGCCGGAGCAGACCCGCGAGGTGGCGGGTTTTGAGGAGAGGCGGTTTCGCATCAAGCTGAAGGGCAGCTATTTCCATCTGTACGAATGGCTGACCCGTATCTCGGACGATCCGCCGTTCCTCGTATTGCAGAAGTACGAACTTCGAAAGAAAACGAATCCGAAAGGGGATGCCTTGCTGGATGTGGACTTGATGGTCGCCAGTTACGGGATGGTGCAATGAAAATGCGTGTGCTCTTCTGTCTGGTGGAGTTGATGGCGGCTGGCGCCGTGCCTGGCGCATCGGCAGGGGAGAAGGCCGGGCAGGTAACGCCTGTTCAGGACCCGTTTCAGGGGCCGCTCCATCCGCTGGAGAGGGTGGAGGTGAAGCACGAGGCGGTAACGGCGGAGAACACAACCGAACCTCCTCCCTTCGTGCTGCGCGCCATCATGATATCGCGCGTTCCCCTGGCCGATATCGACGGCAGGATCCTGGGCGTGGGGGAAACGATTGGAGGTTACAAGGTGATCTCGATCCGCGAGGACGGGGTGGCGCTGAAAAAAGGGGGCCGGGTGATGACGTTGGAGCTTGCTGGCGGGGCGAGGGGCGAAGTGCAATGAAGCGCGGATCATCCACTGTGTTGGCGGTCTTGCGCCATGCCATCATCGCCGCCTTGGTGGTGCTGGCCGCGACGGCGGACGCCGGGCAGCGCATCACCATGTCCTTTCAGGACATGCCCTTCAATGAAGTGATGGAAATGTTGTCCCGGCAGGAGCGGGTCAATATCCTCGTATCGGAGGGTCTCGATGCGAAGGTGTCGTTCAATCTCTACGACGTGGATCTGGACGAGGCGATCCATTCCATCGCCGAGGCCGCGGGATTCGCGGTGGAGAAAAGAAAAGGCAGCTACTACATCGTCGACAGGGATGAGGCGGGCAAATATGCAGTGGGTGACCTGACCCGGCTCAAGACATTCAAGGTGCAGTATACGGATCCGGTCCTGGTGGAGAAGATCCTGAAAAAGCACCTGTCCAAATATGGCAAGATCACCACACTGCCAAAACGCAATATTATCGCCGTCGAAGATACGCCGGAGTTTCTAAAACGCATCGGGACCTTGCTGAACGAGCTGGACCGCGAGCCGAAACAGATCCTGATCGAGGCCAAGATACTGGAGATCACCCTCAACGACGCGGAGTCGTTCGGCATCGATTGGTCGAAGCTGTTCACGAGTGGACGCACGTCGGGGAGCGTCGGCATTCAGGGTTTGGCCAGTCCGAAGTCGCCGGGTTTGTTTTTCAAGTTGATGTCGCCCAGTGTCGAACTGGCCCTGGATGCCCTGAAGACGCGGGGGCGGCTGCGTACTCTGTCGACGCCCAAGCTTCTGGCGATGGAGAACGAGGAGGCCTCGACAGTGGTGGGCGACCGGATCGGATTCAAGGTCACGACCACTATCAACCAGGTCACTACCGAGTCCATCAAGTTCCTGGAGTCAGGCGTCATTCTGCGGGTCACGCCGTCGGTGGACCGGCAGGGGCGCATCTTGCTGGATGTGCATCCGGAGGTCAGTACGGCATCGGTCTCGGATGACGGCATTCCCTCGAAACGGACCACCCAGGTCTCCACGATGATGCTGGTGCCCGACGGTCAGACGGTATTCATCGGTGGCCTCATCAAGCACATCGTCAACGAGAGCCGTGAGGGCGTGCCGGTCCTGGGCGATCTTCCAGGTGTGGGTCTGTTGTTCAGAAACAACTCGAAAAACGTGGTCAATACCGAAACCGTGGTCCTGATTACACCCAAGGTCATCAAACATCCCGAAAAGGCGATTGCGCTGGAAAGGAGAAGAAAATATACGCGCGTGGAGCAACTGATGCGCGGCGATGCCGTGCGCGCCGGCCGAAAGATGGACGAGCTCATGGGGGAGGGGGGTGTGCCGACGGATGACCGAGACGGTTGGTTGAGTCTGGACGGGGGCAACGGCGGAACCCCACGTCCCGTGCCGGGACACCCAAAACACGATGGCCCGAAACAAAAGGATTTATCGATCCAGGACCTGGATCTGTAGCCACCCTGCACCTGAAGCCCCTAACCCTATGATATTCAAAGACAGGCCGTGGCGTGCGGTCCGCAGACTGCGTTGCCCCATCTTGCTGTAGGGTGGCTACAGCGGCGATCGGCCGCCTTGCTGCGAACCGGCACGCCACGGCTGAATACGATGTATATTGTTGCCGGGTTAATAATAACAATAGCCGGTGGGGCGTTCATTGGTGGGCCCTGTAGGACTCGAACCTACGACCAAGGGATTATGAGTCCCCTGCTCTAACCAACTGAGCTAAGGGCCCGGTGAACGGTATCACTCGGAATCGAGAAAGCTGCGCAGCTTGTCCGACCTCGTGGGGTGACGCAGTTTTCGCAGGGCCTTCGCCTCGATCTGGCGAATACGTTCGCGGGTGACGTCGAACTGCTTGCCCACTTCCTCCAGGGTGTGGTCCGTGTTCATGTCGATTCCGAAGCGCATGCGCAACACCTTGGCCTCACGCGGGGTGAGGCCGGCAAGCATGTTCTGGGTGGCTTCGCGCAGTCCTTCCATGGTGGCCGAGTCGACCGGCGATACCGCCCCCGCGTCCTCGATGAAGTCGCCCAGGTGCGAGTCTTCGTCATCGCCGATGGGGGTTTCCATCGAGATGGGCTCCTTGGCGATCTTGAGGACCTTGCGCACCTTGTCCTCGGGCATCTCCATGCGTTCGGCCAGTTCTTCGGGCGTGGCCTCGCGGCCCATCTCCTGCACCATCTGGCGCGAGATCCGGTTGAGCTTGTTGATGGTCTCGATCATGTGCACCGGGATGCGGATGGTGCGCGCCTGGTCGGCGATGGAGCGGGTGATCGCCTGACGGATCCACCAGGTGGCATAGGTCGAGAACTTGTAGCCGCGCCGGTACTCGAACTTGTCCACCGCTTTCATCAGACCGATGTTGCCTTCCTGGATCAGGTCGAGGAACTGCAGGCCGCGGTTGGTGTATTTTTTGGCGATAGAGATCACCAGGCGCAGGTTGGCCTCCACCATTTCCTTCTTTGCGCGGCGGGCCTTGGCCTCGCCAATCGACATCTTGCGGTTGATCTCTTTGATCTCGCCGATGGAAAGGTGGGTTTGTTTCTCGATGTCCGCCAGCTTCCTCTGTGCGCGCAGGATCTCGTCCGCCTGTTCTTCAAGCGCGGCGGCGTAGGGTTTGCCGCTCTGGATCTGGGTGTCGAGCCAGTCGAGATTGGTCTCGTTCTCCGGGAAGGAGGTGATGAACTCCTTGCGCGGCATGCGTGCCCGATTGACGCAAAGGTCCATGATGATCCGTTCCTGGGCGCGGATGCGTGCAATATCCTCGCGCAGGTTGTCGGCCATTTCGTTGAACACCGCAGGCAACAGGCGCAGCTCCAGATAGATCTCGGACACCTTCGCCGCCACTTTTTGCGTCTTGGGATCGTCCTTGCCGTAGCGCGCGAGGTTGTTCAGCAGCGTCTTGTAGTGTCTGCGCAGTGCGGTGATGCGCTTCCTGGCTTCCTCCGGATCGGGGCCGGTGTCCACCACCTCGTCTTCCTCTTCCCGCTTTGCGCCGCCGGTATTGACCACCGGCTTCTTGACCTCGTCCGTCTGGTTGGGATCGACAAAACCGTTGATGATGTCGGTCAGGCGGGTCTCGCCCGCGTCCAGCCGGTCGAATTTTTCGAGCAGTTTGTCAATGGTGGACGGATAGGTGGCAAGCGCCGCCGCGACCTGATTGAGGCCTTCTTCAATGCGTTTGGCGATACGCAGCTCGCCTTCGCGTGTCAGCAGCTCCACTGTCCCCATCTCCCGCATGTACATGCGCACGGGGTCCGTGGTGCGGCCGAATTCGCTGTCCACGCTGGCCAGGGCCGCTGCCGCCGCTTCCGCTGCATCCTCATCGGGTGTGATAGGCGCGTCCGTGATGGTGCGTTCGTCCGCATCCGGTGCGGTTTCATGGACGGCGATGCCCATGTCGTTGATCATCCGGATGATGTCTTCGATTTGTTCCGGTTCGACAATGCCTTCGGGGAGGTGATCGTTCACCTCCGCGTAGGTCAGGAACCCCTGCTCTTTCCCCTTGGTAATCAAGAGCTTGAGTTGAGATTGCTGTTTCTGTTGCTGATGCTGATCCATTTCCTACCTGACAGTTAGTGGCTTCAAGCGAACATGAAACGTACAACTATAGCATAGCCGATAAGCGTGTTCCACTTGAGGCCCGGTGATTGGATTCGTCAACCCGATGTGCGGAGTCGCAGGGTCAATCGGATTGAGACGGGTTTCTGGAGAGCAGATGCTTCAACCGGCGCTTCTCCTCCTCCGTTGCCGTACCCTGTTCGATCCGTTGCAACAGGGTACGGGTTTCGTGTTCCCGCTGTTGTTGACCGAGGCGCATCAGTGCGCCGCGGAATTCGGGGGCTGCGCCCTCTTCGGGCACCGGCAGTTCCATGGCCAGCCCGCACAGTTTTTCCAGGTGGGGGAAGTATTCGGTTTCCCGCCAATGTTCAATAAGTTGCGCTGAATTAAGATTAGGATGCTTTTGCAGCAAATCAAGTAGATCGCTCAGAAGCGTGATGCCGGGGGCATCCAGTTGCCGCCAGTTTTGCGGCAGGTCGCTCAGGGTTGCCAGTCGAGGATCTCTGAGTAGCAGGACCACCGCGCGGCGCACGGGGGTCATACGCGGACTGCCGGAATGACGCCTGTGGCGCCGATGGCGAGCGTCACTGGATTTGACACTGGAAACAGGCAGTTGTTCCACTGATAATCCTATCAGTTCGGAGAGCTTTTTCCGCATCATTTCCCGGAACACGCCGCCAGGCAGGCGGTCCAGCAGAGGACGGGCCCGTTCCGCCAGTCGCGCCCGGCCGTCGAGGCTCTCCATATCAATCTCGGCGGCAAGATGGCCGAACAGATATTCGGACAGGGGCGTGGCGTGCGCCACCCGTTGCTCGAAGGCGGCGGCGCCTTCCTTGCGCACCAGGGTGTCGGGGTCCTCGCCTTCCGGAAGCAGCAGGAAACGGGCCTCGCGCCCGTCTCGCATGAGGGGGAGGGTGGTGTCGAGGGCCTTCCAGGCGGCCTCGCGGCCGGCGCGGTCGCCGTCGAAACAGAACACCACCTCCGGCGCGGTGCGGTAGAGGCGTTCCAGATGGTCCGGCGTGGTGGCGGTGCCCAGAGTGGCGACGGCGTAGCGGATGCCGAACTGGGCCAGTGCGATCACGTCCATGTAACCCTCCACCACGATCAGCCGCTGCAGTTGGCGCAGCGCCTTCTTCGCCTCGTAGAACCCGTACAGTTCCCGGCCTTTGTGAAAGACGGGGGTCTCGGGGGAGTTGAGATATTTCGGTTTGCTGTCGTCGAGCACCCGCCCGCCGAAACCGATCACGCGCCCCCGCCGGTCGCGAATGGGGAACATGATGCGGTTGCGAAAGCGATCGTAGCGCTTGCCTTCCTGTTCGGTGATCAGGCCTGCGCTACGAAGCCGTCCCACTGCCGCTGTATCGTGGCCGAAGTGCTCCAGCACGGTATGCCAGCCCGGCGGTGCATAGCCGACGCCATAGTCGGCCGCGATCTCTCCGGAGAGGCCCCGTTGTTGCAGGTATTCGATGGCGTGGCCGGCCTCGGGATGTCGGCGAAGCTGCTGGCGGTAGAATCCCGCAGCCTGTTCGAGGAGTTCGTAGAGCGGGCGGTTGTCCGGTGCGGCGGGGGCGGCCTCGCGGGGAACCTCGACGCCCGCCTGAGTGGCAAGCTCCTCGATCGCCTCGACGAAGCTCATGTGGTCGTACTCCATGAGGAAGCCGATGGCGCTGCCGTGGGCGCCGCAGCCGAAACAATGATAGAACTGCTTTTGCTGGCTGACCGTGAAGGAGGGGGTCTTCTCGTCGTGAAAGGGGCAGCGGGCCTGATAGTCCTTGCCGGCCTTCTTCAGGGGTACGCGGGGGCTTATGACGTCGACGATGTCGATGCGATCGAGAAGGTCGTCGATAAACGACTGTGGGATCTTTCCGGCCATGGAGCGGTGACCACGGTAGGGGGATGGGGGGATTGTAGCGGGAAACGGGGGCGGGATGCGCGCCCGCTTGTGGCAGGGGAGTCAGCCGGCGAGCTTCTGTTTGACCAGGCCGCTGACCACACCCATGTCGGCGCGTCCCTGCATCTTGGGTTTGAGTTGCCCCATCACCTTGCCCATGTCACGGATGGAGGTGGCACCTGCCTGGGCGATGGCCTCGTCCACCATGGCGGCAATCTCTTCTTCGCTCAATGCCTCGGGGAGGTATTCCTGCAGGACACTGATTTCATACCGTTCCTGTTCGGCCAGGTCGTCCCGTCCCGCTTTTTCGTATTGGGCCAGGGATTCGCGTCGTTGTTTAACCATCTTGTCCAGCACGGCGAGTACCTGCGCCTCGTCGAGTTCCACCCGGCTGTCCACTTCGCGCTGTTTGATGGCGGCCATCATCAGGCGGATCACGCCGCGCCGGCGCTTGTCGCCCTCGCGCATGGCGGTCTTTATGTCGTCCTGTATACGCTGCTTGAGCATGGATCCGGTCAGGTCGGTCAGTACTGCCGTTCCCAGCGGCGGTTCTCACGAGAGAGTTTCTTGAGATGGCGCTTAACGGCCGCCGCTGCCTTGCGTTTGCGTTCTGCCGTGGGCTTTTCGTAGAACTCGCGGCGGCGCACCTCGGCCAGGATGCCGGCCTTTTCACAGGAGCGCTTGAAGCGCCGCATGGCGATCTCGAAGGGTTCATTCTCTCGTACACGTACGCTGGGCATCTGCTTGACTACCTCCAAAGGGTTGAAACAGGTTAAGCTGTTGAAAAATTCAAAGGCGGAAATTCTACTCCGCCAGAGGGGCATTTGCAAAATATGCGGGTACTGGGAATCGAGACCTCCTGTGACGAGACCGGGGTGGCCATCTTCGACAGCAGCGCGGGGTTGATGGCGCACGCCTTGCATAGTCAGGTCGATCTCCATGCGGCCTATGGTGGCGTGGTGCCGGAACTGGCCTCCCGCGACCACGTGCGCAAGGTTCTGCCTCTGGTCGACCGGGTGCTCGGGGAGGCGATGCTGGGGCGGCGGGAGATCGATGGCGTGGCCTATACCGCGGGGCCGGGGCTCATCGGCGCATTGCTGGTGGGGAGCGCCGTGGGGCGCGGCCTGGCCTGGGCATGGGGTGTGCCCGCCATTGGCGTGCATCACATGGAAGGGCATCTGCTGGCGCCGTTGCTGGAGCCGGAGGCGCCCGCGTTTCCCTTCGTTGCGTTACTGGCCTCCGGCGGTCACACCCAGTTGATTGAGGTGCAGGGCATCGGCCGCTATCGTCTCCTCGGCGATACCCTGGACGATGCCGCCGGCGAGGCCTTCGACAAGACTGCCAAGCTGCTGGGCCTGCCGTATCCCGGCGGGCCGGCGCTGGCGCGGCTGGCGGAAGGGGGCGACCCGGACCGCTACCATTTCCCCCGGCCGATGGTGGACCGCCCGGGTCTCGATTTCAGCTTCAGCGGTCTGAAGACCTTTGCCCTCAATACCCTGCAACGCGAACTCCCTCCCGATGTGGCCGCCGGCCCCAAGGCCGCACAGATCCGTGCCGATATCGCCCGTGCCTTCGAGGACGCGGTGGTGGACACGCTGGTGATCAAGTGCCGCCGGGCAGTGCGGGCGTGTGGTGTGCAGCGGTTGGTGCTGGCGGGCGGCGTCAGTGCCAACCGGCGGTTGCGGCGGCGCATCGACCGGATGATGGCGAAGGAGGGGGGAGAGGCCTACTATCCGCGGCCCGAATTCTGCACCGACAATGGCGCCATGATCGCCTTCGCCGGCTGGCAGCGGCTGCGCGCCGGGCAGATGGAGCCGCTGGCCTTTACCGCGCGGGCGCGCTGGCCGCTGGAGTCGCTGCCCCCGGTATGAGGTGTCCGGGTGTCTGCAGGTCGGGTGTTGGATCGGCCCGCGTGCGACTCTGCGAGGGGAGCGATATGCGTGTTCAGTGGCGGGCGTCGTCGCTGATCCGGCCCTCGGCGCCCTGAAGCAGGTTGCGGATGTTGCTGCGGTGGCGCCAGAACAGGATCAGCGACATCACGGCCTGCATTCCGACCAGCACCGGTTCCGGCCAGAAGTACCAGACGACTAGCGGTGCCAGCGCCATGGAGACCAGCGCCGAGAGGGAGGAGATGTTGGCCCATTTGGCCATCAGCAGCCATATCAGCGCCACCGTCAGGCCGATCTGCCAGGACAGTCCGAACTGGGTGCCGAGCGCGGTGGCCACCCCTTTACCGCCCCGGAAGCCGAAGAAGACCGGGTAGAGGTGGCCGAGGAAGGCGGCCATGGCGGTCAGCGCCAGGGTGGTGGGGGAGGCGTCCAGCAGGTGCCCCGCCATCAGCGGCAGCAGCCCCTTCAGGAGATCGCCGAGCAAGGTGATGGCGGCGGCCTTCTTGCCGCCCAGGCGCAATACATTGGTGGCGCCCGGATTGTGGGAACCCGCGCTGCGGGGATCGGGCAGCCCCATCATGCGGCACACGATGATGGCGCTGGAGACCGAGCCGAGCAGGTAGGCGCTGAGGACAAGGAGGGTTGCGATCATGGGAGCCATTGGAATCGTTCGGGGACATCAGGTCAAGCCCGGAAGCACCCAGTCCGGACAGGGTTGTAAATCCCATCTTGTCATTTACCATGGCAACCCTCAACCGCTGAACAGGATGCCCCTATCATGGATATTGTCTTCATTCGCGACCTGCGCATCGAGGCCGTCATCGGGATCTACGACTGGGAGCGCGAGATCAAACAGACCCTGGTGCTGGATATCGAGATGGCGGCCGACATACGGCGGGCGGCGGCGACTGAGCGGATCGAGGATGCGCTCAACTACAAGGCGGTGGCGAAACGCATGATCCAGTTTGTGGGCGAGAGCCGGTTTCAGCTGGTGGAGACGCTGGCCGAGCGCTGCGCCGGGATTCTGTTGACCGAGTTCGACACCCCCTGGGTCCGGTTGTCGGTCAACAAGGAGGGGGCGGTGACTGGGGCGCGTGATGTGGGGGTGATCATCGAACGCGGGGAGCGGCCCTGAACCCGCCGCGGTAGACGTCGATGCCACGCGTCTGGGTCAGTATCGGCAGTAACGTGGAGCGCGAGCGCCATGTGCGGGCGGCGGTTGCGGAGCTTCGCGAGATGTTCGGTGCGTTGGCGGTCTCGCCGGTCTATGAAAGTCGTGCGGTGGGGGCGAAGGATGCCCCCCCTTTCTACAATCTGGTGGTGGGATTCGAGACCGATGAGTCCGCGGAACATCTGACCCGGCGCTTTCGCGCGATGGAACATGCCCACGGACGCCGGCGCAGCGGTGACAAGTTCGCGCCGCGGACGCTGGACGTGGATCTGCTCACCTACGGTGATCAGGTGTTGCGGTCGGACGGCTTGGAGATCCCGCGCGATGAGATTACCCGTTACGCCTTTGTTCTGCGCCCTCTGGCGGATCTTGCCGGTAACGAGCGTCATCCATTGACCGGGCGTACCTACCGGGAGCTGTGGGCCGACTTCGACGCCACCGGGCAGCCGCTCTGGCCGGTGGATCTGGATCTCAATGCTGGGTCGTCCGTCCCCCGTCCACGGCAATGATCTGACCGGTGATGTAGTCGGCGTCACGGACCAGGAACAGGACGGTACGGGCGATGTCGACGGGGGTGCCGGCACGTTTCAGCGCCGTGCGTTCCAGGATGGTGTCTTTGTCCGCCTCGCTCAGCCCCTGTTCGGGCCACAGGATGGCCCCCGGCGCCACGCCGTTCACCCTGATCTCCGGCCCCAGTTCCCGGGCCAGCGCCTTCACCATCATGGCATTGCCCGCCTTGGCCATGGAATAGAGGGGGTAGCCCTTGAGCGGGCGTTGCGCATGGATGTCCACCAGATTGACAATGGCGCCGCCGCTTTTCCGCAGCGAGGGTGCGGCGGCCTGGGAAAGGAAGAAAGGCGCCTTGAGGTTGGTGCCGATCAGGTCCTCCCATTGTGCTTCCGTCGCCTCGCCGACGGGGGTGGGGTAGAAGGTGGAGGCGTTGTTGACCAGCAGATCCAACCGGCCGCGAAAGCGGAGGGCCTCGTCGATGAAGGCGGGGAAGCGGGGGGTGTCGTGCAGATCCAGTTGCAGGAGCCCCACCGAGTCGGGGCGGTTGGCCTCCAGTTCCGCCTTGAGCGCCTCGGCGCCCTGGGCCGAACGGCGATAGTGGACGAGAACATCCATCCCCGCCTGGTGCAGGGTGCGCGCGATCTGTGCGCCGATGCGGTGGGCGCCGCCGGTGATGAGGGCGGTTCTGCCCTTGAGCGTGCGAGGGTTTTGCGTCACTGTCGTGTTCCGTGTTTAATGGCCGGTCCGATGAACCTCGATCCTACCCGAACATGACCCCGACCACCACACCGCGACAGCCCGCTTTGCCGGAAGCGGCGCCGGAGGAGGCCGCCCGGAGCCGGCGCCTGGGGCGGATGATCCGCGACGAGATGGCCAGCCACGGGGGGCGCCTCCCTTTCGACCGTTACATGGAGCTGGCCCTCTATGCGCCGGGGCTGGGGTACTACACGGGCGGTAGCCGCAAGTTTGGCGAGGCGGGCGATTTCGTCACTGCGCCGGAACTGTCCCCCTTGTTCGGTCAGTGTCTGGCGCGCCAATGTGCGGAGGTGCTGGAGCGCCTGGGCGGGGGCGATGTGCTGGAGTTTGGCGCGGGCTCCGGGGCGTTGGTGGTGGACATGTTGCTGGAACTCGAACGGCTCCGGCGCCTGCCCGGCCGGTATCTCATCCTGGAACTGAGCGCCGAACTTCAGCGGCGGCAGCGGCAGCGGCTTGCCGAACGGGCGCCGCAGATGCTGGAGCGGGTGGTGTGGCTCGAGGGCTTGCCCGAGGGATTCCGGGGCGTGGTGATCGGCAACGAGCTGCTGGATGCCATGCCGGTCCATCGCTTCCGAATCGATGGGGACGAGGTCTGCGAGGTCTTCGCCCGGCCGGACGGAGACCGTTTCGTTTTCGTGAGCGGCGAGGCGGTGTCGCCGGGCCTGGAAGCGGCGGTGACGGGCCTGCGGGCGGAGGGCCATGCGGCTGCGGAGGGATACACGTCGGAGATCAACCTGCGCCTCACGCCCTGGTTCGAGGCGCTGGCGGCTGCATTGCAGGCAGGTGTCGTTCTGCTCATCGACTACGGCCATCCCCGCGCGGCCTATTATCACCCCGAGCGCGCCATGGGGACGCTCATGTGCCACTACCGGCACCGCGTGCACGCCGACCCGGGTATCCTGGTGGGATTGCAGGATATCACCGCGCATGTGGATTTCTCCGCCGTCGCGGCGGCGGGCGCCGTGGCGGGCTTCTCCCTGATGGGATACGCCCCCCAGGCCCATTTTCTACTGGCCAGCGGCCTGGATGAGGTGATGATGCGTTCCGATCCCGCCGATCCGGCGGCGCACCTGGCGGTGACCCAGGGGGTGAAGCGGCTCACCCTGCCTGCGGAAATGGGCGAACGGTTCAAGGTGATCGCATTGGGGAAGGGGGTCGAAGGGCCGCTCATGGGGTTTCGGCTGAGGGATCTGCGTGACCGCCTGTAGGCGCGGATGGGTGGTGCTGGCGTTGGCGGCGATGTTGGCCGCCTGTCAGAGTCCCATCCGTCATCGCGGCGACACGGTGCGGCAGCCGTCCTTCTCCTTGGCGCAACTGGCGAAAGGGGACGTGGACGTGGTGGCGGAGATCCATCTGCGGGACACCTTCAAGTATCTTCGAGCGCTCACTGAAAAGCTCTATCGCCGCAACCCACGGGAGTGGCGGAAAGGCGGCAACCGCTCCCTGGAGGGCGCCATGACGCGCTTGTTCGGGCAGTTCGGTGACAGTTGGGGGCCGGCGTTGAGTGGGCGTTCCGCCATCGACAGTATGCGGCGGGCCTTCGACCCCGCCTATCGGGGTGACCGGGTGTATGCATTCGTTGCCGGCATGGGGGGCATGATTCTGCAGTCCTACAACGGCAAGCGCCAGTTCTTCGTGCTCGATGAACTCAACCCCCAGAGCCTCTACAACGCGGCCCGCAATATGGAAGTGGCTGCCTGGCGGCTGGCCCATCGGCGTGATGCCCGGGGACGGCCGTTGTTGGTCAGCAATACGATGCAGGGGCCCGTCGCCAACCTCAGCTTCGAGCGGCTGTTTGGCAAGATGATCGCCCTTCAGGATAGCATGGCGGAGATCGTGGCGGACGCCACCAACCGCCGTATTCGCACCCTTATCTGGAATGTGGCGTCAATGGTGTTCCTGCCCATCTGATCCCGCGCGGGCGCGCAGCCGATCGAGGGCGTCCTCGATGGCCTCATCGAGGTAGACGCCGTACATATCGAGGCTATTGACGCCCACGATGCGGCGGGTCAGTTCCCTGCCGTCCGCGTCGAGCAGAAGCAACGTCGGGGTGAGAAAGACCTTGTAGCGGTGGGCGAGGTCCTTCGCTTTCGTCTCTTTGCCGTCGAAATCCTTCACCCGCACGCCAGCGTCCATGAACATCTCGCGAATGACGACCTTGTTCACGTATTCGCCGCTGATGACCATGGGCCGGATGATCTCGCGTTTCAGCAGGACGCAATAGACGCAATCTTTTTGGGAGACCATGAGCAGCAGCGGAAGTCGTTTGGCGGCGGCGAGGCGGCTGTCGGCGCGCAGATCAGTGGTTGCCGTGACGCGGTCGCCGGTCTCGTTTCCCTGCGTCTGAAGAGGAATGAACAGGGTCCACCAAAAGTAGAGGAGCAACAAACGGAAGGTCATACGCGGTTCCAGCAACGATAGGGGCCTGCCGGCCACCTCATAGACCCTTGGATCATAGCCGGTCGCGCACGGAAAGACGAGGCGGGAAGTCCCCGCCCCGTGTTGGTGTTTTCCGCAGGCGCCCCGCGCGCGGGCGCGGTTGTTCAGTGGACGTGCGTCTTGGCGACGGCGCCAGGCTGGAGGCGGGGGCCCGCCAGCAGGGTGCGTGATGCGCGCAGCGCTGCTTCGAGATGGGTGCGATAATCGTCGGGGTCGTTGAAGCCCACGATGGGATCGGTCAACTCGCGCCCCTGGGCGTCCAGAATGACCACGGTGGGGGTGGCGAATACGTGATAACGGCTCACGAAACGGCGTGCGCGCACCTTCTCCCCGTCGAAGTCCTTGATCTTCCCTCCGGTGCCGATATTGAATTCACGCACCAGCGCACGCTTGCCGAGGTCACCGTGGTTGATCATCGGCGAGAGCACCGTCTGTTTCAGGCGCTCGCAAAAAGGGCAGTCGTCGGCAC
The DNA here is from genome assembly GCA_026983675.1 of Sedimenticola sp. Taxonomy (GTDB): domain Bacteria; phylum Pseudomonadota; class Gammaproteobacteria; order Chromatiales; family Chromatiaceae; genus JALSTP01. The sequence goes on from JALSTP010000199.1 coordinate 21,231, forward strand.
TGAAGACCAGAATGACCGGTAGATGGGACTTTTCGGCTTCGAGGGCGGTCTTGCTCCAGTCGGGTTTGGCGGGGTCACTTCCTTCAGAGGCCGCGAATGCGGTTCCGTTGAATATGACAAGGCCCAGAAACAGCATGTACAACAGGGTCTTCATCATTACAGCTCACTTCAATGATTGTCGATGAGTACAGTATATAAGCAAATTATAATATTTTCAACGTCTGGATTTTCTGCCATATCACGCCGTTTACGGCATCGCGGACCGGAACTTTACTTTTCAGCCCGTAGGTCGGGGCGGGCCTGCCAACTCCACTGACCCCCGTATCGCCCCCGTGGGGCGGACGCCGTCTGCCTTGAGGATGTTGCATTCGGTGATGTGGGGCAGGGGGCCGGCGGGCAGCGCCCGCCTTGCCTGGTTCAGGACAGCCCGCGCGCAATGGCCCTTTGACGGGCGCGCGCCATCGCCGCTTTGATCTCCGCGCCGCCCTGGGGTTGGGGCGTGATGTCTGCGAGCGTCACCCGCCGGGCGGCCTCCCAGGCGTCCAGGATGCGATGGGCCTGGGGATAGGGAGTGTCATCGAGGCCGAGCCGGCCGCGCGCGTCGGCCTCGCATACCCACAGGAATTCATGCAGGCGGGAGGGGCGGCGAAACGCGTCCAGTTCCTCCAGCAGGGTAAGCAGGGTGCGCGGGCGCAGTTCCAGGGCGCGGTGGGCCTTGCCATGCAGGCGCACGCCAAGGTGCGCCAGCTCGCACCATGCCACCGGGGGACGAAGCCGCTCGCAGAGCGTGGCCAGCCGTCTCGTGCCGCGCGCCTCGTGGCCGATGTGGCGCGGCCATGCCGCTGATGGCGTTACGCCTTTGCCCAGATCGTGCAGCAATGCGGCAAAACGCACCCGGGGTTCCGGAGAAAGCCGGCAGGCCTGCTCCAGCACCAGCAGGCTGTGCAGGCCGGTGTCGATCTCCGGGTGGTGGTGCGGTGGCTGGGGGACGCCAAAAAGGGCGTCCAGCTCCGGCGCCAGTGGGGCGAGGCAGTGCAGATCCCGCAGGGTGCGAACGAAGATCCAGGGACGGGCTTCCGCCATCGCCTTGCGCCATTCGGCCCAGATGCGCTCCGCGGCGATGTCCGAGAGGGCGCCGCTCGCGGCGAGGCGGCGGGCAAGGGCCTTGGTGTCCTGGGCGATGCGAAAACCGAGCGGTGCGTAGCGGGCCTGAAATCGGGCCAGGCGCAGGAGGCGCAGCGGGTCCTCGGCGAAGGCCGGGGTATGGCGCAGCCAGCGCCTTTCCAGGTCCCTTTCCCCGCCCAAGGGATCGATCAGCCGGCCCTCCGGGGAACGCGCCAGGGCGTTGATGGTGAGGTCCCGCCGGCGCAGGTCATCGGCCACGATGGCGGCCTCGTCGGAGGATGTGGCGGCGCCACGGGGCAGCGCATATTCCTCATGGGTGTCGGGGTGGAGGAAGACCTGGAAATCCTTGCCCACGGGTTCGAATCCCTGGGCGGCAAGCGCCGCCGGGGTGGCCCCCGGGACCAGCCAATCGCGTTCCGAGACGGGCCGGCCGAGCAGCGTATCGCGTACCGCGCCGCCGACGAGATAGGCGCGCATGGGATCTCCTTTTGAGCAACCGGGGTGGGAAATGGTACCTTGTTTTGGATGAAGGGTGTGTGGAATGGCGGTAGGGCGCTGGCAGCGGTGGTGTTGCTGTTGTGGGTGCTGTTCATGGAGGTGGGCTGCGGCACGCTGGGCTATTACAGCCAGTCGGTGCGGGGGCAACTCGGTGTGCTCGCCCGGCGCGAGCCGATCACGAACCTGGTGGAGGACGGCGGTACCGATCCGGCATTGAAGGCGCGCCTGCGGGCGGTGCTTGAGATCCGCCGTTTCGCCAGCGAACGCCTGGGCCTGCCGGACAACGGCAGCTACCGCGTGTATGCAGACGTGGGCCACAGGGCGATGGTCTGGGCCGTGGTTGCCACCCCCGAGTTCTCCGTGGAGCCGCGCCAATGGTGCTACCCGGTGGTGGGGTGCGCCGCCTACCGGGGGTATTTCGACCGGCGCGAGGCCCGCGACTATGCACTGGCGCTCTCGGCAGAGGGGCTGGACGCCACCGTCAATCCGGTGCCGGCCTACTCCACGCTGGGGTGGTTCGACGATCCGGTGCCGAGTTCCATCATGCATTGGCCCCTCTACCGCATCGCTGGGTTGATCTTCCATGAACTGGCCCATCAGCGGCTCTACGTGAAGGGTGACTCCGCCTTCAACGAGGCCTTCGCCACGGCGGTGCAGCGACTCGGCGTGAAACGTTGGCTGGACGTCCGGGGGGATGCGGAGATGCTGGCGGCATGGCGGACCGCAGAGCGGCGCCACCGGGCCTTCGTGGATCTGTTGATGGACACGCGCAAACAGCTCGTGCGCCTCTATGCCTCCGGGGCGGCGCCGGAGGTGATGCGGGAGCGAAAACAGGCGGTGTTTGGAGGCATGCGGGTCCGTTATTCGGCGTTGCGCCGGGAATGGGGGGAATATGCGGGCTATGACGGCTGGTTCAGCCGACCCATGAACAACGCCCGTTTTGCCTCGGTGGCCACCTATGAGTCTTGGGTGCCGGCCTTCCTGGCCCTTGCCCGCTCCGTGGGCGGCGACATGGCCGCGTTCTACCGCCGCGCCGGGGAACTGGCGGCGCTGCCCGCATCGGCGCGGGCGGCCAGGCTGCGCAGTCTGCGGTAGCGCCGCCGCTGGTCGCCTTCCGGCGAGAGATACAGGGGCACGATGCTCTCGATGGGGGTGGGGGTGATCCCCAGCGCCTGGAGGCCGTTGGTGCGGCACAGACTGTCGGTCTGCATGGAGAGATAGTTGTCGTAGGTGAAGGGACGGCCGGGCAGGTGGCCGAGAATGCGCGCCTGGAGGCGCGAACTGCGGTCGCTGAGGCCGATGACGGTCTTGTCCATGCCAAGGGTCCGGGCCGTATAGACCACCAGCTCCCTCAAGGTATAGGCCTCTGGGCCACACAGGTCGTAACGCTGGCCGATCGTGGTGGGGTCTTCCAACCCCTTCTGGAAGGCCAGGGCCACGTCGCCGGCATAGATCGGGGCGAAGCGGGTCTCGGGGCAGGCAAGGGGAAAGGGGCCGGGGAGGCTGCGCAACAGGGTGGCGAAGCGGTTGAAGAAGCTGTCGCCGGGTCCGAAGATGACAGAGGGGCGGAAGCTGGTCGTCTGCACCGCCCCGCCGCCACGGTGGTGGGCGTGATCTTCGCCTTCCCCCTTGGTTCGCAGATATTCGCTGCTGCCCTTGTCGGCGTGGGCATTGACGGCGCTCATGTGCAGCAGGCGCGGCACACCGGTGTCACGCATGGCATCGACGATACTGTCCACCAGCGCCACGTGCACGCGGCGGAAGCTCTGGGTCTCGCCGGCCTCGTTCAAAATCCCCACCAGGTTGACCACTGCGTCACAGTCCTCGATTTGCCGGCGCAGGGCCTGTGGGTTGAAGACATCCGCCTCGGTCAGTTCCACGCCCGGCAGGAGCTTCAGGTCACGGTGGCGATGGGGGTGGCGGCTGACGATCCGGCAGGCATAGCCCGCGCCGGATAACTGTCTGGCAAGGGCGTGGCCCACGAAACCGGTTCCGCCGATCATGCATACCCTGTTAATCTTCATCGTCACGATCCTTTGCCATGTCCGAAATGCCGCAATATAGACCCTTTGCCAAGCGGGAACAATAACCCATTCATATCAATGGATATTATCGGTGTCAATGATCTGATGATCTATCTGTCGGCCGGCGCGGTCGCGGGCATTCTGGCAGGGCTGCTGGGTATCGGTGGCGGGCTGGTGATCGTTCCGGTGTTGCTGTGGGTGTTCGGCTTGCAGAGGGTGCCGTCCGGTATTGCCCCCCATCTGGCGGTGGGGACCTCCCTCGCGACCATCGTGTTCACGTCGTTGTCTTCGATTCGCGCCCACCATCGCCATGGGGCGGTGCGCTGGGATGTGGCGCGATCGCTGATCCCGGGGATCGTTGCGGGTGCGCTCGCGGGCGCCCTCATTGCCGGATGGATGTCCGGACCCTGGTTGCAGCGGCTGTTCGCGCTCTTCGTCGTGACGGTGGGCGTGCGCATGTTGCGGGGCGCCGCCGGGGTGGTGGCGCGCACCGGTTTGCCGGGAGTGGGCGGGATGGCGGCGGCCGGGGGGGGCATCGGCGCCCTTTCCTCCATGGTGGGCATTGGGGGAGGCACCCTCACGGTGCCGTTCCTGGCCGCATCGGGGGTGGGGATGCGCGAGGCCGTGGCCACGGCCAGCGCCTGCGGCCTGCCCATTGCGTTGGCGGGGAGCATCGGTTTCGCCGTGGTGGGGTGGGGCCACCCTGGGCTGCCAGCCGGGGCGCTGGGTTTTATTCACCTTCCTGCGGCGCTGGCGGTGGTGGCGGCCAGTGTTCCCTGCGCCCGGACAGGGGCCCATCTGGCCCACCGATTGCCGCTGGTGGCGCTGCGCCGTCTGTTTGCGGTATTGCTGCTGGTGGTGGGGGCAAGGCTTCTCCTCGAAAGCGTCTGAAGGGGTTGGCAAAGGCCTCGCGGGAGAAGCGTTTGTAGAGCATCAGGTTGCCGTCGGCATCACGCAGCACCAGCCGGCCCTGCTGCATGGCGAACTCGTAGATGCGGCTGGTGTGGTTTTCCAGATTGGTCATCGTCAGCAAGTTGCCGTCGATGCGGAAGATGCCTTCGGTGAAATGCGCTTCGTCCATGAAGATGCGGAAGCGCACGCCGTGGATGACCAGGATGTCGCCGGCGTTGCCCAACCAGGTGCCTTCCAGGATCGACACCGGCGGGCCTTCGTGGGCGGGTGGTGGGTAGGGCGGGAACGGAGGGCGCCCGGCGTCGTAGAAATGTTCCCAGCCCGGCGGCGGCCAGGTGTAATCCGGCGGGAGGGCGCCGCCGCCTCGTTTGTTCGCCATCCGGGCCATGGTCTCCATCATCAGGGTCATGGCCCTGGCCATTGCATCGCTCAGAGCGGAGGTGTCGTAGTCGGCGGCAGTGACCGTGGCAACGGCCACGAGCAGGATCGTCCCGATGACCCCGCGGGCGAAGTTCAGCCTGAACGCCCGACCCAACAGTGAGACCGCGAGGCGCGACTCATGGCCTTGCCGGTCGCAGCATCCGCGATTTCGGTTGTGTCTGGAACGAAGGTTGCTCAATCTGTTCGACCCGCGTTGAACAATGCTCGATTTTGGCGTGACCCACGGCCGCTTTACATGGGATAATGGCATGCAGTTCGATAACCCTGATGGATAGTTTACATGAGCACGAAGACAGAGGACCGGACGACAGACCGGCGCACCCGTACACGCGGAATGATCGATCAGTTGTTGCAGGAACGTCGGGAGATGCTGGCGTTGTTTTGCCGGGTGGCCGGGGTGGAGCCCTGCGCGAATGACAAGCCGACGGAAGATCTGTTGCAGGAGTTTTGCCGGGTGCTCATGGACTATACGGCGTTTGGACACTTCGAGCTGTACCGCCGTATCGCCGACGGGTTCGAGCGGCGTGTCAAGGTCAAGGCGGCGGCGGTGGACACCTATCCCCGTATCGCCGAGACCACCGAGATGATCGTGGCATTCAATGATCGCTACGACCCCTCCACTCATGCCTTGAAACTGGATAATCTTCAGAAGGACCTCTCGGTACTCGGTGAAGAGCTTGCGGTGCGTGTGGAGCTGGAGGATCGAGTGGTCGCCGCCATGCTCGATCGCTGATCGGCGCATTTCCCCTTCCGGCCCTTTCCACGGCATTTTCTGGTCGAACCCCGCCGCAAGGTGAACGGGTTCACATAACGTTTCGTTTGTCCCCCCGACTTCCCGTTTTTTCACTCAGTTTATCCCTCATCGGCCGCTGAACTCCTGCTGTTGTCCGGTAAAGGAATCCATGGCGGTGCCGACAACGGTGAGACAGGCCACCCTGCGCTTCCCGCTCGGGAACGGGATGGCTCATCCGTTTAATCGGGCAGGGCGGGCGGTCTAGCCGGGTGTCCCTGTCCTCCAGGAAGTTTGGTACGACGCATGATGCAGAGTGGTTTGAAGGCATGGCTCAACTGGCGCCCCGATCCGGAAGAGTTCCGGGCGCCGATGCGCTCTCCCGCGCCGTGGCGGGTCCGGCTGGAGAACGTGCGCCGGGGCATCGACAACACGCATATCGATGTTGTTGTGAGCCCCAGATTCCGCGCCCGCGCGAGTCTGCTGATCCAGCGGTTGATCAACCAGGATATCAGCCTCAATTGCTGGCCGGACGCCGGCCCGGCGCCTGAACAGGACGATATGGAGGGATTTCGGGATGCCTGTCAGAATCTGATGGAGGCGGCGCTGGCGCGCGCATCGCGCAGCTCCGGTCCCCAGTATATGCAGTTGTGGCACTTGTCCATCTACAAGACGCTGCTGCAGATGGTGAAGGATGAGTTTGAGCAGGTGCGTCGTCAGGTGCGCCAGCTGCGGGGCGTGGGTGGCACCCTTTCCACTGGCCGGGCAATGGAGATGCACGACCGCCTGGTGATCCTGACGCGTGAGGAAGCGGCCATCGTCTATCGCGTCACCCGACGGTTGTTCCGTTTTCTTCAGCGGCTGGAAGGGACGGTGTTTCGCAAGATCCGGAAGTCCGTCATCGGCGTCTCCTGGCCGGTGCCGAAAGAGGCGCTGTTCAATCCGTTGTTGCAGTTCTCCTGTTTCAATGCCGCGGACGAGTTCATGCACCACTATCCGTTGTTGTTCAACGGTGAGAAAGGCATCGCGCATTTCGATACGGTCAATCGCCTGTTCTGGGAGATTTTTCAGGAGTATCTCCCGGTATGGGTGGCCCCTCCGGCCCTCCGTCCGTTGGAGGCGGACGGGGCGGCTGGCGACGGTTTGCGGGTGCTTGAACGCAAGGATCAGGGCACGCTGTTCGGTTTCGTCGAGGTGGAGCGGCGGTTGGCGCGCACCCTGAGCGAAGACGAGTATCTGCGACCCAATCTCTCCTGGATCGACGTGCCGGAGAACATCAACCTGCTCATCAATTCCGTGGCGCCCGGCGGCAGGGGCTCGGCGAAGGCCGCGCGCGCGGCGTTGCCGTGGCCGCAGAGGCAGTGGCCGGATTTCCAGCGCAAGCTGTTGCGTCGACTCTACCGGGGTTTGGAGAAAACGGGGTTGGAGCGCAGGATCATTGCGTCCTATCGCACCCGCAACCTCTACCGTGAACTGCGTGGCGGGATTGGCGTCGACGAGATCTACGCCTTCCTCTCGGGGCAGATCAACCGCCGTAAGCTGGTCCAGCGCCTCGAACACAATGCCCTGGGTCTGGTGGATCGGCTGGAGCAGGGGGCGCGGGAGATCGAGCAACTGCCGAGTGGCGAACGTCACGCCTATCTGGCGCGATTCCTCTACGATTTTCTGGCCTACCGCCGCGATCTGAAGTTTGCCTTCAAGACCTATCAGGCAATGGACCAGATACGGTTCCTGGAAGAGGAACAGGACATCAATCTTTCGCGCACCAACGGGACATTGCAGGAATTTCACCTGGGTGGTGAGGTGAGGACCGATCAGCGCCGTATCCGGTCACACGTTATTTTAAAGGCGGACGTGCGCGGCTCCACGGCGATTACGTCACGGCTTCGTGCGAGCCAGCTCAATCCGGCATCGCATTTCAGCCTCAACTTCTTTGGCCCGATCAACAAGCTGTTGGAGGAGTTCGGGGCCACCAAGGTATTCATCGAGGGTGATGCCGTAATCCTCACCTTTTTCGAGTATGAGGGTGATGATGTGCGCTGGCTGAGCGTGGCGAGGAGTTGCGGCCTGGCGGCGCGTATCCTGGCGGTGGTGAAGGCGCAGAATCTCAACAACCAAAGCCAGGGGCTGCCCGCCCTCGAACTGGGGATCGGCATCGCCTTCGACAAGGAGGCCCCCGCCTTTCTGTATGACAACGACCACAAGATCATGATTTCGCCCGCCATCAACCGGGCCGATCAGCTCTCCTCCTGTGCGCCGGAACTGAAGGGCTGCAAACAGTGCCGCCGGGACCCCTCGCGTCATGTGGAGGTGGCAGTGCGCGCCGACGCCTTGTCGGGGGCTCCCGAGTACCAAAACCGCTTGTTGCGGTTCAATGTGAACGGAGTGGAATTGGATGGGGTGGCCTTCCGCAAACTGCAATCCGAGATGGTTTTGCACAAGGTGGAGTTTCACACTGCCTCGGGTGAGGCGACGGAGCGCTTCCACGCCGGACGCTATCCCGACCCCCAGGGCATCATGCATTGGCTGGTGATCCGCGAGGCGGCGGTCAAGGTGTGGGATGGCGCCGATATCAGCGCCGTCGATCCCCGTGGGCGGCGTTTCTACGAAGTGGTGACCGACACCAACCTCGTCGAGCAGGTGAAGCGCCGCCTGCGTTCGGAGTGAGTTTTCCCCGCCGGCCTTGCCGCGTCAGTTGCCGGATCCGCGTCCCGCTGCATTTCTGCCCACCGATGGCGTCAACCCTTGGCGCCGCGCGCCTTCGCACGCCGCTGAGACAGCAGTGAGGGGAGTCCCTGTGTGAAGGGGCGCATCCGCTTTTCCAGTGGGGTGATCGGTATTCCCAGGCGGTCCTCATAGATCACGGTGTAGGTGAGAACACGCTGTACATAACGGCGTGTCTCGCGGTAGGGGATGGTCTCGATCCAGACATCCGGCGGTATCGATGCCGATGGCAACCAGTGTTGCACCCGTCTGGGCCCCGCATTGTAGGAGGCGGTGGCCAGGATGGGGCTCTCTGCCATGCGTTGCAGTAGGGTGTTGAGATAGGCCGTGCCCAGCCGTATGTTGGTGGCGGGTTCGAACAACTGGTCATTGCGCCGCAAGCGGTGCTTCAATCGGCGGGCGACCGATCTTGCCGTGGATGGCATCAGCTGCATGAGCCCCATTGCGCCGGCTGCGGAGCGGGCATCGGACATGAAGGCGCTTTCCTGGCGCATCAGTGCGAATAGCCAGGCAGGGTCGAGGCGGTGCTGCCGGGCCTGTGCCTCGACACGGTCGCGGTGGGCAAGGGGGAAGCGGAGTTCAAGATCGTCCCACTCGCGTGCGCGCGCAAGGGTGGTGATCGCCTGATCGTGCCAATGCCATGCGTGCGCCAGGCGCGCCGCCGCGCGCAGCTTCGTTTGATCGAAACGGCGGATGGCCTGTTCCCACTCGCTGCGCGCCTCGCGCATCCGGTCGAGCAGAAACAGCTCATGGGCGCGTTGGATGGCGGGTCGCTTTTCGATTGCCTGCATGATTTCAGGCGCCACATGCACCGGCGAATTGCCGAGACGGTAGCGGCGGCCGATCCGGTCGGCGGCGAGAAAACCGTAGTAACTGCGTTCCCGTGCGATATCGGCATAGAGGGGCTTCGCTTCATCCTTTCGGCCCCTGGCTTCCACTGCACGCGCCCGCCAATAGCGCCACTGGGACGTCGACCGGGTCTTTGCCGGCAGGGCGTCTATCCACGCCGCTACCCGTTTCCAATCCTGTCGCCGCAAGGCGGCGCGGATTCGCTGCTGGTGGAGCAGCAGGTCGTCCTGCGTCAGGGGCAGGGCGTCGAGCCGGTCGAGCGCATCCGGGGCGTCGCTGTAGGTGAGGGCAAAGGCAAGGCGGTGTTCGATCTCCCGTTTCTGCCGGGGCGAAAAAGGATAGCGGCCGGAGATCGCGCGCCACTGACGCTGGGCCTCTTCCAGGTCGCGACCGGCGAGCCGCTTGATGCCATAGGCGAGGATCGTTTCGCGTGCCTGGTGGGCCTCGCGAAACAGCTTTGCATTGCCCACCAGGGTGGGGTTTTTGCGCACCTGTATCCAGGTGCTCAGCCAGGCGCGGTCTTTCTTTGGCAACAGCCGGCGAAGGTAGCGCACCAGTCCGACGCGCCCCTGCTTCATGGCCAGTCCGGCCCGCTTCCAGATCAGCGCGCGGGAGAGGTGACCGGCCTTGCGCCAGGCATCGAATACCGGATCGCAGGCGTCCGGCTGCGATCTGCCGGAGAGCCACAACGGTTCCACCTTGCGGAAGGCGGCCGATGCCTGACCGGTCTCGATCAGGGCATGGAGGTGGTTGCAGCGGCGCACGGTGTCGCGCGCGGGGGTGTAGAATGCGAGGTAGCCCTTCCAGTCCTTTTTCTCCGCCAGTTGCTTGAGCCAGGCGGCGCGTAAACGGCCCGCCAGCGGCGTATCTGCATGGCGCTCTAGAAAACGCCTGACCCGGTGGGGGGAGGCCGTTGGCAGGTCGTGCCGCAGTGCCTCGTATTCCAGATAGGGCAGCAGGGGATAGTTTTTCAGCGACTGCTTCAGGCGGGAGAAACGCCGCCTGTCGCCCTGTTCCAGCGCCTGTTCGGCGGCCAGGAAGGCGCTCCGCTGTTCACTCCGCCGGTGCCCGTCCGGGGTATCCGAGGAGAGCGCCAGACTGATGAAGGCGCTCCATAGCCCGATTCCGAAGAGCAATGTGGCAGCCGAATTGCGACGTGTCATGAGTGTCCCGATGGTCGTTGTACAGAAAGGGTGATGTTGCCATTCCCGCGAAAGGATTCGAAAACAGCCTGTCACCTTCTGCAGGTGAGCGCAAATGCAGCACCCCGATAGCATAGGAAGACCGTTCCCAAACCGCAATACTGAGTGCCATATACTATTAACCCGGCAACAATATATATCGCATTCAGGGCTTCAGGCAGGTGCCGGAACAAGGCGCAGTGCGCAGGCAAGGGTCATTCCCTTGCCAAGGTCGCTCCAGTGCATCCATGCACTCGCGGCACTTGAACATCCTGTCCAGCGCGCTGGAACGCAGGCCCGGCGCCTGCCTGAAGTCCCTAACCCTATGATATTCAAAGACAGGCCACGGCTGAATACGATATAGATTGTTGCCGGGTTATTAACCCGGCAATAAAATATTGCTACGCTGCATAGCGAATCGGCTCATGCTCGAAGTAACTTTTCACCCTTGCCGGAGACTTCTGCAGTTTGCGCAGATGGCTCACCGCCGCTTTCTTCAAGGC
>JALSTP010000200.1 GCA_026983675.1 Sedimenticola sp.
GCTCGTCTTCCCCCCTCTCGGTAAAAATCCACAACAGATGTTCGATCCACAGCCCCAGCACGTCCCTGCCCTTGATTTTGGCCGGGCGGAAACGGATCAGGCCGTGCCCCGGCCAAAGATGCCGGATTCTTCCCCGCACGTTCCACTCCCCGCCCCCCCTGCCAGGCAGGGTCAAAGCGACATCCAGGAAGCGGGGGGAGGTGTCCCGCAGCCCGAGAGGATCGAGCTTTTTCACCAATCCTTCCACTGCACGCCGCTGATCGGCATGAATCTTGTCGCCGGGCGCCCCGTGGGGCAACAATCCTTCGGCTCTCAATCCCTCCGCCGAAGTCTGCCGCCGCGCCAGCCAGTCGGCGATCAACCGTTGTTGCAACCGATAGGCCTCCAGGGAATCGAGGTCGAACGGCTCACTGTCCGGCTCCCATTCCTCGTCCTCGAGATAGAGCCGCAGGCGGGTCCGGACGAAGCCCCGGGAAGGGTGGCTCAGGAAACCGATGAGCTGCGGCGGCGCGACGTTCCCGGCCTCCGGTTCCATTTCCGGCAGTTTCAGTCGCGGCCACGGCGGTTGTGGCGCCGCCTCCTTCTCCAGCAGCACCGCTCTGGCGGCCTCCAGCCACCAACGGTCGAAGCTCACAGGCCCGCCCGCTTCGAAGTTGCGGTAGCTGAAAGGCTGGAGCGGATGACAGCGGGTGATCGCCCCGCTGACGGCCTTTCCTTCGTGGGTGACATAACAGCGGTCCAGATAATCCAGCAGTTCCCGCACCAGCACCGAGGGCTGGAGCTCACTGTCGTCCTTCGCCGCCCGGCCGGTATAGCTGATGCAGAGCCTCTCCCTCGCCGCCAGCAAGGTCTCCAGGAACAAGGCGCGGTCCTCGTCGCCGCAGTGGGGATCGCCGTGGAGGTGACGTTCCCGCATCCGGTCGAATTCGGCCGGCACGTCCCGGCGGGGAAAATCGCCATCCTGCATTCCCAGCAGGCAGATCACCCGGAAGGGCACGCCCCGAAGGGGTTGCAGACCACAGAAGGTGACACCCCCCGAATAGGCGCGCCCCCCCTGGACGCCGACCGCCAGCCGGCGGCTCAGCCAGTGACGGACGAGCGGCAGGGAAAGCGTCTCGGCCAGCTCCCCGGCATTTTCCGCCAGCCCCGCCACCTCGTCACGGATTTTCTGCAGCCTGCCATCCTCGTCGTCGAGGGATACGAAGAAGGTTTCCAGCAATTGATTGAGCGTCCGCTGCCACTGGTCGACGCCGCGGGACGGCTTCAACCTTCCGGCCCAGCACTTGAGTGTCTCGAACAGTTGCCAGAAGCGCCCCAGCACGGCGGCGTTCACCCCTTCCACCCCCGCCACCGGGACGATGCCGTCGTGATACCCACCCCCACCCAGGGCGTAACCGCAAAACAGGCGGCGGCAGGCCTGCCGCCAGGTGTTTTCCTCGATGGCGGGAAGGCCCAGCTCGCGCTTGTGCCCCCCATCCAGACCCCAATAGACGCGGGACTGCGCCAGCCACTCGCGCACCAGGGCGCCGTCCCCGCCCGTCAGCCCGAAACGGCCGGCCACCTCGGGCACGTCCAGATAGCCCAGCACCTCGGGCAGGGTGAAGCGGCTCTCGGGCAGTTCCAGGAGCTGCAGGAAAATCCGGATCAGCGGGTGCTCGTCGGCCAGGGAGATATCCGACAGGTTCCAGGGGAGAAACGGCGAGCCGTCGCGGGCGTCTTTCTGGAACACCGCCTCGATGAAAGGCGCGTAACGGCTGATTTCAGGCACCAGCACCAGAATATCTTCGGGCTTGAGGGTGGCGTCCCGTTGCATCATGGCCAGCAACCGGTCGTGAAGCACCTGGCACTCGCGCAGGGGGCTGTGGCAGACATGCAGCTGGAGGCTGTCATCGGGCTCGATGGCGAGAGGCGCGGCACCCGGCCGTCCATCGCCCCGTAATTCGAACAGGTCGGCCTGCACGTGATGCAGCAGGGTATCCCGTTCCGGCGACTGGTGATGATCGATGACATCGCTGTCGGACTGTTCCAGCAAAAGATCCTGGAAAACCTGTCCCTGACGGCCCCAGGAAGCCAAAAGCAGGTTTCCGGTCTCCCACAACGCCGCTTCCTGAGGATTTTCCATGCGTTTTCGGATCACCGCCTTTTCCGGCTTCAGATCGCCCCAGTAGTGTTCGGTGGGGCTGAGCAGCCACAGATGAATATCGCTGTGACGGGACAGGGCGCCCAACACCTCCACCAGCGTCGGCGGCAAGGTCTGAACGGCGAACCAGTGACTTTGGCCGGGTAGAGCGGCGGGCCGCTCTCCCTGCCTGCAGGATTCGGCGAGGCGGCGGGCGATGGCCACCCGGTGGGAATCATCGCCGGGAGAGATGGCGCGCCACAATGCCGCCTGCCAGTCCGGCCCGCCTTCCGACCGCTCCCATTCGAGAATCAGTTCGGGGCGGTAATACTGGTAACGGTCGAAGACATCGGCGATCTTCCCGGCAAGCTGCCAGCGGCGGATGCCGTCCCGGTCGCCGGCCAGATATCGGCGAAGAACCTCGAAATCCGGCCCGTCCACCAGCGCCGGCAAGGCCCCGAAGATTTTCCACGTCATGGCTTCCCGCGACAGGGGATCTTCATCGGGAACCCCTTCCAGGCATCGCCCGGCCAGGCTCCAGATCCAGGCCGCGGGCAACGGATAGTCGATGTGGGCGGCCACGCCGTTGTGACAGCACAGCTGCAGATGCAGCCAGCGGGCCATGGCGGGCCCCGCCGTCACCACCACCTGGGGCTCGAACACCGGCGCAGGTTCCTCGCGCAAACGGGCGGCCAGTAATTCAGCGAGGGTCTCCAAGCGGTTTGAGGTGTGGATGTTGAGCATTGTATTGAAGCACTTCAGGGCAGCAAAAACAGGCGGTTCTCACGGTTGCCAAACTCAACCGCCTGTCCAGATGCACGATGGAATAAGTCATGCCGCAATATAACACCCAGCATCTGCGGCAGCGCGAATTTCCGACCGTTGATGCTGTTGTTAGCCAAGCCGCTTTGACGCGATATCCAGATAACATGTGATAGCACAGAGCGCTTCCGTCCACGACAGCCCCACCGCTGCAGCACCGATGTCCACAACTTCGTGAAACGACGGAACGCCCGGACTGCGTTCCTCGTCCCTTTGGATTGCACTGGCGATATCCCGCATAGTCCCCCGCAGCGCGAGCTTCTTAAGCGCGGAGGTGACCTGGTCAGGAACCTCCTCGCGAAGCGCATTGGCAACCTCACCTACGATGACCGCCGCCTGTGCTTCGGAGCCCAATGCGTTCGGGTATTTTTTCCAGTCTTCGATCTTATCCCTCAAGGTCATGCTTATTTCTCCTCTGCTTAGCTAACACCGTTGGAAATGCACCTAACTGCGTGGGCCAGCATCTCATATTGGTAAATCTTCCCATTTTTTAACCACTTCATACCTAGCTGGGGACACCTTATGAATTTCCGCAATCTTCTGAAAATGCTTTCTTCCACAGGCGATTTTGGCACCTTCCCTATGTCGCAGATCATTGGCATGAACAGAGCCTTTGGTTTCCACTACAAAATAAAGCCGTTCGCCTTCATCTGTATCCACCAAGACAGCCCAATCTGGATTGTAGCTGCCGAGTGGTGTAGGCACTTTGAACCAGCTTGGCAATTTGACATAGAGCTTGACGGCATCAAACTTTTCCATCTGCTCGGCAAATTCTTTCTCGGTATCAGAGTCGTATATCACGTGCTCATACACCGATTTTTTCGCGTTCTCCAGCATGTTCTTCAGGTAACCGGATAATTCTTCCTGTTCAAAGAGCTCCTGAGCGTAGTATTCGCACAATTGCTGATATTTGATGCCATCCACTAGCGCCAACTGTTTGGCTTTGTTGATGGCTGTCGCCGCTAGCTCAATAAAGGCTTGGGGGTTTTTTTTGAAATCATTCAAGCGACCACTATCCTTGAGAATCCTTAATAAGGTGCGGCGTGTCAGATGGGTACGATCCTGAAGTTCCGTCAACAGATCCGGCAGCTCAATATCCTGCTCATCAAGGGTGATGGTGGCTGCACCATCTTTCTCTTTGGTTTCCACGCCTGCCTGTCCGATACCGATATCGGCCTTTCTCCATTGCAGGCGGGTCTTGCTGATCTCAGGGGCCTGTTTGATCGCTTCAACGCAATCACTAATCAGCTTCTCATTGTCAAAGGAAACGCGATAAGTGGTTTTGTGTTTGATGCGATCCCAAAGCGTCTTGAAATCCTCGCTCAGATAAACCTCCTTGCGCAGTGTGACGGTACGGCGCTCGTCGGCATTCTTGACCTCCAGTCTTCCGGCGGCTTTCTTGAGAATCGCAGTGATCGTCTCGCGCTGCGGTTCCAATTCCTCCGGCAACTCAAGTATATTGTCTTTGAGTGCGGTCCGCAGGCTGTCCTGCACCCGGTCTTGACTATCCAGATATCCCTTGTCTTTGAGGAATTGCCAAAGCGCTTCGGACTGCTCGGCACCCAGTGGTTGTTCGTTACCCTGCTCGTCGGTCACTGGGATGGCAGCAAACTGGTGCTTTTCCACCACACCAAATCGGATGCCGGTATCATCCTCGATCTCCTGCTGCAGGTTGCGGGCAAAGTCTTCGTAGCTTTCGTTTGCGATAACCGTCAGGGTGTTGACCTCAAATCCATGGCCCCGATGCCCGGATTGATCCACGCACAGGCGTAGACCACGGCCGATCGATTGGCGGCGCTCCCGCTCGGTGCGGATATCGCGCAGGGTACAGATCTGGAACACGTTTGGATTATCCCAGCCCTCGCGTAGGGCGGAATGGGAAAAAATGAAACGCAGCGGCTCATTGAGCGAAAGTAGCTTTTCCTTGTCACGCATGATGAGATTATAGGTGTCCTCATCGGCCTTGCTATCGCCCCGGGTGTCCTTGAACATCTCTACCGTTTTGCCGCCGACTTTCTTGCGGTCGATGGAGAAATAGCCGTTGTGGATCTGATCAGTCAATAGCTCGATGTCCTCGCCTTCGAACAGCTTCTGATATTTGGGTTGCTTGGCCGCCCGCTTGAACTCATCCTCGAAAATCTTGGCATATTCCCCCTTGACAGGATTGCCTTCTGTATCGTATTGGCGGTATTTGGCAACTTCGTCGATAAAAAACAGCGACAATACCTTGATGCCCCGGCCTCGCAGGCGCAGTTCCTTATCTAGGTGCTCCTTGATGGTGCGACGTATCATCTGACGGGTCAGCGCGTTCTTGTCCACATCGCCATAGGCTTGCCCTACCTGCAGGAACGTCTCGCCGCCAGGATAGCGCAGCTCCATGTACTGGTTGTCCGGGGCGATGGATATTTCACCAATGGTATGATTGGCATACAGATCCCGTCCGGTGGTTTGTTCCAGGTCGTCGCCATCGTAAACCGTGACTTGCTTGCGCTGGACGCCGTTATTGCTCTGCACATCCAGCTCCACCAAGGCTGAAATCACATTACGTCGGCTCTGTACCTTGACCAAGCGCACATAAGGCTTGTTGTGCCCCGCATCGATAGTGGCCGCCGCCACCTCGATCTGCTTGACCAGCTTGCGCTCGTATGCGTCAACGGCATCCAAGCGATAGACCATGTGGTGCTTGTGCACATGGGTGGCTGAATAGCGCAAGGTGCACAAAGGGTGCATTGCCTCGAGTGCTTCTTTGCCCTTACCCTTGAGGCCGCCATCCACGCTCTGGGGCTCGTCCACAATTAGAATCGGACGGGTGGCCTTGATCAGGTCGATGGGCTTTTCACCGCCGGTTTTTTCGCTGTCCTTGTAGAGGTTGTTGACATCCTTTTTGTTGATGGCACCCACCGTTACCACCATAATCTGAATATTCGAGCTGGTGGCAAAGTTGCGTACCTGGCCCAGCTTGGCCGAGTCGTAGATGAAGTAGTCGAAAGGCACGCCGGCATAGAGGCCCTTGAAGTGCTGTTCGGTGATTTGCAGAGTCTTGTACACACCCTCCTTGATGGCCACCGAGGGCACCACGATCACGAACTTGGTAAAGCCGTAGCGCTTGTTGAGCTCGAAGATGGTGCGCAGATAGACATAAGTCTTGCCCGTTCCGGTCTCCATTTCCACGGTGAAATCGCCGGAGCGCAGGGCAGAATCGATGGGCAGTCCATTGCGCAGCTGAACCGCTTGCAGGTTGTTCAGAATCTCATCATCCAGTAACGAAAGACGGTTGCCAACGCCCAGTGCATCGGGATCCTGAAATCCCGGCATAAGCTCCTTTGAAGGCATGCTTACCGTAAACTCGGTACGGCATACTTCCTGCCCGGCGAACAGATCGCATACGGCTTCGATGGCTTGAAGCTGATAGTCGAGGTTGGGCTCGAAATGCAGCTTCATAGGCAGGCCTCCACGCCTTGCAGGAAGCTCTGAAAGCTGCGCGAGCGGTTGCGGCCCGGTTCCATATGCTTGGCAATCTTGCGAGCCGCTTCGATCTTCGGGTAGCTGTTCCGGTAGATTCCGTGGCGCTTGAGGAAGCGGTGCAGCCGCTCCCAGGTACCGCCGTTATCGGGATTTCTGAAATTCCCGGGAAAGTTGACGCTCTTCAAGGAAGTGAAAGCGGCTTTCAATGCATCGACATCCCCCATGAACCAGGCCTCCAACTCCTCGATGGCGATACGGGTGACGACTTGAAAGTCGCCTTGGCCATTGACAGCCGTCTTGGTGATTAGGCCGGCCTCGCGGGCGATGGTTTCCAGTCGGTGTTTCAACTGTTCGCAATTATCGTCATCCTGATCCACCAGCACGATGATCTTCAGATCTTCATCGTTGTCGATCCGTCTCTGGTAGGCTCGAAGGCGAGCGGGAAGTACCTTCAATAGCTTACCTTTGCTGCCCATGTTGATGGATTTCCAGTAAGCACGCCCATGTAGAATCCTGGGCATGACTTCACGGAGCGCGGCTTCCATTGAAGGCTCTTCCACCAGTATCTCCAGGCGGGTCATCCTTCATCCTCCCGCGCAAGGGGGTCACCTGCCTCGAAATGGCCCTCCATCCACAACTCGCCCAGGGAAGCCCCCTCGTCGAGAAATTCCCTGATGCCCGGCATGTCGGCTACTCGCTGTACTTGGGTATAGCCATCGACCGCACGGTAAAGCACTCGCACTTGCTCAGGTTGGAGCCTATCAATAAAAAAAGGGGAATGGGTGGTCACGATCAACTGGGTGCGTTCAGAAGCCAGATCACATTCTT
>JALSTP010000201.1 GCA_026983675.1 Sedimenticola sp.
TGACGTGGTCCCGCTTACCCAGGGCGGCCGCCAGTATCGCCCAGGCGGCGTCGACCTCCCGACCAGGCCGGCGCCGATGGAGTCTATCGAAGATCTCGAATCCCTCCTTCACGGCATCGTGTTTCAACAGTTCCGGTACCAGATCGGCCAATCCCCTGGGCACTTCGCCGGGCGCTTCATCGGCCTCTTCCGCAAGCCGATGCATCAGCGCCAATCCCTTGCCTACCTTCCCCGCGTTGAGATAGATTTCGGTCAGACGCAAACGCTGGCGCACGTCCAGGTCGGTGCGCGCTGCGGCGGCATGCAACCACTTTTCCAATCCCTCCGTGTCTCGTTTGCGCAGCGCAATGCCGGCCATCAGGACCGGATATGCCTCTCTCTGCTCGGGGGAAAGGCGTTCGGCAAACCGCTCCAGAAAGGTCTGCTTGCCCTGCTCCCACGCCGCACTCATCACCGCGCCGATCAACCATGCCGGCATCCGCGCAGGATCCACCGCGGCGGCCCTCTCGAAGGCGGTGCCCGCACTGGCGCTTGCGCCCCCACTGTAGAGGATCGCGGTATAACGCACCGCCATCTGCGGGTGGGTATCCAGCCATTGCCGCGCCCAGGCAAAGGCGTCGTCCATGCGCCCAGTGGAGATGAGCAACCTCAGACGCAGTTCGGCCATATTGCTGTCCACCTTGCTCCCGAAGCGTTGCACGTAGAGATCGGTGACCTGCGCCGCCTCATCCAGCTTGCCATGCCCCGCCAGCACGCGAATCAGCGCCAATTGATCCCGACGGCGTTTCGGGTCCAGCTTCACGAGCGTGCGCAGGGCCACCTCCTCTTTCTGCCCCATGTCGTACCGGTTGTAGAGATCTGCCAGTTTCGCCCAACGTTTCAGGGTGGGCTCCACCGAGACGATCTTCTCCAGCGCACGCATCTCGTCATAAGGCCGCTGGGCATCCCGGTAGAGCCCCTCGAGCTTTTTCCATACACCGATATCGTTGTCATGGCGCAGGAGGTAGTGTTCGTAGGCATCGATCGCCGTACTCACGTTTCCTTCCGCCAAATAGATGCGCACCAGCGCTGCGAGGTCCGAACGGCTGGCATCGCCGCTCCTGTACAGTTTCTCGAAGAGCCTCTGGGCCGCGGTATATTGATGCTCCTTGTAGTAGACCAGCCCCAACTCCTTTTCCCCGGGCACCAGCAACAGACTGGCCGCAACACCGGCCGCCAGCAGGATAACGAAGATGAACTTATGCCCCGTCATGTCCCCCACTCACCTTCCGGACCTCGACTTCGACCGGTTCGACGGGCGCCTGCGACAATTCAACATTGAGCCAGTGCTCGCCGGTGACCTCCGCTTCCTGGCGGGTCACCTTGTTGTCCGCGGATGTAATCCGGATACGGTACATCCCGGACTCCGGCATGTACCATTGCATATTGCCCGAACCATACCCCTGTACCTGGCAGCGGAAGCCGTCCGGGGTAAGTTTCAGCCCCTCTGTCCACCATCGGCTGCTGATGAGGTAGGGCCGGGGGGCGTCGGGCTCGCGGTCGGCATAATCGATGTCACGCAGGGCCACGACGGGCGTGGACTCGGCGGGATCGAGGTGGATATACAAGCTGCCATGCAAGTGTGTCTGGCCAAGAACACCCCGTGACTGCCCAAAGTCCACCGCCTTGAACACGGCGTCGTCGAAACGCACGGTCTCCATCTTGCCTCTATCCAGAACACGCCAGCGCGCCCCCCCCAACCGCTCTATCCTGGCGCGATAAAACCCTTTCGCTATGGCGGCGAAACGGCTGGTGGTGATCGGCGCAATGCTTTGGCTTTGGGCATAATCGAGATTTCTGCGCAATGCATTCAGGCTTGCCTGCCGTTCACCACTGTACATGTGATAGTAGATGTTGATGGGCTTGATGCGAAAAGGTGTCTCTGTCCGCCGCAGCGCCTGTTCGAGGAAGCGAAAACCATAGAACCGGCCGGTCCACAGGTCTGTATAGGTGTTTTCGTTGCTGTTGGAGGCAAAGATCTGCAGTTCTTTCCCCACTCTCCGGCCAAGCGGGGATACCCAGAGGATGGAGTTGTATTGGCGATCGAGCCGGGTATCACCCCCGTTGATATTCTGCATTCCCGCCTTCCGGACCATGCGGATCGCCTTTTCAAAGGGCATGGTATTGCCCGACCATTGCAATATCTTCACGCGCTTCCCCGGGGGCAGCAGTTGCTGAATCAGTTCGGCCGACCCAACGAGATCCTCGCGGAGGTCATAGGGTCCACGGTAATACACCCGCGGCGTGCGGTAGTGATCCTCCACCTTGCCACCCACCTTCTTGATCTCGACCGCGGCCCGTTCGGAGTCCGGTGGCGCCCCCGCGTTCTCGATGGCGTATTTCAACAGCCCTTCGAGTCCGGCCTGATAGCGAAAATTGCTCGGTGTTCTGGGATAACGATCGATATACGGCTTTTCCTTGTCGGCGTCATAGTGCTCGAAAAACTGCCATGACAACGGGTGTGTATAGGTGTGGCTCCCTGCCTCGATATTGGGCAAGGCAAAGATCTCCTTCGCCAGACGCCGGGATTCCCGGGTGCCGAACCAATTTTGATCCAGATCCGCGGCAATCGGCCCAACGGTGACGGGCAACCCCGGATATTTCAGGAAAATCTCGTTCAGGATTACCTCGGCTGACAATTTGCCTTTTTCACGATATCCCGGCACCAGCGAGATATTGCGCCAGCCATCACCATCGATGTGGCTATAGAAGATTCGGCGCCCGGTGAGTGTTGTGGCATCGAGCTTGGGCAATCCATCCAGGTCGAACGCCTGTCTGAAAAAGCGGAAAGGATTGAGATACCAGTATCGGCGACGCGCATCCCGATACTCCACAATGCTGTACCCCGGCGCAACATAGCCTCCATGTGCCCCCGTGACCACCAGATCGGAGACCTCGTCGGGCCGGCGGGGATCGTAGGCGCGCAAATGGGATAACACGCCGGCCCCTGCGACCCGTATATCGGGGTAAGCAGGTGGCAATGCAGGGAGATTCCGCTCGAAGGCCGTCATGTTCCTCCCCGCCGGCTGAAAGGTGATGGCATAGGTGGCCGTCACCCACTCGCCACTCTTCTTCAAGCCCAACCGGCCCCAGAACCGGGCAACCAGGGCACGATCCACCGGCACGCCATCGCTACGGTATTCAAAGGCGTGACTCCCCATGACCACCACGCGAACACCCGCGTCTATCTGCCCGATGAGCCAATGGAGAAACAACTCCGGATTCGGCATCGAATTCACGTCGAACCAGAGCAGGATGCCCCTCACGCCAGACATGGCAGCGGCATCAGGGAGGGGCTGGCGGATATCCTGAAAACGCACGTCGACGCCGAGATGATTGAGCGGCATCTCCGCCGCTTGATGCACATCGGTATCGGTGGTGTAAGGACTATGCTTCGAATCGTAGAAGGCCAACACGACCCGCGGCTCGATGCGACTCGGCACCTCCTTGGCAAGAGGCCCCCTCCCCCAGGTCCACAACAGGAGCAAGGAGACCAACAGGCACCACCTTCTGGCCACTGCCATCGACGCGCGATCCAACCTGTTTGCCCTCCCCTTCACCGCTGTTCTGGTTGCGCAACGATACGATCCAGCTTGATGGTACTCACCAAAGGTGAAAAACCATTTGCTCGCTGCGCATCGTAGATTGCCTTGACGCCCTCCTTGTCTTCCGGGTCCCAATAATCAAGCGCAAAGATTTGCAAGTGCGGAAAGCGCGCCTTCACATCCTTCAGAACGGCGACATACTGCGCATACTGCGTGTCCGGTATACGTTGGTAGCGCTTGTTTTTGAAATCGTAGCCGGCGTAGGTAGACTCAGCCAATGCAATGTCCACCACATTACCCAATTGCGGCAACAGCTCGAATGCCCTGTTCAGCATGAGTTTGATCTCGGGGTAGTGGCGCCTGATCGCCCGCACCAGATGCACCGCAGCGTCCGCCATGCCCTTGTACCGCTTCGGATCGATACGTTCCAGTTCAGAGGCATTATCCAAGGTATCCAGGAATACGCCATCGAAGCCGTGGAAGAGGATCTTCGGCACCAGTTCATCGATGACCAACTGGGTCCACCTCGGGTTGCGCAGATCGACGAAATAACTGCCTGGCCAGTTCTTGTTTTCCATCAACAGCAATCCGTTGCGTTTCAGCTCGTCAAACCAGGGACGGAACCGTTCCACCTCGCCCAGGCTCAGGTAGCCCAACAGCGTCTTCCCTCGATCCTTGAGCGGCGACAGCAGGGGATGGCTGTTACTGTCAAAAACGACCGGGTCATAAGGGTAGAACGCCTCCGGCGGCAACACGTCGCTGTAGTAGACCATCCAGTGACGCACCGGTACATCTTCGGCGGCGATGCCCTTCCCGACAACGCCAAGCATGGCAATGACCACCCACGCGGCCACACCGATCTCCTGTCGCAAAGCACCCGGAATTCTCATAACTGCCAGGCCCTCATGGGCATTGCGCCGATGTCAACGAATGGCCGGAAAACGTTTTGCCGAATGCCGCCGCCAACGTCCCGTCCCCCCCTTTTTTCAACCGAAAAACCGACCCGCCCGGTAAGATCGTCCCCATCTGCAATGACTCGATACCCAGCCGTTGCAACTCCCTGATCCTCTCCCTGGCATATTCCCGATTTCGATAGGCGCCGAAGGCAACAACCCCCTTCGATGCCCCCACGCTAAGCACATAGCAATCCTTCACCCCCTTGCTCTTCAGGGCCCGCTGCAGCACACGCGCCTCCTGCAGGCTCTTCCGTTCTGGCAGATAGACCCTGAAAAGCCTGGGACCCGTCGGCGGCTTCGCGACAGCTCCCCGCGCCATCAACCATTGCCCCATCCTCTCAGCAAGCGCTCCCTCCGGTGCGGGCCACGGCTGTACACAAGCCGACCGCAAGGCAGACGTGTGCGTATGCCGAAGATCCCGCCCAGGCGCCCGTTCCATATCGGCCCCAATCTCGCTGTCTTTCCCGCTTGACCGGTATGCCAGCGCCAGCATTTCGATGAGATTCCGCAACTTGCCTTTCACCTCCACCCGCCCGGGGTCAAGGCGGGTGGCCCGATCATAGGCATTGGCGGCCATGCGGCTATAGAGATCCCCCAGGTTTTCGTAGGCAGTGGCGTCCCCCGAATTGACCTGCGTCGCCTTCTCCAACACCCCGCGAGCGCGCTCCAGATCCCCTTGCGACGCATATAAGACCGCCAGATTGTTGTATGGCGCCGACAACGAAGGGAAACGCCGGGTCATCATCTTGAAAATCTCGACCCCCTCGCCAACACGCCCCAGCCTTACCAACACCACGCCATGCAGGAAATGGGCGTCGGCATTCCCGGAATCAGCCCGCAGCAGGGTTTCCAAACGCGCCAAAGCCGTCTGATACAGCCCTTTCGCCATTAACCCTCTTATAGAATCAAGGGGTTGCGCGCATACCGCCGACGCCAGAACGTAACAGACAATCCCCATTACGCGAACAATAAAACCCAACCTCCTGATCATACGCGATAATCCGCATCCGCAAAACGTGAATCATACCGCGAAAAGCGCCCTGAACAGTAGATCTGGATGATGCGCCCACTGACTCCGTTGTAAATTTTCGTTCCACCTCACGTTGGGATGCCATCTTGACAGTGTATCTGCCACTACCTAGGATGGATCGTTTTTATCCACCCAGCAGGATTGTATGGATATCTCCACGGTTCGGCGGCTCATCGCCGACGATATGAGTGCGGTCGACAAACTGATCCGGCAGCAACTCCATTCGGACGTCGTGCTGATCAACCAGATCGGCCACTATATCGTCAACGGTGGCGGCAAGCGGCTGCGTCCCATGATTGTTCTGCTTGCGGCACGCGCCTGTGACTACGCCGGGACACAACATATCGACTTGGCAGCAATCGTAGAGTTCATACACACCGCCACCCTGTTGCACGATGACGTAGTGGACGGCTCCATGATGAGGCGCGACCAGGATACCGCCAACGCCGTGTGGGGAAATTCCGCCAGTGTCCTGGTCGGCGACTTCCTCTATTCGCGCTCCTTCGAAATGATGGTTGCACTGGACCGCATGGCCGTCATGGAGGTGCTCTCGCATGCCACCAATCGCATTGCCGAAGGCGAGGTCCTGCAACTCCTCAATTGCAATGACCCCGACACCACGGAGGAGCGCTATAGAGAGGTGATCCTGCGTAAAACCGCCACCCTCTTCGAAGCAGGATCGAGACTGGGCGCGATCATCGCCGACGCCGACATTGAACTGGAGCGCGCCATGGCAGACTACGGCCTCCATCTCGGTATCGCATTCCAACTCGTGGACGACGCTTTGGACTACGCCTCATCAAATAAGGAAATAGGAAAAAATATCGGCGATGACCTGGCCGAGGGGAAACCCACCCTCCCCCTCTTACGCGCCATGGCGGTGGGCACATCCCAGCAACAGGCATTGCTTCGCGAGGCCATTGAACAAGGAAGCATCGAACGCATCGAGGACGTCAAGACGGCAATTGAATCCACCGACGCAATCGAGTACACTGCGGCGGCTGCGCAGCGTGAAGCGGAGAAGGCAAAGGAGGCCCTGGCCCCGTTCGCCGACTCCCCTTATCTTCATGCATTGAGCAGTTTGGCTGACTTCTCCGTCAGCCGAACCCGTTAATCGGGGTGTAGCTCAGCCTGGTAGAGCACTGCCTTCGGGAGGCAGGGGCCGGAGGTTCGAATCCTCTCACCCCGACCAACATCAGCAGCTTCATCCGCGCCCTCGTGGCATGCGGTATCAATCATTTCCTGTGGCGCGTTACCCAAGGTCGTTGCTGCAATCCGGACTTGGACCAAACGCCCGCACGCCTCTCCCTGGCCGCCTTTTCGGCTCGATGGTACCGCGACTCATCGCAATACCGTTCGTACACCACCGCCATGCCTGCCTGCACCATGGCCAGATTCAGATTCCTGCGATCACTGTCGGCGGTCAACACCTCACCCACCGTCCGCCCGTAGCGATCTTTGTTCTTGGCAATAACCAAAACCCGGAGGGGTGCAATCGAACGCAGGTAATCTCTGGACTCCTTGCCCCACGGCCTTTGTCTGATTTCCGGAGCATCTATACAGTAGAGGCGAATCTTCATTCGCTGCCCGCCGCATGTAACACGCAACGTGTCCCCATCATGGACGCTGTTTACG
>JALSTP010000202.1 GCA_026983675.1 Sedimenticola sp.
GTGTCGCGAGTGCATGGATGCACTGGAGCGACCTTGGCAAGGGAATGACCCTTGCCTGCGCACTGCGCCTTGTTCCGGCGCCTGCCTGAAGCCCTGAATGCGATATATAGTGTTGCCGGGTTAATAACCCATTGCATCCGTCTACATAATGTCGTCGGAACACCGCCCGTCTGCATGCAGAAAACAGCAGAGATCCGACCCACAGACAAAAACCCCTTAGCCCGGATTATTCATGAATCGCCGCGATGATTACACAGAGAATTGCCCGCACAGAGGATTTTTCGACCGAGTGGAATACAGGCTGTATTGCCGAGGAAGGACAATTCCCTGTGTGGACAAGGATCAAGCAAGGGCGCGAGCGACTTGCATGAATAATCCGGGTTAGGTGCGCCGCTTCCGAAACCAGCGGTAAAACAACAGGATCAGGACAACGGCGACGATGACACCCAATACCGAGAGGGTCTCAAGCGCCCGTTCCCGCAGAACGCCTGTCGCGAGATAACCGATACCGCCGTACAGCGCCACCCAAATCGCGGCCGCCGGGATATCCGCCACATAGAACCAACCGGGCCGGATACCGGTTGCGCCCGCGATGACCGGTACCGCTGGATGGAAAAACCACACGAACCGGCCGATGAACACAGCCAGCCGGCCGCGCTTCGCCAGCAACGCCTCGGCCTTTTTGCGGCCGCGCCGAATACGCTTATGCGAGCCCCCCCATGCTGTTTCAGCACCCCGCAGAAACCCCAACCAGTAGCCCAGGCTGTCGCCCGCCAGGGCGCCGGCGGTGGCGAACACCACCAGTTCCCCAAAAGGCAGTTGTCCGGCATGCGCAAGGGACCCCAACGCCACCATCAGAAATACGCCTGGTACGAAGAGCCCTACGATAGGCATGGATTCCAACATCATCAACACGCTGATCGAGCCCATTCCCCAGTGGCTGGATAACAAGTGTTGCAAAAACTCAATGAGCTGGCCATCCCGCATCTGTTGCATCTGTTAATATTATTAACCCGGCAGACTCCTAGCCTGGATTATTCATGAATCGCCGCGATGATTGTACAGAGAATTGTCCGCACAGGGGATTTTCTGACCGCGTGGAATATGGGCTGTATTGCCGAGGAAGGAAAATTCCCTGTGTAGACAAGGATCAAGCAAGGGCGCGAGCGACTTCATGAATATTATTAACCCGGCAACACTATATATCGTATTCAGCCGTGGCGTGCCGGTTCGCAGCAAGGCGGCCCATCGCCGCTGTAGCCACCCTACAGCAAGATGGAGCAACGCAGCCTGCGGGCCGGCACGCCGCGGCCTGTCTTTGAATATCATAGAGTTAGGGGCTTCAGGCAGGCGCCGGACCTGCGTTCCAGTGCGCTGGACAGGATGTCCAAGTGTCGCGAGTGCATGGATGCACTGGAGCGACCTTGGCAAGGGAACAACCCTTGCCTGCGCACTGCGCCTTGTTCCGGCGCCTGCCTGAAGCCCTGAATGCGATATATAGTGTTGCCGGGTTAATAACCCGGGCCAGGGGCGGCCCCGTCCCTCGTCTGTTAGAGTATCCACCCCCAGGAGGCGCAGATGAAACGCTACCACAACATCCTTTGTCCGACGAATTTTTCCGACTATTGCAACCTTGCCATCGAACGCGCCATGGATCTTGCAGAGCAGTACGGTGCCTCTCTGACCCTACTGCACGTGATCGACTATTTCCCCGAAGAGATCCCGAACGACATGATCGGGCCGGAAGACGAGGATCCCAAGAAATACTTGGAACGCCGCGCCGGCGAGACCCTACACCAACTGGCGGCCTCCCTCGGTCTGAAAGACATCCGGCTGGAGACACGCTTCAGCAGCCGGTCGGCCAAGCATGAGATCAGCCACTTTGCAGAAGAGATATCAGCGGACCTGATCGTCCTCGCAAGCCATGCACAGCATGGCATCACGGCGTTGTTGGGTTCAACGGCCGGGGGGGTGATTCATATCGCGCCCTGTGATGTCCTGGTCGTGCGCGCGGGGCAGTAGTCGTGCCAATAAACGTCATCATCCTGAATACCTTCATTCTCCTGTGTCTGGGCGTGCCCGGTGTATCGCCGTATGCGGCGGACGCCGAACTCCTGCCTGACGAAGATATCCGCCCTATCCTCCTCGATGCGGTGGAGACCGCCTACCGATACGACCTGTTCAACATCCACTGCCGCGGATTTCCCGGCTCCAACAAACTGAATGATGTGGACAAACTGCTGGCCGCCAACTTTGGCCTGACGACCAGCGATGTCATCACCCAATATGCGAAGATGGATGAACAAACCTATCTCCACAACTTGGAAAAGGCGTTCTACGACTCGATAGCCGGCTATGGAGGTTGCCGCGCGGCAAAGCGGCATGGCATGCTCGAAGTGATCCAGACTCACTACACAGGGCTGCTTCAGATGCTGCAACAGATCCCCTGACCGTGATCGGCCTACCCAATGTCGCCCGAATCCTTCTGTGGGTGTTGTTCATCGTCGGCGGCCTGGGCGCCGGCATCCTGATCGATCTGCGTCACTTCCACGCGCTCCTGACCCACAGTATCTTTCATCTCAGCACCTTCGTCCCGGGCCTCGTTCTGCTCGCGCTCGGCCTGATCGTGGGTTCGCCGCCGTTCCTCCTTTGCATCTACCCGATCGAACCGATCGTCATGCTGCTGATCCGTTTTCTCGAAAAACGGGAGGCAGTCGCCAAGTTCGGAGAGGCCTACTTGAAGTACCGTCAGGATGTACCCATGTTCAGCCTGTCGTGCCGTTACTTGAAGCGCCTGTTTCGCGGCTGATTCAGCCGCGGCGCGTTGGCAGCCAACAACTCGACTTCATCGGAGCCCCGGAATGATAAAGACAACGGATGACTTCGCGACCCATGACGTCGCTAAGACATTGCAGGAACTGAAGACCCGCGCTGAGGAGGGACTCGACTCGAAAGAGGCGGAAAAACGGCTCCAAGAATATGGCCCCAACGCGATCGAGGAAAAGGAGGAACCTCTTTGGCACCGCATCTTCCGCCGCTTCTGGGGGCCCATCCCATGGATGATCGAGGCGGCCGCCGTCCTTTCGGCGCTGGTGCAAAAATGGGAGGACTTCACCATCATCATGGTGATGCTGGTGGTGAACGCCGCACTGGACTTCCTGCAGGAGCATCGTGCGCTGAATGCCTTGGCCGCCCTCAAACAGCGCATGAGACAGGAAGTCCTGGTCCTGCGCAATGGCGCCTGGCAGCGCATCCCCGCCCGCGAACTGGTACCGGGAGATATCGTCAAACTCAAGATCGGCGACCTGGTGCCGGCCGATGTTCAGCTCCTGGATGGCAACTACCTCGCCATCGACCAGTCCGCCCTCACTGGTGAGTCGTTGCCAGTCACCAAACGCAAGGACGAGGTGGCCTACGCCAACACCGTGGTGAAGCAGGGTGAGATGCGCGCCGTGGTGGTCAACACCGGCGCCAACACCCGTTTCCATTC
This sequence comes from Sedimenticola sp., assembly GCA_026983675.1. Lineage (GTDB taxonomy): Bacteria > Pseudomonadota > Gammaproteobacteria > Chromatiales > Chromatiaceae > JALSTP01. The sequence continues at coordinate 3,491 of JALSTP010000202.1, forward strand.
CGTGGTGGCGTTGGTGGCCAAGGCCTCCCTGGAGGAGCACAGCCACTTCCAGCAAATGGTCATCAACATCGGCAATTTCCTCATCATCGTCACGGTGGCGCTTGTGGCCCTGATCGTCATGGTCGCTCTTTTCCGAAACGAGGATCTGCTTGAGATCCTGCGTTTCGCCATGGTGCTCACTGTTGCCGCCATCCCGGTGGCGCTGCCGGCGGTATTGTCGGTCACCATGGCGGTGGGCGCGCTGAACCTTGCACGACGGCAGGCCATCGTCTCACGCCTCACTGCCATCGAAGAACTGGCTGGGGTGGATATCTTCTGTTCCGACAAAACCGGCACCCTGACCAAGAACGAGATGCAGGTGGCGGATCCCGTAGTGCTCGACGGCCACACCGAGGAGGCGCTATTCCTTTATGCCCTGCTCGCCTCGCGGCTGGAGAATCATGACCCTATCGAGATCCCACTCTTTCACCATGCCGAACAGAAGTTTCCGGAGATCGACTGGCAATCCTGGCGGCAAGTGGAATACATCCCTTTCGACCCGGTACGCAAGCGCACCGAGGCCGTCGTCGAGAAAGACGGCGAACGCCTGCGGGTGGTGAAGGGCGCCGCCCAGGTGTTGCTCGATCTGGCGGAGATGCCCGAAAACGAAACCATCGCCATCGCGCGCACCATCGAGGTGCTGGCGAGCAAAGGTTACCGCACCCTGGCCGTGGCGCGTCAGAGCGGGGATGGACCGCTCGATCTAGTCGGACTGATCCCCCTCTTCGACCCGCCACGTGAAGACTCCGCCGAGGTGATCCAGCACATGGCCGAGTACGGCGTACGGGTCAAGATGGTCACCGGCGACAACATTGCCATCGCGCGCGAAATCGGGCGCATGCTGGGCCTCGAACCCCGCGCCCTGCGCGCCGAGCAGCTCTCCGGCAAGTCCGGCGGTGAACTCATCGCCATGGCCGAAGCGCTGACCGCCGCCTTCTACCGCAAGCTGAAAGGCGATGTTCCCCTCAAGGAGGCCCGCCGTTTCGCCGACGGGGTGATGGAAGAGCTGAAGAAGATGTTCGACACCAACCTGCTTGAGCGTCAGTTCATCAAGGTGCACGAATCGGCGCTGGCGGACATGATGGAAGAGATCGACATCTTCGCCGAGGTGGTGCCGGAGGACAAATACGCCCTGGTGGAGACCTTGCAGCACGCCGACCACATCGTAGGCATGACCGGCGACGGGGTCAACGACGCACCGGCGCTGAGAAAGGCCGACTGCGGGTTCGCCGTCGCCAACGCCACCGACGCCGCGCGGGCGGCATCGGATATCATCCTCACCGCCCCTGGCCTGTCGGTGATCAACGACGCCATCGAACAGGCCCGTATCACCTTCGAACGCATGAAGTCCTATGCGATCTACCGCATCGCGGAGACGATCCGTGTGCTGCTGTTCATGACCCTCTCCATCGTGGTGTTCAACTTCTACCCCGTCACCGCCATCATGATCGTCATCCTGGCGCTGCTGAACGACATCCCCATCCTCGCCATCGCCTACGACAACACCAAGGTCAACCGCCAGCCCGTACGCTGGAACATGCAGGAATTGATCATGGTCTCCAGCATCCTCGGCGTGGCCGGCGTCATCAGCTCCTTTCTGCTCTTCTTCCTGCTCGAAGAGGCGAAAATCGACCAAGCGACCATTCAAACACTCATCTTCCTGAAGCTCATCGTCGCGGGCCACACCACCATCTTCGTCACCCGCAGCGAGGACTGGATGTGGCGTCCGCCTTTTCCTTCGACGATTCTGCTGCACGCCAGCTTTTGGAGCGCCGTGCTCGGCACCCTGATCTGTGTCTACGGCTGGTGGGTGGAGCCCATCAGTTGGAAGTGGGCGGGTTACATATGGCTCTACGCCCTCGCATGGGGCATCATCAACGACTTCGTCAAACGCGGCGCCTATGGCCTGCTCCGGCGACGGAGCCTCTACGCTTGATACCGGTATTGTCGGAGGTTTGTCAAAATTTCCATCCGGCCTTTGCCGGGGGATTCGTGGAGAGTATAGAATAGCGTTCATGCACGACCTGCCAACAGCACCACGCACCCCCCTTGAGCAGCGAAGGCGCCGCTGGTTCGTCGCCCTGCTCCTGCTGGCCATGGCAGGGCTGCTGTTCCATCCCCTGATCCATCATCAACCTGATGCGCAGTGCGCCGTCTGCATCCTGGGTGCGGGCGCCTCCCCCCTGCCTTCGAACAGTCTGGCCCAGGCCATCCCCTTCCCCTTTTTCGTCGCCATCGTTTTGCCGTTCGCCACGGCACGGGCGCCAGCCGCCCCGACCTGGCGCACCCCACCGGGCCGCGCACCGCCTGCTCTGAGCTTCTGATCGCACCCTTCGAAGAACGGCCGCCCGGCCTCCATCGCCACGGGGCGTGAGGCCGCGGCTGGCTGGCGCTTCATATTCTCGAACAGAACCCATCCCATCGATGAGGGAGTCAGAGTCATGCACAACCGATTACGACACCGGGCCGCCCTGCTGCCCCTTGCCCTGGCCTTGTCCATCACGCCGGCATTCGCCGGATCATCGGACGATATCGCCCAGATCAAACAGATGCTCGTCCACATGAAGAAAGAGTACGCCGCCCGTATCCGGCAACTGGAGAAGCGCCTCGCCAAAGCGGAGCAACGGGCAAAGCAGGCAGAGACCGCCGCACAGGAAGCGGCCGATGCGGCAAACGCGCCCGCCCCTGCCACGCCCCAATCCGCCAACGCCTTCAACCCGGGCATCGGCCTTGTCATGAACGGCCGCTTCCAGCACTTCTCCCGTCCTGCCTCGGAACAGGCGATCCCCGGTTTCTCCATCGGGGAAGAGGGCGGCAAGGGCGACGAAGGGCTCTCTCTGGGCGAGTCCGAACTCGGCATCAGCGCCAATATCGACGACAAGTTCTATGGCCAGTTCACTGGCAGCTTCGTCAGCGACGGCGGCGCCGACGGCATCGAGATCGAGGAGGCCTTCATCCAGACCCTCGACCTGCCCGGCGGCCTTGGGCTCCGCGCCGGCCGTTTCCTCTCCGGCATCGGCTACCTGAACAGCTTCCATACTCACGCTGACGACTTCGCCGATCGGCCCCTGCCCTACCGCGCCATGCTCAATAACGCCTATAAGGACGACGGTGTGGAGGTACGCTGGCTGGCCCCCACCGACCTGTTCGTGGAACTGGGCGGCGAACTGCTGGCGGGCGATCATTATCCCGCTGGCGGTCGGGCCCACAATGGCGTCGGCGCCTGGGCAGCCTTCGCCCATGTAGGCGGCGACTGGGACGAGAGCAACAGTTGGAAGGCAGGTCTCTCCTATCTCGATACCGAGGCCCGGGACCGTGAATCCGGCGATGGTGATCTGTTCACCGGCCACAGCCATCTGTGGATCGCCGACGCGGTGTGGAAATGGGCTCCCGGCGGCAATCCCTACGAGCGTAACTTCAAGCTCCAGGGCGAACTGTTCATGCGTAGCGAATCGGGCGCATTCACCCCCGACGGTGGCACGCCGGCCGGCTATTCCACCGACCAGAATGGCTGGTACTTGCAAGGGGTCTACCAGTTCATGCCGCGCTGGCGGTTCGGGTTACGCATCGCGGGTCTGGAGGCGGATGACCCAGGGCCGGCCTTGGCCGGCAGCAGCCTGGATACCCTGGGCCACGACCCGCGCCACTACAGCGCCATGCTCGACTGGTCCAACAGCGAGTTCAGCCGCCTGCGCCTGCAATATAACCGGGATGAGTCACGCCCCCTCGCGGATAGCCAGATCATCCTGCAATACGTGGTCGCCCTCGGCGCACACGGCGCCCATCAATTCTAAGGAGCCCACTATGTCCACATCCAGAAACACGTTGGTCTTCATCATCATCCTGGCGTTGCTTACACCCTTGTCCGCCCAGGCTGCGCTCAACGTCTTCGCCTGCGAACCCGAATGGGGCGCGCTGGCCCGGACGATTGGGGGTGACGCCGCCACGGTCTTCACCGCCACCACCGCCCACCAGGACCCACACCACATCCAGGCGCGTCCCAGCCTGATCGCCCGGATGCGGCGCGCCGACCTGTTGGTCTGCACCGGTGCCGAACTTGAGATCGGCTGGCTGCCGTTGCTGCTGCGCAAGGCCCACAATGGTCGCGTGCAACCGGGGCAGCTCGGCTATTTCCTTGCCGCCAACCAGGTGCGTCTGCTGGAGAGGCCGACCCGGCTGGACCGCTCGGAGGGCGACATCCACGCCCAGGGCAATCCTCACATCCAGACCGACCCACGCAACATCGCCAGGGTCGCAAAGGCACTGGCCGCCCGAATGGCGGAACTCGACCCATCGCAGGCCGAGGGGTACCACCGCCGGCTGACGGATTTCGACGACCGCTGGCAGAAGGCCATCGCCCGCTGGGAACAGCGCGCCGCCCCTTTGAAGGGCGCGGCCATCGTCGTACATCACCGCCAGTGGCCGTACTTCGAGGCCTGGCTCGGTCTGCATCAAGTCGGCGAACTTGAACCCAAGCCCGGCATCCCCCCCACCCCTGGCCATCTCGCCGAACTCAAGGCGCGGCTGAAGGCCAACCCCGCCAAGGCAATCATCCACGCCGCCTACATGGACCCCAGCCCGGCCCGCTGGTTGTCACAAAAAACGGGAATTCCCGAGGTGACCCTGCCCTTCACCGTGGGCGGTACGGACGCGGCAAAAGACCTGTTCGGCCTGTTCGATGACACCATCGACCGGTTGCTGAAGGTGATCCAATGAACCCCGGAGGGATCGACTGGCAGTCCCTCGATCCCGGCATCCTCGGCCCGGCGTTCTGCGCCGGGCTGCTGGTGCTCGCCACCCATGTGCCACTGGGCCGCGAGGTGCTGAAACGGGGGATCATCTTCATCGACTTGGCCGTGGCCCAGATCGCCGGACTCGGCATGCTCGCGGCGCAGATCAACGACTGGCAGCTCGAGGGCTGGGGAGTACAGGCCACCGCCGCGGGCAGCGCCCTGTTGGGCGCAATCCTACTCGGCTGGCTGGATACCCACTGGCCCAAAGTACAAGAGGCGCTCATTGGCATCATCTTCGTCCTCGCCGCGACCGGCAGCCTGCTGCTGATCGCCCACAACCCTCATGGCGGCGAGCACATCAAAGAACTGCTGTCGGGACAGATCCTGTGGGTCGGCTGGTCTCAGCTCGTCCCCGTGGTGGCGCTCTATACGCTGTTGCTGGCGCTGTGGTTCCGGCTGCCCCGACTGCGCGGCGGCTTCGGCTTCTACCTCATCTTCGCCCTCGCCATTACCGCGTCGGTGCAGCTCGTCGGCGTCTATCTGGTCTTTACCAGCCTGATCGTACCGGCGCTGGCAACGCGAACCCACCCTTACTGGCGCGGCATCGCGCTCGCTTGGCTCATCGGTGTTACCGGATACGCCCTCGGCCTGTTGTTCTCCGCGCTCGCCGACCTTCCCTCCGGCCCAGCCATCGTCTGGAGTATCGCGATCAGCGCACTCACCATCGGCTATGTCGTGAACAACGGCTGGCGCAAAAAAGATCCGACCACGACCGTCTGATCCTCATGTCATTCCGATGACAATACTCAAGGGAGAAGACGGGCACCCCCTTGATAGGAGTGACAAGGGTGCCAATATACTATTGGCCCGGCAACAATATATATCGCATTCAGGGCTTCAGGCAGGCACCGGCGCAAGGCGCGGTGCGCAGGCAAGGGTCATTCCCTTGCCAAGGTCGCTCCAGTGCATCCATGCACTCGCGACACTTGGACGTCCTGTCCAGCGCGCTGGGACGCAGGTCCGGCGCCTGCCTGAAGCCCTGAATGCGATATAGAGTGTTGCCGGGTCAATGTCGGACTATGCGGTGCAACCCCTGCACCCCCAACCCCGGAGGATCAGGCAGATGACGGATGTCCTTGTGATTGGTGGCGGCCCGGCAGGTACGCCGTTGGCGATGGCCCTCGCGCAGGCGGGACGAAAGGTCACACTGGTGGAGGCGGGCCCCGGCCTGGGCGGCACTTGCCTGTTCGAGGGCTGCATCCCGTCGAAGATCTTCCGGGAAACCGCGCGCCGCCTGCGTGAGCTACGCGCCGCCGACACCTTTGGTCTCTGCCTGCCCACACAAGATGCCAAGGTGAACTGGTCTGCGGTCCTGGCACGCAAGCGAGCCATCCTGAAACGCCGTGGAGAGACGGCCCTGGCGCGCGCCGGACGCATCCCGACACTGGAGGTGGTCAAAGGCCACGCCCGCCTGCTCTCGCCCCGCTCCGCCGAGATCACCCTGCCGAACGACCAACGACGCACCATCAGCTTTGAGCAGGCGGTCATCGCCACCGGCTCGATTCCCGTCCGCCCACCGATTCCCGGGGTGGACCACGCGCGGGTACTGGACAGCGAAGACATCCTCGACATTGGAGAGATCCCACAAAGACTCGTCATCATCGGCGGCGGCCCCATCGGCGTCGAACTTGGGCAGGTATTCCGTACCCTGGGCAGTGAGGTCGCCCTGCTGGAGGCCGCGCCTCATATCCTTGGCCCGGTGGACCCGGAACTGGCGCAAATACTGACCGACCGGATGCAGAACGACGGCATCGAGATCACCACCGGTTGTCAGATCAAAGCCATCGTCAACACCGGTGGCGACGGCGTCTATGTGGAATATACCGCCAGCGCGCGGGGCGAACGGCGGCGTTTTGCCGACACCGTTCTCCTGGTCACCGGCCGCCGGCCGCGCGTCGAGGGGCTGGGGCTGGAACAAACGGGCGTAACGCATGGGCCACACGGCATCGAGGTGAACGCCGAATTGGAGACCGCGGAACCCGGTATCTTTGCCGTGGGTGATGTCATCGGACAGCCCATGTTCGCCCACTGGGCCACGGCGCAGGGCCTTGCCCTCGCCCGCCACATGCGCGGCCTCCCAAGCCAGTTTCCCTTAGCGGAACACAACAGCGCTGTCATATTCAGCGAGCCCGAGATAGGCATGGCGGGGCTCACCGAGGCGCAAGCCCGTGAACGAGGCATCGCCGTGGGAATCGCTCGTTACGACTTCGCCCAGGATGCTCGAGCCCAAATCGCCGCCCATGACGACGGCATGCTGAAGATCGTCTATGACAAGGAAAGCCGACGCGTGGTCGGCGTGCATGCACTGGTGGAAGGAGCGGGCGAGATCATGGGGGAAGCAGCCCTGCTGGTGCGCGCGGGAATCCCCATCGAGGCCCTCGCCAACAGTATCCATCCTCACCCCACACTCACCGAATCCTTCGGCCTCGCCGCACGCATGGCGTTGGCCTCTGATCCCAACCATTGACGGGAATCCAAGAATGCATCCAATCCATATATTAACCCGGCAACACTATATATCGCATTCAGGGCTTCAGGCAGGCGCCAGAACAAGGCGCAGTGTGCAGGCAAGGGTCATTCCCTTACCAAGGTCGCTCCAGTGCATCCATGCACTCGCGATACTTGGACATCCTGTCCAGCGCGCTGGAACGCAGGTCCGGTGCCTGCCTGAAGCCCTGAATGCGATATATAGTGTTGCCGGGTTAATAGCGCGCACCATCGGCCTCATCGCCTCGCTCGCGGGCATCGGCTACGCCGCATGGGCCACCCGCTGGGTCTCGGACCCAATACCAATACCATGAATACTGGCAACGAAAAGAAAATGGGCCTCTGGCAAGTGATCGCCCTGGCCGTGGGCACAATGGTAGGTGCCAGCATCTTCTCCATCTTCGGCCTGGGCGCGCGTGTGGCGGGGCACAATCTGCCACTGGTATTTGTCCTCTCGGGCATTGTGGCGCTGCTGGTCGCCTATTCCTACGCCCATCTTGGCAGCCGCATCATCTCTGATGCCGGACCGATGGAATTCATCATCAAAGGGATCGGTGACGGACTGCTGACCGGCGCCTTGAGCTTCCTCTTCTGGCTCACCTACGTCATTTCCATCGCCCTGTTTGCCAAGGGCTTCGCCGGCTATCTGCTGCCGTTTTTGAATCTCCACCCATCACCGCTCGGAATGGGGCTCATGGAGGCCGGTGTCGTTATCGTATTCATGGTGCTTGGCATACTGGGTTCCGCCACTGTCGGCAAGGCCGAATTCTTTATCGTGCTGATCAAGTTGGGTATTTTGGGGCTGTTCGTGGTATTGGGCCTTCGGACCCTCCGGCTCGCCTGGGTTACGCCCTCCTTCAGCCCCGCCGAGCTGAAAGGTACTCTCAACGCCACCGCTATCTTTTTCCTCTCTTACATGGGGTTCGGGCTGGTCACCAACGCCTCCGAGAACATGCGGAATCCCCAGCGCAATGTCCCCCTCGCCATCTATTTGAGTATCCTGATCGTCACCATCGTCTATGTGTCGGTTTCGATGGTCGCCATCGGTAACCTGCCCCTCCCCCGGCTCATCCAGGCGGAAGACAATGCGCTGGCCGAGGCCGCCCGTCCGTTTCTGGGGGAAAGCGGTTTCCTGCTGGTCTCCATCGGCGCCCTGTTCTCCATTGCCTCGGCGCTCAATGCGACGCTCTACGGAGGCGCCAACGTGGCCTATGCCTTGGCGCGGGATGGTGAACTGCCCAAGGTCTTCGACCGCAAACTGTGGTTTGGATCAAGCGAGGGGCTCTACATTACCGCCGCCCTCGGTATCGCCTTCGCCCTGCTGTTCAACCTGAACGGAATCGCCACAATCACCAGTAGCGTCTTCATGGTCATCTACCTCTTCGTGCTTACCGCACACTGGCGATTGCGCCGGCAGTACGGTGGCAATCCCGCCATCATCGCCATCGGTCTCATCGTCGTCACCGCCGTGTTCATCGTACTGTCTATCTACCAATGGCGCACCAACCCCGACAGCCTGTTCGGCACCTGGGCTGTATTGGGAGGGAGCCTTCTGCTAGAGTGGATCTACCGGACAGTCACCCAGCGAACATTCATCACGCGTGAAGCAGGCTTGCTCAAGAAAGGCGAGGAAATCGTGGAACGGGAGGTCAAGGGAGTGATCACCCATTTGGGTAAACTCAAGGAGTTCGTAACGACTCAGCGAACAGGAAAGTAGTGCTGTAACTGCCCGGATGGCGGCCGAAATGTATCAGATCAGGGCGGAAAATCCCGCGAGCGGATGGATGCGTTGCAGCCACATTGGCAAGGGAATGCGCCTTACTCCGGCGCCTGCCTGAAGCCCTGAATGCGATATATATTGTTGCCGGGTTAATAATATAAACAACCATCATCGGCCACTGGCCCTGTTCGACACAATACACCATGGAAAACAATGCGCCGCCCCTGCTAAAGAATCATCTACGTCGCCGCTTGGCCCGTTCCAGCCTTTTCACCGGTCTCGACGAGGAAGTGCTGGACGAGATGGTGGCGAATGGACGGCAGGAAAACTGGCCGAAGGGATTCGAGGCACCCCCAGACACATTCATCGAACGTTTCTTTGTCGTCACCCAGGGTCGCCTGGAAGCCGTACGCACAGACCCGGTTACCCGGAAACCCTTTACCCTGTTCGTCCTGGGACCGGGTGATGGTTATGATATCGTTCCGCTGCTGGACGGCGAACCCCACAACACGGGAGCCATCGCCCTCGATGACATGCTGCTGCTGTCATTCCCGATCGAACAAATCCGTGAGTGGCTGCATGAATACCCCCAGATGAACCGCAATTTTCTGCCCTATGCCGCCACCTGCCTTCGCCACATGGAAAACCTCGCTACTGATCTTGCATTACATGATACGCTGACCCGGCTCGCCAGGCTGATCCTGCGCCACGTAGACCAATCGCATCCACCGGATGCCCGCCCTTACCCCGTCCACCTGATCCATGATCTGAAGCACGAGCGACTGGCGAGGATGATCGGCTCGGTGCGCCAGGTGGTCAACCAGCATCTTCAGAAACTCAAAAAGAGCGGCGCCCTGGAACATCGCGCCGAAGGGCTCTTCGTTCGTGATCTGGAACGGCTCATCCACTATGCCGAAGGGCTTCAACATAAAGGGAATAGACCCTGAGTTCATGGGCATTCCCCTTACCCGTATTTATCACCCCCTCCAGAGCGGCGGCGCTCTATGGATTGAACCCCGCGCTATTAACCCGGCAACAATATATATCGTATTCAGCCTTGGCGTGCCGGTTCGCAGCAAGGCGGCCCATCTTGCTGTAGCCACCCTACAGCAAGATGGGGCAACGCAGCCTGCGGGCCGGCACGCCGTGGCCTGTCTTTGAATATCATAGGGTTAGGGGCTTCAGGCAGGCGCCGGACCTGCGTTCCAGTGCCTGCCTGAAGCCTTGAATGCGATATATATTGTTGCCGGGTTAATATCATGCCCCCTGGCGATTTCATGCTGTCATTAGCGTGACTCGAACCTTGGATAAACTTGGTCTCGACCCTTGTTAATGGGAACCTGCGCACCAATATAGAAATCGATACGTATAGCCGGCTCACGGCATCTTTGAGAGCTTGGTGAAGTCCTTTCTCCCGGGGGAAGTTCGTGATTGACCGGCTGCGGGCAGACAGTCTGGCTTTAAAAGCCGGATGTGAGGTTGACCTGCACGCTTTGCGCCCCATTCCCCTGGATACTGCGGTGAAGGGCGTGAGTTTTGCGTACGATGAAGAGGAGTCACCAGGCGTGCATCACACTCAAGCGGCGGACGTCTCCGTTCTCACCCTCAACCCTGCGGTGGATATGACCTACGAGGTGGACCGCATCCTGCCTGACCAAAAAGTACATGCCCGCGCAACACGCTTCGACCCAGGGGGCAACGGCATCAACGTGGCGAGGGCGCTCAAGCGCCTGGATATCCATGCCCACAGTTTCTGTATTCTGGCGGGTGAGACCGGCACCTTTCTGGAACACCTGCTCGGCCAGCAGATCGACAGGCTCACCTATGAACGGGTCGCCGGCGACACGCGCATCAACGGGACCGTAATCGAACACCATACCGGCAACCAATATGAGGTGAGCGGGGTCGGGCCCCATCTCCCAAAGGCGCCCCTGGAGCACCTTCTCCAGCATTTCGTCGCCAGCGCCGGTAACGGCATTGGCGTGATTACAGGTTCTCTACAACCGGAGCTGCCCGATACCCTCTACGCCGATCTCGTCACCCGCATCCGCTCGTTTGGTGGGCGAGCCATCGTCGACGCCCAGGGCGATCTCCTGCGCCACGTGATCGAAGCCAAGCCCTTTCTCATCAAGCCCAATCACTACGAGTTGGAACAGTTGACCGGAAAGGCAATCGATGGCATCGAAGAGACCGCTCATGAAGCACGCCGCCTTCAGCAAGATGGCGTCGAGAATCTTTGTGTCTCCATGGGCACCCACGGCGCCGTGTTGTGCACACCCGACAACAGCTACCACGCCTCCGCCCCCAAGGTGAAAGTAAACTCGACGGTAGGTGCGGGAGACTCCATGGTTGCCGGCTTGGTAGCCGGTTTTGTCCACGGTGACACCGTGGAACAGTGCCTGTGTCTGGGCGTGGCCTGTGGCGCCGGCACGGTAACCCACCCAGGAACCGAACTCTTCGCCGCCAAAGAGATTCCTGAACTCATGGAACGGGTGACGATCCGCCCGCTGGATATATGAGCCATGCGCGACAGGATCCACACGGCCCGTCGTCCAATCCCGGCATCGCCGCAGCGCATGCCTACAACATCGAACACCAACAGCATATAAGGAAAAACCACCATGCCAGATCGATTCCGCTATATCCGTTTCTTCGAAGACCTCACCATCGATGACGTCCCCCTGGTGGGGGGCAAGAACGCCTCTCTGGGTGAAATGTACCGCGAGCTGACCCCCAAAGGCGTGAAGGTGCCCAACGGCTTCGCAGTGACTGCCGAGGCATACCGCGACACCTTGGCAGCGGCCGGTGCATGGGATGCGTTGAAGGCGTCCCTCGACGGACTCGATCCCGCCGACGTAGAGGATCTGGCACGGCGGGGCGCCAAGGCCCGCGCCATCATCTATGGCGCCCCCCTGCCGGAGTCTCTGCAGCAGGAGATCCTCACTGCCTATCACCAATTGCAGGAAGAGTACGGTGAGGAGATGAGTGTCGCCGTGCGTTCTTCCGCCACTGCGGAGGACCTGCCCACCGCCAGCTTCGCCGGTCAGCAGGATACCTATCTGAACATTCGCGGCGACGACCACCTGCTCGACGCCTGCAAACGCTGCTTTGCCAGCCTCTTCACCGACCGCGCCATCCACTACCGCATCGACAATGGCTTCGATCACTTCAAGGTGGCCCTCTCCATCGGCATCATGAAGATGGTGCGCTCGGACCTCGCCGCCAGCGGCGTGATGTTCTCTCTCGATACCGAAACCGGATTCCGCGACGTCGTGTTCATCACCGGCGCCTATGGCTTGGGCGAGAACGTGGTTCAGGGCGCCGTGGAACCGGATGAGTTCTACATCCACAAACCCACCTTCGAACAGGGCTACCGCACGGTGCTCCGGCGCCACTTGGGCAGCAAGAAGATCAAGATGATCTACGCCACCGGCGGCACCCGCGAGATGACTCGCAACATTCCCGTGCCCGAAGTGGACCGTCTGCATTTTTGCATCGACGACCAAGACGTACTCACGCTGGCGGATTACGCCATCAAGGTGGAAAAACACTACAGCGAAAAGGCGGGCCACGACAGACCGATGGACATGGAGTGGGCCAAAGACGGTATCGACGGCGAACTCTATATGGTACAGGCCCGGCCGGAGACGGTGGAATCGCAAAAGAAGGGCCACATCCTTCAGCAGTACCATCTGAAAGAAGAAGGCGAGGTGCTGGCGCGCGGCTATGCCATTGGCACCAAGATCGCCACCGGCAACGCCCGTTACATCCGCGACGTAACCCACCTCAAGGAATTCCAGGCGGGCGAAGTGCTGGTGGCCGACACCACCACTCCCGACTGGGAGCCGGTGATGAAGACCGCCGCCGCCATCGTCACCAACCGCGGCGGCCGCACCTGCCATGCCGCCATCGTAGCGCGTGAGCTCGGGATCCCCGCCGTGGTGGGTTGCGACGACGCCACTGTCACCATCCCCGACGGCGAGGCGGTCACCGTCTCCTGCGCCGGCGGCGACGAGGGCCGCGTCTACCGGGGCAAGCTGCACTACGAGGTAGTCGAGACCGACCTCTCCGAGATGCCGCGTCCGAAGACCCGGATCATGATCAATCTCGGCAACCCGGACTTGGCCCTGTCCACCAGCTTTCTGCCCAACGACGGCGTTGGCCTGGCCCGGCTGGAATTCATCATCAACGAATACATCAAGGCCCACCCCATGGCCCTGCGCCACCCGGATCGCGTCACCGATCCCGCCGTGCGCCAACAGCTGGAGAGCCTCATTGTGGGCTACAGAGACGGCAGCGACTACTTCATCCGCAAACTCTCCGAAGGGGTGGGCACCATCGCCGCCGCCTTCTGGCCCAAGCCCGTAGTGGTCCGGATGAGCGACTTCAAGACCAATGAATACGCGACCCTTCTTGGCGGCCGGGACTTCGAACCGGATGAAGACAACCCCATGATCGGCTTCCGCGGCGCAGCGCGCTATACCCACCCCGCCTACGCCGACGGTTTTGCCCTGGAATGCGCGGCGATGAAACGGGTACGCGACGAAATGGGCCTGACCAACGTCAAGTTGATGATCCCCTTCTGCCGGCGCATCCCCGAGGCGGAGAAGGTACTGGAGGCAATGGCTCAAAACGGCCTCAAACGGGGCGAGAACGGACTGGAGGTCTATGTCATGTGCGAAATCCCCAACAACGTGATCCTGATCGACGAATTCGCGAAGCTGTTCGACGGATTCTCCATCGGCTCCAACGACCTCACCCAGCTCACCCTCGGCGTGGACCGTGATTCGGAGATCGTCTCCTTCGATTTCGACGAACGGGACCCCGGCGTCAAGCAGATGATCCGACTCGCGGTGGAAGGCGCCCGACGCAACGGGCGCCACTCCGGCCTATGTGGCCAGGCACCTTCCGACTACCCGGAAATGGCGGAATACCTGGTGGAGATCGGCATCGATTCCATGAGCCTCAACCCCGATACCGTACTCAAAACCACCCGGCATATTCTCGAAGTGGAAAAACGCATCGACTCGAAGTAAGCCATGAAGCCATACGAGCATGAACAGGTGGCCTTACCCCGGTCCGGGAGGGACAAATGCAAGCTCAACCAGATCGGCACCCTCACCGAGACGATCGAGGCAACGCACCTGGCGATACGCCATGGATGGGGCGCCTTCGTCTCCCATCGCTCTGGTGAGACCGTGGACAGTTTCATCGCCGACATGACCGTTGCGTTGGATACCGGTCATCTCAAGAGTGGCGCCCCCGCCCGCGGTGAGCGGGTAGAGAAGTACAACCAGTTGTTGCGCATCGAGGACCGGCTGGGGAGCGCAGCGCACTATGCCGGGGCGGATGCCTACGTCCGGCGGCCGGGGCGGACGGTCGGGCGATGAGCGCTCCTGCATCCCGATCCGGCGGCCGCCTCATTCTGATACGCCACGGCGAGTCGGTCTGGAACCTCCAGAACCGCTTCACCGGTTGGGTGGATGTTTCATTGAGCCGGGACGGCATGAAGGAAGCGGAGCGAGCCGGCCGTCTGTTGCGGGACGAACGCTTCGACGTGGCCTTCACCTCTACCCTTCTGCGCGCGCAAGACACGCTCTACGAGATCCTGAAACAGAACCGCCACTGCGACGAATATATGCGGATCCACGAGCAGGAAAGCACATGGTACGAGCATTTCACGCCGACGGAAGGGGACATCCGCGATCTGAAGATCTACCTGTCGTCGAGACTCAACGAACGCTACTATGGCGACCTTCAGGGACAGAACAAAGCGGTGGCCCGGCGTCGCTTTGGCGCCGCTCAGGTGCACCTCTGGCGGCGCAGCTATGACGTACCGCCACCCAACGGCGAGAGCCTGAAGATGACCGCTGCGCGGGCCATCCCCTACTATCGCGAGCGCATCGTGCCGCGCCTCGAACAGGGCGAATCGGTGCTGGTCTCCGCTCACGGCAATTCGTTGAGGGCGCTGATCATGCACATCGAACGGATGACGCCGGAAGAGATTGTCGCGTTCGAACTCCCCACCGGCACGCCTCACATTTACGTGTTCGACCGCAACATGAAGATGGTGGAAAAGCAGACGATGGACAAAATCCACGGCGCGGACGAGCCACACGGCCACATCGAACCCCACATCGACACATGAGGAGGATTCACCATGGGAAACATGAAACAACGGTTGCAGCAGGTGGGCGCGATCACGGCACGCCTGCAAAAAGAATATCCGACCGAGACCCGGGCCTTCCTGGGTTTTCTGCAAAAAGCGGAGGCCGGCAGGGCCCTCGATCTGCGGGTGAAGGAATTGATCAACGTCGGGCTGGCTGTGGCGGCCCAGTGTGAGTGGTGTATCGCCTTTCATGTGGAGCAGGCGGCAAACGCCGGGGCCACCCGCGACGAAATCGTGGAGGCCGGCTTCATGGCAGTGATCATGCACGGAGGGCCGGCCTATATGTACATGACCCCGCTGTTCGACGCCCTCGACGAATTCCTGCCCGAAGGCGGCAAGTGACATGGACCGCACCGCCAAGATCGCCATGCTGCGCGACATGCTGCTGGCCCGCGCCTTCGAGGAACGCGCGGCGCGGGAATACACACGGGGCAACATTGCCGGTTTCCTCCACCTCTATCCTGGCGAGGAGGCGGTAGCGGTGGGTGTGCTGCATGCCGCCGAACCCGCCGACTACATCGTCAGCACCTACCGCGAACATGTGCATGCCATGGTGAGAGGCGTTCCGCCACGGGCGGTGATGGCGGAGCTGTTCGGCCGCATCGACGGCTGCAGCAAGGGCATGGGCGGATCCATGCATCTGTTCGACCGGGAACGCCGCTTCATGGGCGGTTATGCCATCGTCGGCGAGACCTACCCAGTGGCGGTGGGCATCGCCTACACCATCGCCATGCGTGAGCTTCCCGAGGCAGTGATCTGTTTCTTCGGTGACGGCGCGGTCAATCAGGGTACGTTCCACGAGTCGCTCAACATGGCGGCCCTGTGGCGCCTGCCCGTGCTGTTCGTGTGCGAAAACAACCACTATCAGATCGGCACCGAGATCCACCGCCATTCCGCCGTGGCCGAGGTGTACAAACGGGCCTGCGCCCACCGCATCCCGGCGGAGCGGGTAAATGGCATGGACGTACTGGCGGTGCACGAGGCGACCCGCAATGCCCTGGCGCGCATCCGCGAGGGCACCGGCCCCCAGCTCCTCGAATTTGAGACCTACCGGTTTCGCGGCCATTCCATGGCCGATCCCGGCACTTACCGGCCCAGGGTGGAGGTACAGGCCTACGAAAAAGAGGAAGACCCGGTGACAGTGGCCATTGGGGAGACCCTGCCCACCTACCCCACGGCCGAACAGATCGCGGCGGCAGGTACGGACAGCATCGCCCGCATGGCCACTCACATGAACGAAGGCGGTCTGCTGGAGGCGGCGGCGTTGGAGAAATTGCAGGCGGAAATCGATGAGATCGTGGAAGACGCGGTGCAATTCGCCAGCCGGAGCCCCGAACCCACCCTTGAAGACGCCAGGGCCGCGCTCGACTGTAACCGTGGCATGGAGGTATTGATCTGATGGCGAACGAAGTCCTCTATTGGCAAGCGCTCAATCAGGCCCTGGATGCCGAAATGGCGGCGGATGACTCGGTCTTCGTGCTCGGCGAAGACGTGGGACTGTATGGAGGCAGTTACCGCGTCACCGAAGGACTCTATGTCAAATACGGTGAATGGCGGGTACGCGACACGCCCATCTCCGAGGGCAGCTTCACCGGGCTGGGGGTCGGGGCGGCGCTGGCCGGGATGCGCCCCGTGGTAGAGATCATGACCATCAACTTCTCGTTGCTGGCGCTCGACGCCATCGTCAATATGGCCGCCAAGATCCCTTTCATGTCCGGTGGCCAATTCCCCATGCCGCTGGTGGTCCGCATGCCAGGTGGCGTGGCCAAGCAGCTCGCGGCGCAGCACTCCCAGCGGCTCGAACAGATGTACATGAACGTACCCGGACTGCGCGTCGCGGTGCCCGCCACACCGCAGGACGCCTGGTGGCAGTTGCGGCAGGCGATCCGCACCGATGAGCCTATCGTCCTGCTGGAACACGAGCTGCTCTATTTCAGCAAGGGCATGCTGGATACGGACGCCGAAGCGCCGCCGATGCACCGGGCCGCGGTGCGGCGTGAAGGCCAAGACCTCACCATCGTCACCTACTCCCGTATGGTGGATCTGTCGCTGCGGGCCGCCGACCGTCTGGCCGCGGACGGCATCTCGGCCGAGGTGGTGGACCTGCGCAGTCTCCGCCCCATCGACTGGGACACCTGCGCCCGTTCGGTGGAGAAGACCCACTATTTGCTGGTGGTGGAAGAGGACAGCCGCTTCGCCGGCGCCGGCGCAGAAGTGGCAGCGACGCTGGCCGAGCGCTGCTTTTTCTCGCTGGACGCACCGCCCGCCCGCCACGGCGGACTGGAGATGCCGACACCTTACAATGCCACCCTGGAAGCCGCCAGCATCCCCACCGTCACCAGTATCGAACAGGCCGTCCGGAAACTGCTGGAACCGCTACCCCAAGGAGAACAGAGATGAGCCGTGAACCCATCACCATGCCCGTGCTCTCGGACACCATGTCCACTGGCCGCCTGGTCAACTGGCTGAAGAAGCCCGGTGATCCTGTGAAGAAGGGCGAAGTGATTGCCGAGGTGGAATCGGACAAGGCGATCATGGACGTGGAGGCCTTCGAGGACGGCTACCTTGCCGGCCCCCTTGCACCACCGGACAGCGAGATCCCGGTGGGCGAGGTGATTGGCTACCTGAGTGACACGGAGGAATCCCCGGAGACGGCATCCGAATCGACGCCCAGTGCGGAGGCCCTTGCCACGCGGGCGCCGTCCGGATCGGCATCCACCCGAGAGGTGGTCACCACACAGATGTCACATACCCCGTCGCGGCCGAATCCACCGGCGGCGCCATCCTCCGCACCCGCCCGGAAGGAAGCCTTGTCCCCTCCGGCACCCGGCATTCAGGCATCGCCCTACGCCCGTGGCCTCGCCCGGGAACTGGGTATCGATCTTGCCCAGGTGGCGCCTGGGGCAGACGGCGTCATCCACGGCCCGCAGGTGGTGGCCGCCGCCCTTCGTGGTCCGCAGCCGGACCTCGACGCCGGACCGCCCTACCGCATCGAACCGCTCACCACCATGCAGCGCGCGGTGGCGGAGAACATGAGCGCCACCCTCACCACCCCCTCTTTCCGCGTAAGCGCCCGCCTCTCCCTGGAGCCGCTGATGAAGGCCGCCCGCGAGCATGAACACTCCACCACCCTGCTGCTGGCCATGGCCTGCGCCCGCGCCGTGCGTGAACACCCACGCTTCAACGCCGTCTACACCCCCATGGGACTCGCAATGCGGGAACGGGTGGATGTCGGAATTGCGGTGGACATCCCCAACGGTTTGGTGACGCCAGTGATCCGCGACGCCGCAAACCGTCCGTTGGACGAACTGGCGGAGGAGTGGCGTATCCTCAAGGATAAGGTAAAGCGCCGCCGCCTCAGCCATGAAGACTACACCGGCGCCACCTTCTACCTCTCCAACCTCGGCCCTTTCGCCGTGGTCACCCGGTTCGATGCCCTGGTGCCACAGGGCGCCGCTGCCATCCTCGCCCTGGGCGCGGAACACCAGGGCCAGGCCGAGTTCACTCTGAGCTGCGACCACCGGGTGGTTTTCGGCGCCGACGCGGCGCGGTTTATGGAAACGTTGGCCGCGCAGCTCCGGGATACGGCCCGCCTGAAGGGTTGACCGTGCGCCCGATGCGATCTGGATGCAACCCTGCAACAAGGTGTAAGGGTCATTCCCTTGCCCAACAGCATGGCATTGTCCGCCCAGGGGATTTTCCGACCGAGTGGAATACGGGCTGTATTGCCGAGGAAGGAAAATTCCCTGTGTGGACAAGGATCAAGCAAGGGCGCGAGCGATTTCATGAATAATCCGGGCTAAACCCGACAGACTCCAAGGTAGCATCATGAAAAGAAAAATCATTCTTCCCTTTATTGGGATCCTTCTACTCGCGGCGGTCCTGGCCACGGGCTACTACTACCGGGGAAAATGGTTGAGACCGGCATCGGCGGATGACCATCTCACCCTCTACGGCAATGTGGATATACGCGAGGCCCAACTCGCCTTCAATGCCAGCGAGCACATCGAACGAATCCTGGTGCAGGAAGGCGACCATGTCACCACAGGCGCCCTGCTGGCCGTACTTCATCAGGATCTGCTGAAGGCACGGGTAGCCGAAGCACAGGCCCGGTTCGAGGCGCAACGGCAGGTACTGGCCAAGCTGAAGGCCGGTTCGAGGTCCGAGGAGATCGATAAGGCCCGGGCCGATCTCGATGCCGCCAAGGCCCATAGAAAGGCGGTGCACGATACGTGGCGACGGCTGCGCCAACTGGTGAAGAAAAAACTCGCTTCCCGGGAAGAGGAAGAAAATGCCCGCTCTGCGGCGCTGGCCGCCGAAGCACAGGAGAAGGCCGCTCAGGCCGCCTTGCGTCTCGTCCTGGCAGGCCCGCGCAAGGAAGACATTGCAGCCGCCCAGGCCGAGCTGGAAGCGCGCAAGGCTGCGCTGGATCTGGCCCACCAGCGCCTCGCCGACACCCTGCTGCACGCACCAGCGGACGGCATTATCCGCAACCGCATCCTCGAGCCCGGCGACATGGCCACGCCGCAGACACCGGTGCTGACCCTGGCCTTTGGCGATCCGGTATGGGTGCGCGCCTATCTGCCGGAACCCATGCTGGGCCGGGTGCAACCCGGCATGCGGGCGCAGATCCTCAGCGACAGCCATCCCGGCAAACGCTATCCCGGCTGGGTGGGCTACATCTCGCCCACCGCCGAATTCACCCCCAAGAACGTGGAGACCCCCGAGCTGCGTACCCGCTTGGTATATCAGTTGCGGGTCTTCGCCTGCAATCCCAAAGGCGAACTGCGCATGGGAATGCCGGCGACGGTCGAGATCGACCTCGAGCAGGCGGCGCCAGCCACTCCTGTCCAACACCCCTGTGGCGAGTGACGACGTGAACGACACTGCCCTCTCCCTCGACGGGGTACGCAAGACCTTCCTCAGCGGGCGCCGTGAGATCACCGCCCTGGACGGGGTCGGCGTACGCGTGAAATCCGGTAGCGTCACCGGTCTCATCGGGCCGGACGGGGCGGGCAAAACCACCCTCATGCGCCTTGCCGCCGGACTGCTCGCTGCAGACGCGGGCCACATCGAGGTGCTGGGAATGGACGTGGCCCGGGAGCCACTGGCAGTGCAGTCGGCCATCGGGTACATGCCGCAGCGCTTTGGCCTCTATG
Source organism: Sedimenticola sp. (assembly GCA_026983675.1). GTDB lineage: Bacteria > Pseudomonadota > Gammaproteobacteria > Chromatiales > Chromatiaceae > JALSTP01. The sequence continues at coordinate 23,858 of JALSTP010000202.1, forward strand.
AGGATCTAAGCGTGCAGGAAAACCTGAACCTCTATGCCGATCTCCAGGGCGTGCCCCGGTCGATGCGCCCCGAGCGCTACGCCGAGTTGATGAAGATGACCGGACTGGCGCCCTTCGGCAAACGGCTGGCGGGACAACTCTCCGGGGGGATGAAGCAGAAACTGGGGCTGGCCTGCACCCTGGTGCGGCCGCCGCGCCTGCTGCTGCTCGACGAGCCCACCGTGGGTGTGGATCCAGTCTCCCGGCGCGAACTCTGGTCCATCGTCTATAGCCAGGTGGAGCAGGCGGGCATGACGGTGCTGCTGAGCACCGCTTATCTCGACGAGGCAGAGCGTTGCACGGAGGTGATTCTGCTCCATGAGGGACGCCTGCTGGGGCAGGAGACGCCAGCGGCGTTCAGCGCGCCTTTGGCGGGACGTACCTTCGAACTGCATGTGGAAGGGATGCCGGCGCGCCGCCTGCAGGCCCTTCTGATGCGGGCTCCTGGGGTATTGGACGCCTTGGTGGCCGGCGACCGGGTGCGCATCGTCACCGAAAAAGCCATCGTCCCCGATCCGGCCCAACTGCTCCCCGCGCATCCCGAAGTCCAGATTGACCCGGTGCCGCCCAATTTCGAGGACGCCTTCGTCGCCCGGCTCAGGGACCATGACGGTGCCCATGGTCAACCTCCGGCCGTGTCCGTGAAGGTGAGGGGCGCGACGGGCGAAGAGGTGATCCGGGTGCACAATCTGGAGCGGCGTTTCGGCGATTTCCGCGCCGTCAAGGGCATCAGCTTTACGGTGAAACGGGGCGAAATCTTTGGCCTGCTGGGCGCAAACGGCGCCGGCAAGACGACCACCTTTCGCATGCTGTGTGGCCTGCTGCCCGCCTCCGGCGGCGACCTGGCAGTGGCCGGGCACGACCTGCGCCGCGCCGCTGCGCGGGCCCGGGGCAGCGTGGGCTACATGGCGCAACGCTTCTCCCTCTACGCTAACCTCACCGTAATGCAGAACCTGCGCTTCTTCTCCTCGGCCTATGGCCTGCGCAACCGCCACCAGCGCGAGCGCCTGGCGTGGGCGCTGGAGAACTTCGAACTGGGCGACTATCGCGACGTCAACGCCGGACTCTTACCCCTGGGTTACAAACAACGCCTCGCGTTCGCCGCCGCACTGATGCATCAGCCGGAGATCCTGTTTCTCGACGAGCCCACCTCCGGAGTCGACCCCCTCGCCCGGCGGGAATTCTGGGCACGCACCAACGCCCTCGCCGAGGCCGGGGTGACGGCACTGGTCACCACCCATTTCATGGAGGAAGCCAACTATTGCGACCGCCTGGTGATCATGGCCGAGGGTGAGGTGCTGGCCGAAGGCCATCCCTACGACATCCGCCGCCAGGCACGCACTCCGGACAATCCCGAACCGACCATGGAGGACGCCTTCATCGCCTTGGTGCAGGGACGGGAGCAGGCGGCATGACCCCTGTGCAACTGAGCGACGGCGCGCGCAGCCGGATGCGCTTGCGCGGCATGATCCGAAAGGAATCGCTGCAGATCCTGCGCGATCCCTCCAGCATCGGCATCGCCTTTGTACTCCCGGTGGTACTGCTGTTTCTCTTCGGCTACGGCGTCTCTCTGGATGCCCGCGACATCCCCCTGGGGATCGTGGTCGAGCAACCCGACGCCGCCACCGCCGGCCTGATCGGAGCCTTCGAACGCTCCGAGTATTTCGCCCCGCGCCGCTTCGCCAGTATCCAGGCGGCCCAAAGGGCCCTGGACGAGCGCCACATCGACGGTATCGTCTGGATGCGCAACGACTTCTCCCGTCATCTGCTGAGTGGCGGTGAGGCCCCAATAGGAGTCCGCGTGAACGGTGTGGATGCCAACCAGGCGCGCATCACCGAGGGCTATATCCAGGGTGCCTGGCTGGCCTGGCTCGGACGTTACGCCGCCGGCCAAGGACACCCCTTGCAAATGCCGGTGACCTTGGAACATCGGGTCTGGTTCAACGCCCCATTGATCAGCCGCTATTTCCTGGTGCCCGGGCTGGTGGCGATCATCATGACCCTCATTGGCTCCATGCTCACTGCCATGGTCATTGCCCGCGAGTGGGACCGGGGCACGATGGAGACCATGATGGTGACACCCCTGCGCATCCGCGAGGTGATGGCCGGCAAGCTGATCCCGTACTTCGTGCTCGGTATGGCGGGAATGCTGTTCACCGTGGTCCTGGCGGTCTATCAGTTCGACGTCCCGCTGCGCGGCTCCCTCTGGGCCCTGCTCGCCAGCAGCGCCCTGTTCATGTTGGTGGCGCTGGCGGTGGGACTGTTGATCTCCATCGTCTCCAAGAATCAGTTCGTGGCCGGACAGATCGCCATCGTCGTCACCTTCCTGCCCGCCTTCATCCTCTCGGGCTTTATCTTCGACATCCACTCCATGCCCTGGCCCATTCAAGTGCTGACCCATGTGGTGCCAGCCCGTTACTTCGTTGCCATCCTGCAGAGCCTGTTTCTGGCCGGCGATGTCTGGCCGGTCTTCTGGGCCAACATGGGGGCAATGGCAATCTTGCTACTGATCTTCATGGCCCTCGTGCGACGCAAGGCCCACAAGCGTCTGGAGTAACCCATGCCCTGGCATATCCTCGCCCTGGCCATTAAGGAGTTCCTGGCCCTCTTACGGGATCCCCGCAGCCGTCTCGTCCTCATCGGACCGCCGATCGCCCAATTGATCGTGTTCGGCTACGCCGCGTCCTTCGATCTGAACCATGTGACGGTGGCCATCTACAATGAGGACACAGGCGGGGCGAGCCGCGAGCTGATCGCGCGGGTGGCGGGGTCGCCCCACTTCGAGGTCGTCGCCCAGCTCACCCGAGAGGCAGGAATCACCCCTTTGATCGACAACAAACGGGTGTTGCTGGTGTTGCATCTGGGACCCCGCTTCAGCGCCAACCTGCGGCTCGGAAAACCCGCGTCCGTGCAGGCGATCCTCGACGGACGCAATTCCAATACCGCCATGCTTGGACTCAACTATCTACGTGACATCCTGCTGGTCTTCAATCGCGATTGGGCGGCCCGGCAGGGACGGCGTGGGCCTCCAGCAGTTCTGCAGATGCGCGCCTGGTACAACGCCGATCTGAACTCCCACTGGTTTATCATTCCCGGTATCGTCGGTCTGCTCACCCTGGTGGTGACCCTCGTGGTTACCGCCTTGTCGGTGGCCCGCGAGCGGGAACAGGGGACCTTCGACCAACTCCTGGTCACCCCCTTACGGCCCGTGGAGATCCTCATCGGCAAGGCCCTGCCAGGGGTGGTCATCGGCACCTTCGAAGCCACCTTCATCATCGTCCTGGCGGTGCTCTGGTTCGACATCCCCCTCCGCGGCGATATCGGCGCCCTCTACACCGGGCTGCTGCTGTTCCTGCTCTCGGCGGTAGGCATCGGCCTGATGATCTCGTCCATCGCCGTCACCCAGCAGCAGGCGGTGCTCGGCGCCTTTCTGTTCCTGGTGCCGGCGGTCATCCTCTCGGGGTTTGCCACCCCTATCGCCAACATGCCGGAGGCGGTGCAGTGGTTGACCTACCTGGATCCGCTTCGATATTTCCTCATCATCGTGCGTGGCGTATTCCTGGAAGGGGACGGCTTCGGGTTGCTGATACACCAGTACTGGCCCATGGCAATCATCGGAATGGTTTCGTTGGCCGCCGCAGGCTGGCTGTTCCGCCATCGCATGTACTGACATGACACTGCTCTATGAACAACAGGATATCCGTTGACTGAGCCGATGGATGCAGGAGCTGATCGAACACGGTGCTGTTCATATCCCCTCCCGGAACCGTCAAGGCGTTGATCGAAGGGGTTGTGGTGATGCTGTCCTTTCAGCTTTGAGCGCCCGGAAAATCCGCCCCCCAGGCCCGTAGAAATGTGAATGACGATCACCACGGACGAATACACAGCCTACGCCCGTCGCCCCGCAAACAGTTCCCGTTTCGCCTGCATCGCCTCCATCATGTAGTCACGGAATGCCAGCATCCGTGCCGTACGTCTGAGGTCGGGATGGAAGAGAATCCACAGGCCGAGATCCCATTCCGGATGCGGGTCGCCAAAGCGTGCAAGCCCCGGATCGCTGTCACCCATGAAGCACGGCAGGATGGATACCCCCAGGCCCTCATGCAGGGCGGCCTGGGTGAGCAAGGTATCGTCCACCACGAAGCGAGGCTTCTGAGCGCCGCAGGCTCGACGGGTCCACGAGCGGTGAAAACCGCAGCATTCGACGCCAAGCCAGTGCGGTTCCTGCCCCTTCTTGCGCAATTGTTCGACATAGAGGGGGTTGCCATAGATCGCCGATGAGACAGTCAGAACCCGTTTCCCAACCAGCGTTTCCGGCGGGGTATCCGTCAGGCGAATCGCCACGTCCGCCTCGCGCCGGGCCAGGCTGACATCGCTGTTCGACACCATCAGATGCAGGACCACCTCTGGGTATTTGCGGCTGAAACCGGCGAACATGGGCATCAACACCGTAGTCGCCATGTTGTCGATCGCAGTCACCCGCAATGGTCCCGAAGGCTTGAGATCGGCGCCCACCAAGGCGCCATCCACCCGCAGCACCTCGCGCTCCATGCGCTCGGCCGCCTGCATCAGATTCTCACCCGCGGTGGTCAGGGTGTAGCCACGGGCCACCTTGTCGAACAAACGCACGCCAAGATCTTGTTCAAGTTTACGCATGCGCCGCGACACGGTGGAATGCTGAAGACCCAGCTGTTTCGCTCCACTCGAGATCGAGCCGCCGCGCGCCACCGACAAAAACAGCCTCAAATCATCCCAGTTCATAGCACCCTTCTGGCCCTCCTGCCACCACGCACATCGGCTATCGATATTCTCGGAGTCTGCCGGGTTAATATTAACCCGGCAGACTCCTCGCATTGGTTACAATCAATCATAGACCTGAAACGGCGTTCACCCCAGTCGGGCCACCGACGGCATGACGTTCGTGCCCCTCTTTTCCCCCGGATGTGCAAATATGCACATCCACTATCGAAAAATCGGGAATGGCCGAAAGCGGACCACGGCCTAGACTCAGTAACAGGGAAAACAGGAGGATGAGACCATGTTACAGACACAAACGACACAACCCGTATTCGATCCCGTCAAATACAAGCACACCACCCTGGAACAGTGGAACAACGCCGCCGAGGCCTGGGACCGCTGGAGCGGCCTGCTGAACCGCTGGCTGGGACCCGCCACGGAGACCATGCTTGACATGGCCGGCGTGACGCGGGGATCCCATGTGCTCGACGTGGCGGCAGGCGCGGGCGAACAATCCCTGGCCGCGGCACGCCGTGTCGGCAGCAGCGGCCGTGTGCTGGTCACCGACATCTCCCCCACTATTCTGGAGTATGCGGAACGCGCGGCACGCTTGGCGGGAATGGACAACGTCGCTACCCACGCCGTCGACGGGGAACGGCTGGATGAACTGGAGGCCGGTCCTTTCGATGCCGTCATCTCACGCGTCGGCCTGATCTACTTCCCCGATCAGCAGAAAGCCCTGCGCGGCATGCGCAACAAGCTGCGGGACGGCGGCAAGGTGGCCGCCATGGTCTACGGTACTGCCGAGTGCAATGGCTTTTTCTCGATCCCCGTCTCCATCATCCGCCGCCGCGCGGCCCTGCCCCCACCCCTGCCCGGCCAACCCGGACCTTTCAGCCTGGGTCAACCCGAGGTGCTGGAGAAGGCCTTCACCGATGCCGGTCTGAAGGACGTGCGGATCGAGCAGATCGATGCACCGCTCCGGATCAGCAGCGCCGCTGAGTGCTTGCAATTTGAGCAGGAGTCCTTCGGCGCCCTGCACCAGATGCTCGGTGGACTGAGCGACACGCAAAAGGACGCCGCGTGGGAAGAGATCGAACAGGCCTTGCAGCGGTTCGAAAACGGCCAGCAGTTCGAGGGTCCCTGTGAAATGCTGGTTGCGGTCGGCACGCGCTGATGAATGGCCTACTGCGACGGGTGTAGGCCGGGCTAGGAGTCTGTCGGGTTTAGGTGATCGTCGCGAGCATGGTGGGAAGGCGAGGCCAGTTTTTCTCGATTTTGAGGCGCATAGTGGGCCTATGCAACGAAAAATCGAGGAAAAATGGACCGCTTTCCCACCAGCGCAGTAGATTAATCCTAAATCCGACAGACTCCTAGCCCGGATTATTCATGAATCGCCGCGATGATTGCGCAGAGAATTGTCTGCACAGGGAATTTTCCGACCGAGTGGAATACTGGCTGTATTGCCGAGGAAGGAAAATTCCCTGTGCGGACAAGGATCAAGCAAGGGCGCGAGCGACTTCATGAATAATCCGGGCGAGTTTGTGAAGGAAAGGAACGGAATACCCGTGCGTATTTCCAACTGACCAAATTTCGTTGTGGATTCAAAGAACGGCCGAGGGCTTGTCAATCCGGTGAGAAATGTGGACTCAGGAGTCCCCCATGAGCAAGATCGCCATCATTCAATATGCCCCAAAGATGCTCGATCGCGATGCCAGTCTCGACCAGGCGGTGGACCTAATCGGCGAGGCAGCCGCTCACGGGGCCGAACTGATCGTATTCCCCGAGGCCTTCGTACCCGGCTACCCAGCCTGGGTGTGGCGACTCCGGCCCGGCGACGACTGGGAACTGAGCGAGCAGATCCACCAACGCCTGCTGGATAACGCGATCGACCTTGTGCAGGACGGCCTGTCCCCGGTGCGGACAGCCGCCGCCGAGGCCGGCGTCACGGTGGTCATGGGCATCAACGAACGTGACGGCTCCGTTGGCCGCACCACTCTGTACAACAGCGCCTTGGTGATCGGTGGCAACGGCGATATTATTAACCCGGCAACAATATATATCGCATTCAGCCGTGGCGTGCCGGTTCGCAGCAAGGCGCCCCATCGCCGCTGTAGCCACCCTACAGCAAGATGGGGCAACGCAGCCTGCGGGCCGGCACGCCGCGGCCTGTCTTTGAATATCATAGGGTGAGGGGCTTCAGGCAGGCGCCGGACCTGCGTTCCAGTGCGCTGGACAGGATGTCCAAGTGTCGCGAGTGCATGGATGCACTGGAGCGACCTTGGCAGGGGAACGACCCTTGCCTGCGCACTGCGCCTTGTTCCGGCGCCTGCCTGAAGCCCTGAATGCGATATATATTGTTGCCGGGTTAATATCAACCATCACCGCAAGCTTATGCCCACCAATCCCGAGCGCATGGTCTGGGGTTTCGGCGACGGTGCGGGCCTGCGGGCGGTCAACACCCCCGCCGGCCGCATCGGCGTGCTGCTGTGCTGGGAGAACT
>JALSTP010000203.1 GCA_026983675.1 Sedimenticola sp.
GCTCGAGCACGAGTCCGCTGAACTCCACGCCCTTGAATACCACCTGTTGCAGCCGGCTGTCGCGCCAGCGCACGCGGCGCAGGTCCGCCTCGATGCAGGCCACGCGCCGCAGCCGGGCCCGCGAGAGATCCACCGCTGCGAGCGTGCACTGCGAGAGAACGAGTTTCTCGCCGCCTGCCGCCCGCAGCCGGACCCGCTCCAGACGGGTTTCGGTGAGCACCATGCCGGTGCAATCCGCCTGACTCAGGTCGGCGTCCAGCCACGCACCGCCGCTGGCCACCAGGTCCGTGCAATCGGCTTCCCGCAGGGCCACGTCCTGGAGCAGGGTGTCCACGAGCCACACGCCCCGGAGCCGGGCGCGCGGCATGCGGCAGGCCTCGAGGCGGCATTCCCGCAAGACCGCGCCCGACCAGTCCGCGCGGGTCAGGTCGCAGTGGCGGAACGTGCAGCGTTCGAACACGGCGCTGCGCAGGTCGGCCTCGATCAGCGACGCATTCCGTAGCTCACGACCTTGCAGGACTTCGCCACGGCTCACCCTGCGCAGCAGGGCTTCAGGTGTCATGGGCGCGGCTCCCTTCCGGCCCGCGGCGGGGCCGGGTGCGCATTCGGGTGGTCAAGGAGCCCTGGGTGCGCACACCCGGTCCCAGGTGGATCCGGGCCCAGTCGCTGGCGTGCAGGTTCGCGTGGCGGAGATCCGTCTCTTCCAGCCAGGCGTGTTGTAGGTTGGCCTCCATGAGGTTGCACCCGGCCAGGTCGGCGCCCTGGAGACGCGCGCGCGCCAGGGACGCCCCGCGCAAGTCGGCGGCGTACAGGCGGCTGCCGCGCAGGTCGCATTCGCTGAGATCGCAACCTTTCAGCACCGCGTGGCGCAGGTCGCACTGGCCGAGATCGGCGCCGCGAAGGGACAGTGTCCCGAAGCGCGCGTGACGCAGATTGGAGCCATGCAACCGGCAGCCCGCCACGAAACAGCCGTTTTCGACCACGAGCCCGCGCAGGTCGGCCTCCTGAAGGTCCACGGATTGGAACACGGCCTTCTCCAGCCGCGCACCGGCCAGCGTGGCTCCGCGCAAGACGCACTCCAGGAAGACCACCTGCGCCCACTGGACCTCGGCCAGCCGGCACGCACCCAGATCAAGGCGCAGGAAGACGAGCATGGTCCGAGAGGTGCTGCCCGAGAGATCGACCCGATGGAGTTCCACGTCCATCCAACGGCTATCGTCCAGCCGCGCGCGGCACATCCTGGCATGGCGGATCCAGGCGCCGTCGAATACGGTGTCGCTCAGATCCGCCTCGGAGAGGTCGGCCCCCTCGATGCGGCTGCGACCGAGATTGGCACCCTGGAGCCGTGCACCGCTCAGTTGGGTGCCGATGAGCCGGCAGTGGGCGAGCGTGGCGCCCTCGAGATTGGCTTGATGCAGGCGTGCGGCGCTGAGATCCGCTCCGTTGAGAAACGCCTCGCGCAGATCGGCCCCATCGAGCCGCATGCCGGCGAGATCCGCGCCCGAGAGATCCATGCCGGCCAGCGATTCGCCCCGCGCGAGCCGCTCCTTCAACGTCTCGCGCAGGGCGGCCGATTTCTCCGGGCTGCGGGTGGGAGGCGGGGGCATGCTGTGGGAGGTGGCCCGATAACCCTCGGCCTGGAGCCGGTCGCCGCGTTGCCAGTGGGCAAGCCGCTCGCGGTCCTCCAGCAAACGGGCCAGCTCCCCTCGGGCGGGGCTTTCCGGGGGCTGGGCCTCCATCTGGGCGCGCAGCATCTCGATCAGGGGCCCGGAGGCGGGCTCCGGCGGCGGCATTCCGACCGCGCCCTTCATCTGGGCGAGCCACTGCTCCCGGTCGAAGCCCGGTTCCTTGGCCAGCAGATCGGCGGCTTCCTCCAGGAGGCGCGCCTTTTCTTCCCGTGCCGCCTGAAGCGCCGTTTGCATCTGGTGGTCCATCTTCTCCATCAGCGCCTGAAGTTCGTCCAGGGTCCGGGGTGGCTCGGCTGGAGGCGCATCCAGCGGCGGGGCGTGGCGCTCGAGATCCAGGCCGTGCTCGGCCACCAGGCCACGGGCCGCCTCCCGCTCCTGCCTCGCCCGGGCCTGCATGCGTTGGAATCCGATGTCGGGTTCGGCCGCGGCGTTGGGATCGAACAGCGGGACGGCGAGCTCCGCAGGGACGAGGTCTTCCTCGCGTAGGGCCTCCAGCAGGCCCCGGTCACGGTCCAGACGTTTGTCGCGGACCTGCTGGTAATGCCGTCTGGGGCGGCGCCGGCCCAGGCGTTCCACGGCCGTGAGCAGGTGTGCGATGTCCGAGGCGTCGTCTTCGGTGATCGGCAGGCTGCCCTGGAACACCTGGATCAACCGTTCCCGGTGCGGAAAGAACCACAGCGCGCGCAGCACCATCTCCAGCTCTTCGAACGAGCGGTCCCGCCCCTCGCGGGTGGCGAACACTCGCACCGCGAGCCCGGGCAGCTCACCCCGCAACTCGGGCCGTTCGGGATGGAGGTGGACGAAACGGTAGGGCTCGTCTCCCCGGAAGGCGCGGGGTTGACGTTGGTCCTCCGGGGCACGGTTGAAAAACCGCCAGTCGAGATCTGGGGGGAATCCCGGATAGTGTTCCTCGAACCAGCGCTGGTCATAGCTGCCGCGATGGACCTGGCGCCGTGGATGCAGGATTCCCAGTGGACCGAATCCGGCGGGGCGCACCGCCTCCGCGGGCCGCACCCAGGGGGCATCGGGGTATTCCACCTGCGGCAGCGGAATGCGATCCGCACCGGGCGCGACCACATGCCCACGCCCGGCCGGGTTCTCCGGATACTCCGCCCCGCCGTAGGCGAGCGACCAGTCCAGGCGCAGCGCTTGAAGGGGGGCCGGGGGAGAGATGCGCCCCCCGGCCCAGGTCCGCTCCCCCCAGACCACGAGCTCCTTGCGCAGGGCGCCCACCTCGGCCACCACGCGGCAGCCCCCGCGCGCCGGATCCGTCGGGTGTGCCTCGGCCCCCACCAGGTACTCCGCCTGGGCGCGCGGAATGCCCTCCTCCAGCGGTTCCTCCGACTCGGGCTGTTCCGCCCAGAAGGCCCACAACACCGGTTCCGTGAGCAGGCGGGCGGGGGTCTCCAGGGTCGTGAACAGGAGCACGGAGACGCCCAGATGGAACCGCCCCCCGGTCTCGTAGGGCCGGGTCAGCACCGCGGCGTTCTGGGGTTTGACGTGACGCAAAGGGGCTACAGGAGGATCTTGAGCGTATCCATTTCAAGGCCGGTGGTGCTGCTCAGGGCCTCCAAGACAACGGCCTTCTGGACCTTCGTTGTGGGGGAGTCCAGAGTAAGGTTCGTTTTAGACGCAACCATGCCGGTGTGTTCCAGCTTGGAAATCGTGCTTTCCAGTTTCATTCCAGTGACTCCGTAATCAAAGGACGTGAAGTGTCTGAATACCGACTCGAGCCATGTCGCACTGGAGTCGACAATTTTTACCCCACCAGGTGCCGAAATTTGGAAGGGGCCTGTTGCGTTCAATGCGACCGATCCGTTGACGGTTTGGCTCCAGGGGCCGTGGATGTTCTGGGTCCAGGCGCCGTTGATGGTCTGGCCCCAGGGGCCGTTGATGGTTTGATTCCATAGCGTATGGATCGTTTCCTTGCGCCCACCGTACACCTCATGGGTGTCCATCGCACCCACGGTAGTGTTTCGGTTCCCATAGATTTCATAGGTCTCGTCGGTGCCCACCCTGAAGGTGTGGGTGAGTGTCACTTCCGTAGTGCGCGTCTGTTCGATCACCACGGACTCATTCTTTTTCACGGTTTCATTGCGGTCGCCTTTCACCGTGGTGGTCTCGTCGCCGTCGATGGTCTTTTCGCGATCACCACCGACCCAATGGGACTCGTCTTTCTCTACCTCGATGCGATGGTTCCGCTCGGCGTGGATCAGAATTTCTTCCTGGCCTTTCTTGTCTTCGAAGCGAATTTCGTTGAAGTTGGCCGGCGAGCCGCCCTTGCTGCTGCGCGACTTGATGCCGCTGCGGGTCTTGTGGGCCGGCAGATCGTAGGGCGGCATCTGTTCGGCATTGTAGACGCGGCCGGTGATGATGGGTTGGTCGGGGTCGCCTTCGAGGAACTCGACGATCACTTCCTGGCCGATGCGGGGAATGTGGATACCGCCCCAGTTCTTGCCGGCCCACACCTGGGCGACCCGGACCCAGCACGAGCTGTTCTCATCCCGCTTGCCGTAGCGGTCCCAGTGGAACTGGAGTTTGACACGGCCGTATTCGTCGGTATGGATTTCCTCCCCGGCCGGCCCCACGACGAGGGCGGTCTGCGGGCCGCGGATCATGGGTTTCGGGGTGCGCGGATCGGGCCGGAACGGCGTCTCGGCGTCGATGACCGTGAAATGATTCCCGTACTCGAACACGACCTCCTCGGAGCGGTACCCCCCCTGCGTGATCTGATGGTGCACCTCCAACAATAGATAACGGCGGTTCTGGTCCCGGCGCGGGTGGTCTTCCAGGGCGAAGAGCCCCCCAGTGTACAGGGCGGCGCAATCGCTGGCCCCTTCCATGCGCTCGTAGTGACTGGACAGGGCCTCCATGCGGGTGCGGGCATAGAAATCCCCCCGGCCGGGGTCGGTGTATTCACCGGGATAGTCATAGATCTCGTAGTCCGCGCCGGCATGTGACCGGGGCTGCCGGACCGTGGCCTTGAGATCGGCCCGGGGCTTGCGGAAGTCGTAGTCGTTGAGCACCACGGCGCCCGATTGCAGGCTCTTGTGGAGGTCCCAGCGGTAGACGTGGGGCTCGTCCAGGTAGGCGCCCTTGGCGACCTGGTAGCGCAGCCGCTCGGCTCCCGGGATCGCCTCGTGCGAGCTCGGCGCATCGGCCAGGACCAGGACGTGGCGGTCGTGTTCGTGACGAAAGAAATAGTAGATCCCTTCCTGTTCCAGGAGCCGATTCACAAAATTGAAGTCCGTCTCCCGGTACTGGGCGCAGTACTCCCACGGCTCGTAGTCGTCGTTCAACCGCTCCTCGAAATCGGAGAATCCATGCTCGCGGAAGACCGCCTCGACGATTTCTGGAATCGTCTTGTTCTGGAAGATGCGGCAGTCGGAAGTGCGGGTTAGGAACCACAGCCACGGCCGCACGGTGAGCGTGTATGTATTGAAGTCGCCTTCCGGTTCCTGCTGCGAGATCTCGAAGACGTGTCCGTGGAAGACCCGCTGGCCGCCATCGGGCAGCGCGATTCGCACCGAAACCGCCTGGCCCAGCAGTGATTCGAAATCCAGCGCCGGATCCAGACTGTAGGCGGTGATTTCCATGCTGAACGGCTCGCTCAGCGCCTCCCGGATGGTGGCCGCGGACAGTAGCAACCGGTCCGGCCCCAACGGGGTCTCCAGGGCGGCCGGCCGGTCGTTTTGAGTGGGTTGAGTCACCATTATTATTCCCCTTGATAATCACCATGTAGGCTGCTGTGCCAGAGAACGCCATGCCCAGCTTGTAATCGAGATCATTGCAGGTCATGCTGAGATATATGCAATTTGCTCGAATCGTCCGTTGGGGGGATAGCTTGGTCCAACACCAAGTTCTCTCAATACTCCGCCCCATGGATCCAAGTAAACTATTTTCCCGGATTGAGTCCTTCTGGCTGCTACGATAAAATGACCCGCCTCTCGGTGTGCTCCCCTGTACCAGCCTAACAATACAATTGCCGGAGTCGTATCGGATATGGCATGTGACAGTAATTTGATTCCCGGAGACCAGGGGGTGGTTGTTACTCGAAGGCCATCGGTCCGCAACAGTTGGGCGACTTGGCCCATAAAGGTTCCAAAACGAGAGAACATGTTTCCCATCGTTTGTTGGTTCGGCTGGTGAGCACCGGGGTCGAACGTCATGGGGGCTGACGGAGAGGGAGCAAACATATATCCCTTCACAACTTTATGGTAAAGGCGCCATGCCAATGCCCATTCGGTCTCCGCAAATGTCATGCGTTTGGCTTTATTCCTGGCCATCCAGATACTGGCGACGGCACAGGAGGCCGCTTGGCGTTGAGCCCAAACCTGATGGACTACGCCATCGCTATCGGTTCGGTAGTAAATCGTCATGGCACGACCTCCCGAAGATCAAGTTTCAAAGCAGTATGAGTAATCGATAAACACACTTATGAGCCCTTATTTGTATAGACAAACTGTTCGTCTTGGACACCCACGCGCACCGGGACCGGGGGTAACCCCTCCATCAGCCGTTCCAGGAACAGGCGACTGAGTTCCGCAAGCAGGGTGTTGGAGAGGATGGCATCGATCATGCGTGCCCCGCTTTCCACCTCATGACAGCGGGACAGCACCAGGTCCACCACGGCATCGTCGTACTCCAGGCTCACGCCGTGGTTCTCCTCGATGCGTTTCTGGATGCGCGAGAGCTGGAGCCGGATGATGTCGCGCAGCAACTCGTCGCGCAGCGGGTAGTAAGGGATCACCACGAGGCGCCCCAGCAGGGCCGGGGGGAAGACCTTGAGGAGGGGCTCTCTCAGGGCCTTGGCGACGGCGTCCGGCTCCGGCATCAGTTCCGGATCCTGGCACAGGGCCATGATGCGCTCGGTGCCCGCGTTGGTGGTCAGCAGGATCACGGTGTTGCGGAAATCGATGTAGCGGCCCTCGGCGTCCTCCATCCAGCCCTTGTCGAAGACCTGGAAGAAGATCTCATGGACGTCGGGATGGGCCTTTTCGATCTCGTCGAGCAGCACCACGCTGTAGGGCCGGCGGCGCACCGCCTCGGTGAGAATACCTCCCTCGCCGTAGCCGACATAACCGGGGGGCGCGCCCTTGAGGGTGGAGACGGTATGTGCCTCCTGGAACTCGCTCATGTTGATGGTGATGAGGTTCTCCTCGCCCCCGTAGAGGGCCTCGGCCAGGGCCAGGGCGGTTTCGGTCTTGCCCACACCCGATGGGCCGGCGAGCAGGAATACGCCGATGGGTTTGTTGGGGTTGTCCAGGCGGGCGCGGGCGGTCTGGATGCGCT
>JALSTP010000204.1 GCA_026983675.1 Sedimenticola sp.
GGCATGGCGAAAGATGTACTGACAGGGTTCGCGGGCGTCATGCGGCACCGGATAGGGTTCGACGGCCAGACCGGCGATGCGGAAGCCTCGGTCATGACAGGTGAAGAGGTGAAGATCGGGCAGATCGCCCCATGCCTTCTGGGACCAGGTTCCGGCCGTCATCCACACCGGCAGGCGATAGCGGCGGGCCAGGGCGCCAACGCCCCGGCTGTGGTCACCGTGCTCATGGGTCACGAGCAGCGCGTCAAGGGTCGCGGGATCGACGCCCTTCCCCACCAGCCGGCGCTCGATCTCGCGGGCCGGGAATCCGCAGTCCACCAGGACACGCACATCCCCCGCTTCGACCAGTAAGGCGTTGCCGCGGCTGCCGCTGCCGAGAGAGGTGAAACGCATGGGGCTGACGGACAGCCCCCTAGCGAATCTTCTCGTGCAACAGGGTCAGGATGCGCTTCGCGGTGGGCGTGTTGATACGCTCCCCCTTTTCGTTCAGCACCACCACCTGAGTCCTGCCGTCGTCCTGTTCCATCAGTTTGACCTGGAACCGGCTTTCGGTATCGATGTCCTTGTCCGATCCCCACAGCCGGGAGAAAAACCCCTTCTTCTTTCCCTTCTCCGCCAACGGATCGTGATAGCGCACATAATAGACGCCGGCGGAGCGATCGCGATCCTCCACCGCAAACCCAACGCGGTCCAGCGCCGCACCGGTGCGCCGCCAGGCGCGCGGAAAATCCTCATTGATCATTAATGCCGTTTCGCGATCGCTCTTGATCAGTTGCGAGCGGGGCGTCGCTTCCTGCTTCTTTGTGGCCATCGCCTGCCGGGCCTTTTCCTCGGAAGCGCCCAGGTAGACCATGATACGGCGCAGCATCTCGGCTTCCAGTTCCGGATCACTCGGGCGGGGTTCCCAGACCGTACCCTCCGCCTCTCCGTTAGTTCGGTCCGTCACCACCTTTTCCTGCATCCCCAGGTGGGTCAGATAGAGTTCCGTGGTTCCCGGTTTCTCGCCGCGCTCCAGGCGGATGCGGTACTGATCCCGACTGGCCGCCGAATAGAGGCCATCCACCACCTTACGCAATGCGTTGGTGATGAAGTCGCTCTTGATGTCGGCGCGATTCTCGATCCAGTCCGTGCGCATGATGCCCACGTCGGGGTTCTGCTCGGTCAGGAGGATGCCATTCTTGCGCCAGAAAGCGACGATCTTCGGCCACACCTGCTCCGGCGGCGCCTGGATCTCCAACCAGCGCTGCCCGCCATCCTTGTGCAACGTGACGTTTTCGATCTTGGGCAAGACGGCGGCATGACGACCTGCAGCGGCCGCTATTCCGCTCCGTTCCCGCCCCTGCATATACTCCGTATAGGTGGCAGACTCCCCGCCCGTCTCGGGGCCCGGGATCTCCAGCGATCCCTTCTCACTGACACGAGTGAGATCGGGGGGAACCTCCAGATTCTCCTCCGCCTGTTTCTGCTTTTTATAGGCCACCCGCTGATCCGGCAGGATATCGGCGCTGCCACATCCACCGAGCAGCAGAATGAAGGCCATCGAGGAGAGAAGCCAAAGTCTGTTTTTACTCATATAGTCTATTCACCGCGTCGCCGGCCGGGGCCGGGATTGCTGGAACTGCCGAACTGCTGGACCCAGGGGGATGGATGCTCTCACAACACGCCGGCCTGCCGCATAGCCTCTCTCACTTCCGCCTTCGCCGCGTCCGAAAGCCAGGTCAGGGGCAACCGGATACCCTTGCCACACAGCCCCATTTCCGCGACGGCCCACTTCACCGGGATGGGGTTGGACTCGACAAAGAGCGCTTCGTGAAGACCGCGCAACCGCGCATCGATCTCTTCCGCGTGCCGCCGGTCCGCACCCAACGCCGCCTTGCACATCTCGCTCATCAGCCGCGGCGCCACGTTCGCCGTCACCGAGATGACGCCATCGCCTCCACGCAGCATGAACTCGCAACCCGTGGCATCGTCACCGCTGTACAGCGCGAATGCCTCGCCGCATAACTCCCGCAACCGGGGCAAACGGTCGAGGTCTCCGGTGGCGTCCTTGATGCCGACGATGTTGGGCACCTCCGACAACCTCGCCGTGGTCTCCGGCAACATGTCGCACGCAGTACGGCCCGGCACATTGTACAGAATCTGGGGAATATCGACCGCCTCGGCCACCGCCTTGTGGTGCAGATAGAGGCCTTCCTGGGTCGGCTTGTTGTAATAAGGGGTCACCAGCAGACAGGCGTCCACACCCGCGTCCTTGGCGCAGCGGGTCAGGCGGATCGCCTCGGTGGTGGAATTGGCGCCGGTTCCGCCAATGACCGGAAGACGCCCCGCCGCCATCTCGACGGTCTGGCGAATCACCCGGCAATGCTCATCCTCGTCGAGGGTCGCCGATTCGCCGGTCGTACCCACCGAAACGATGGCATCGGTCCCCTGTTCCACATGGAAGTCGACCAGCCGACGCAACGCGGCTTCATCCACATTGCCCTGCTCGTCCATGGGCGTGATAAGCGCCACCATGCTGCCACGGATCATTATGTCTGGCTCCTGCCCCGTCTGCGGGATTTGCGTATAGCCGCCTCGATCGATGATGAGACAGGCCCTGAAGTCAATTCGTTATGGTAGCGCGCCACCCGTAAAGGTGACAAGTTCAGCCTGCTCCCGTGTTGGCCGTGTTCCTCATGCCTGTTGACCCGGTCCCCATCGACGCCACCCCCGGCCACCACGGGCGCGCTCGTGGTGGCCGAACCGATTGAACTTGCCCCCCATCGGGAATTCCGCTAGAAAGGGACATCACCGTCGGGGATTACAGTCGGCCGCAAGGCGCTGCTGTCCGCACAGGTTCCAACCGTGAGGCGCGCATGGATACAAAAAAGACCTATCTCGTCATCTCCGCACTTGGCGGAGACCGGCCGGGCATCGTCAACACCTTGTCGAAATCCATTCTGGAGTACGGTGGCAACATCGTCGACAGCCGTATGACCGTGCTTGGCGGTGAGTTTGCGGCTCTGTTGATGGTCGAAGGCCCGTGGAATGCGTTGGCCAAGTTGGAAAACGCCATCCCGGAGCTCGAAGATGCGCTCGGCATGACCATCATCGCCAAACGCACACAGGATCGATCCGCCGACACTCCCCTGCTGCCCTATATGGTGGAGGTCGTCTCGATGGATCATCCCGGAATCGTCAACACCCTGGCCTCTTTTTTCTCGGAACGGGATATCAATATCGAGGATATGGTCACCAGCTCATACGCCGCCGCGCATACTGGCACCCCCATGTTTTCTGTCCACATGACGGTGGGCATCCCGGCGGGCATCCACATGGCGGCGCTGCGCGAAGAGTTTCTCGACTACTGCGACGCCCTCAATCTCGATGCAGTGCTGGAACCGATCAAGGGCTGATGGAGGTAACCCATGGCAACCATTGAAATCGGCGATACCGTCCCGGATATCGAATTGCCGGCCACCGGCGACAAAACCCTCAAACTTTCCGACTACCGCGGCAAGATTGTAGTGCTCTTCTTCTATCCCAAGGCCAGCACCCCCGGGTGCACCCAGGAGGGCAAGGATTTCCGCGACGCTATCAACAAGTTTCGCCGTCAGTCGGCGGTCATCCTCGGGGCATCGAGAGACAGCATCAAGGCGCAAGAGAACTTCAAGGCAAAGAACGGCTTCCCCTTCGACCTCATCTCCGACACCGAAGAGAAACTGTGCACAGCCTTCGACGTCATCAAGATGAAAAACATGTACGGCCGCAAGGTGCGCGGCATCGAGCGCAGCACTTTCCTCATCGACCCCGAAGGGGTATTGCGGAAAGCATGGCGCAAGGTGAAGGTGAAAGGGCACGTGGATGAAGTGCTCGACGCCGTGAAGGCGCTGAAAAAGTCCCTTTGACGCGCACCGCTCATGCCCCACAACACGCATTCGCGGCTCTTCGTCCTCGACACCAACGTGCTGATGCACGACCCCACCGCCATCTTCCGTTTCCATGAGCATGACATCTTCATTCCCATGGTGGTGCTGGAGGAGCTGGACAGGGGAAAAAAGGGGCTTTCCGAAGTGGCGCGCAACGTGCGCCAGGCGAGCCGGTTTCTGGATCAATTGATGCGCGGCGCCAACAAACAAGAGATCGATCATGGCCTGCCGATCCGGCCCATATTGGAAGACGGGAACACACCCCCCGCCCAGCTTGGCCGGCTCTTCTTCCAGACCCGCCATCTACCCAATCTGTTGCCCGACAGCCTGCCGGGCAACACAGCAGACAACAACATCCTGGGCGTCGCCCTGGCGTTGCAAGAGGAGTTTCCCGAGCGGGCGCTGACCCTCGTCTCCAAGGACATCAACCTCCGTATCAAGGCCGCCGTAATCGGTATCCATGCGGAGGACTACGCCAACGACAGCGTGATCGACGATCTCAGCCTGCTCTACAGCGGCGCGGCCGAACTGCCCCCCGATTTTTGGGATCAACACAGCAAGACCCTCGAATCCTGGCAGGAAGAAGGCCGCACCTTCTATCGCCTCAAGGGACCGGAGGTTCGCAACTGGTATCCTGCCCAGTGTCTCTTCATGCCCGGCGACGAGGGTTTTGAGGCCCTGGTGCGCAGCATCGAGGGCGACACGGCGGTCATCGAGATGGCAAAGGACTACCGTGACCCAAAACACGCGGTATGGGGTATCAGCGCTCTCAACCGCGAGCAGAACTTCGCCCTTAACATGTTGCTGGACCCGGAAATCGATTTCGTTTCCCTGCTCGGCACGGCCGGCACCGGGAAGACCCTGCTGACCCTCGCCGCCGGGCTGCAACAAACCCTTGAGGACAAACGTTATGGCGAGATCGTAATGACCCGCATCACCGTGCCGGTGGGCGAAGACATCGGCTTCCTGCCCGGCACGGAAGAGGAGAAGATGACCCCTTGGATGGGCGCATTGATGGACAACCTCGAAGTATTGACCCGAAGCGAGGGAGGCGAATGGGCACGTGCCGCCACCGATGACCTGTTACGCTCGCGCATCCGCATCCACTCGCTCAACTTCATGCGGGGACGCACCTTCCTCAACAAATACATCATCCTCGACGAGGCCCAGAACCTCACCCCCAAGCAGATGAAAACACTGATCACCCGCGCCGGCCCGGGGACCAAGGTGATCTGCATCGGCAACATTGCTCAGATCGACACCCCGTATCTCACCGAAACCAGCTCCGGCCTCACCTATGCAGTGGACCACTTCAAGCACTGGGCGCACAGCGGGCATATCACCTTACGCCGGGGCGAACGCTCCAGACTGGCGGATTTCGCCACGAAAATGCTGTAAGGCCCGCCCCCATGATCAACGCGTCCCACGTCAAGACCCGTCTGGAACAGACCTTCCCCTTTCTGCAAAACGACACCAACGGGTTTCGTGACCGGTTCATGCGCACCGCCGTGCTTGCCCGCCTCGACAAGGGAGAACACATCTGCCGCGAAGGCGCGGAATGCACACACCTCGCACTGGTGCTCGAAGGCACGGCGCGCGTCTACAAGCTGGGGGAAAACGGTCGCGAGATCACGCTCTACCGGGTGGAACCGGGCGAGAGCTGCATCCTGACCGCCTCCTGCATCCTCAGCCACGCCCCCTTTCCCGCCTTCGCCGTGTGCGAGGCGCCCGTCACCGGCGCCCTGATCCCCACTGCCGAAGTCCAGCGCTGGATGGCGGAATCCGCCCTCTGGCGTGACTACATCTTCGGCCTGGTCACCCACCGCCTGACAGACATCATCAGCGTGGTCGAAGAAGTGGTATTTCGCCGCGTCGATCGGCGCATCGCCGCCTATCTGTCAAAACGCCTCGGCGCCACCCCCATCAAGACCACCCACCAGGCCATCGCCTCCGACCTTGGCACCTCCCGTGAGGTGGTCAGCCGCATCCTCAAGGAATTCGAAAGCGAGGGAATCATCGAGGTCGCGCGGGGTACCGTAACCATCACCGACGCCAACGCCCTCCAACGCAAGAGCCTCGCCTCCTGAATGGACAAAAACCCAGTGAACCACTGTGACATTATCACAGACAAACGGCGCAGATCCCTCTATGCTTTCCATCAACGGGTGGCCGGCAGGCTTCACCCTATCGATCAAAACCCTACCATTCACAGGAGGCTGACATGGCACAAAACGTAGGTGGAATCGACAGAGCACTTCGTATCATCGTGGGACTGGTCATCATCGGCTGGGGCCTCTACGCCCAGAACTGGTGGGGCGCCATCGGCCTGATCCCCCTCGGCACGGGCCTGATCGGCTGGTGTCCGCTATATGCGCCTTTCGGCATCAAGACCTGCAAGCACCACAGCGCAGAGGGATAACCCCCTCTTCGTCGAAACCCCGAACCCTATGCCGTCCTGGCGAAAACCGGGACGGCAAGGGGGGCGTTCAATAGATGGGCATATGATCTACCGGAACTTGACAAACGGGTGATAAGCCCGCGTTTCAGGATATTGATCCAGGCAAAAAAAGATCAGATCTGACACATATTCCCCAACCTTGGCCGACTTGTATTCCACGCTGTATCGCGGCTGTTGCCGAAACGGAATCCCGTGCAAGCCAAACTCCATCACCCGCGCATTCTCACAAGGCTTTTCCAACTCGCCGTGACCAAGCGTATTCAATACGTCCATCGCGCAACCCGCCATCTGATGTGCCTCATTCACCAAGATCAATTCGTGTCTATTCGCGTTCATTCGTGGGTGAATACTCCACCGGCTAAAGCCGGTGGCTTCGGATTATTATTAACCCGGCAACAATATATATCGCATTCAGGGCTTCAGGCAGGCGCCGGAACAAGGCGCAGTGCGCAGGCAAGGGTCATTCCCTTGCCAAGCGCTGGAACGCAGGTCCGGCGCCTGCCTGAAGCCCCTAACCCTATGATATTCAAAGACAGGCCGTGGCGTGCCGGCCCGCAGACTGCGTTGCCCCATCTTGCTGTAGGGTGGCTACAGCGGCGATG
>JALSTP010000205.1 GCA_026983675.1 Sedimenticola sp.
CGGGCCGCGCTCCTGTACCGGGAGCGGCCGGAGGAATGGGGCAAGGTGATGAAGAACGGCATGCGGCAGGACTTCAGCTGGAACCGCAGCGCCGGGCACTACGTGGAGCTCTACCGACGCGCCATCGCCAACCCGATGCCCAATCCGCTGGTGATGGGCTGACCGACGGCTGGACCGAACGAAACCGGAGAGGGTCAGGCCACCTGGACCGGGATGGTGTCACCGCTGCGAATCACCTGGTTGTGGCGATCGAGATAGACCAGGGTGGGCTTGAAACGGTCGGCCTCCGCCTCCGGCATCGAGGCGTAGCTGCAGATGATCACCCGATCGCCGGGTGCCGCCTTGTGCGCCGCCGCCCCATTGACGGAGATGATGCGCGAACCCGCCTCTGCACGGATGGCGTAGGTGGTAAAGCGCTCGCCGTTGGTGACGTTGTAGATCTGAATCTGTTCGTATTCGCGGATACCCGCCCGCGCCAGCAAATCACTGTCAATCGCACACGAACCCTCGTAATCCACCTCAGCGTGGGTCACGCAGGCGCGATGCAACTTGCACTTCAGCAATGTAATCTGCATAGGTTACGTCTCCGGCAAATGCGGAGTACCTATTATCGCAAACCCCCCTCGCGGCGGCAAACCAACAGAATAATACTTAATGTAATACATTAAGTTAATAACATAACGTTATGTGTTTATTACATTTTTATAAGCGGATGCTCCCGTATTCTTAGTCATCCCCAACCCAGGGCATTCAGCAAGTGCGCCGGACCTGAAGATTGTCGATGAGGCGAGCCTTGCCGAGCCAGGCCGCGCCGAGCACCACCAGTGCTTCGTCCCCCGATGCGGGCGTTGCCAGATCACTGGCGCGCCGGACGGTGAGGTAATCGGGCGCCAGCCCGGCCGCTTCGAGGGCCGCCTTGCCCGAGGACTCCAGTTGCGAGATCGGCGCACCGCGCTCCAGCCCCTCGGCCACCTCTCGAAGCACCTGATAAAGCCGCGGCGCGGCGCGGCGTTCATCGGCGGTCAGGTAACCATTGCGGGAACTGAGGGCCAGACCATCGGGCTCACGCACCGTCTCGACACCGACGATCTCCACTGGCAGACAGAGATCCTCGGTCATGCGGCGGATCACCAGCAGTTGCTGATAGTCCTTCTCACCGAATACTGCCACATCCGGCTGTACCAGGTTGAACAGTTTGCACACCACCGTCGCCACCCCCACGAAGTGGCCGGGGCGGCTGGCGCCGCAGAGGATGTCGGAAAGGCCAGGCACCTCCACCCGCGTTTGCGCCGCCTGGCCACGGGGATAGAGCCCCTCCACGGTGGGCGTGTAGAGCAGATCCGCCCCCGCCTGCCGAAGCGCCTCGGCATCCGCCGCCAAGGTGCGCGGATAGGCGCCGAAGTCCTCGCCCTCCCCGAACTGGAGGGGGTTGACGAAGATACTCACCACGCAGCGCGGCGCGAGTTCTCGGCCCCGCTGCACCAGCCGCAGATGCCCCGCATGCAGATTACCCATGGTGGGAACAAAGGCGATGCGCTCGCCCGCCCCGCGCCATTCCGCGATACGGCTGCGCAGTGCCGGGGTGTCGCTGATCTGTTCCATAAGGGCTACTCGAAACCGTGTTCGGGACCGGGGAAACGCCCCGCCTTCACCTCGCGGACATACTGTTTCACCGCAGCGGCGACGCTCCCCTGCCCAACAAGGAAATCCTCGATAAAGCGGGGCGGATTCTCCGGCCCCATGCCGAGCATATCGTAAAGCACCAGCACCTGCCCGTCGCACCCCACGCCCGCGCCGATGCCGATCACGGGGATCCGCAACGCCCGGCTCACCCGTTCCGCCAACGCCGAGGGGACGCACTCCAACACCAGCATATCGGCCCCCGCCGCCTGCAACGCCTCGGCATCGGCGACCAGACGCCCGGCCTCCTCTGCCCCCCGTCCCTGTACGCGGTAACCGCCCAACTTGTGGACCGACTGCGGCAGCAGCCCGAGATGGCCACAGACGGGGATGCCCTCCGCGACCAGCGCCTCCACGACTTCCAATCGCCGCCGGCCGCCCTCCAGCTTCACCATCTGGGCGCCCCCTCGCTGCATCAGCCGACCCGCCGCTTCCAGCGCCATGGCTGGCGTGGCGCAACTCAGAAAGGGCATGTCCGCCACCACCAGCGCGCGGCGGCTGCCCCGCACCACGGCCGCGGTATGGTAAACCATGTCGTCCACGCTCACCGGCAGCGTGGTGGCCTGCCCCTGCACCACCATGCCGAGGGAGTCGCCCACCAACAGCACCTCGACGCCGGCCGTTTCCAACACCCGGGCAAAGGTGGCGTCATAGGCGGTGAGAACGGCGATCTTCTCGCCCTCGGTCTTCATTCGCGCCAGATCGACGACACTGATTCTCTTCTCCCTCATAGGGTTCTCCGCCTTACGGTTCAGCATTCCTGGGAAGCACCGGGCACCTCCATCCAGCACACATCAAAACGCGTCCCGGCGGACCCGCCACCCACGCCTTGCGTCAAAATCCGCGATCTCCAATGGCCCGCCCTGACGACGCCCCGGGTTCATACCGGATTGTCAATGCGTTCGACCCCCGTCCGCGGGCAGGCAGCGAGCTGCGCCTCCAGCCGTCCCCGGCCGGGGATCACGAAATCCGCAGCTACGATATCCGCCAACGGCCGCAGGACAAAGAGGCGTTCGTGCATGCGTGGATGCGGCACCTGGAGACGGGGGGAGTCGATCTCCTCGTCGCCATAGAGCAGCAGGTCCAGATCCAGGGTACGCGGTCCCCAACGCTCGCGTCGCACCCGGCCCTGGGTCCGCTCGATACGCTGCATCGCATCCAGCAAGGCCAAGGGCCGCAGCCGGGTCTCCAACCCCACCACGGCGTTGATGTAGTCGGGCTGGCCGGGCGGCCCCACCGGTTCAGTGCGGTAGAACCGGGAGACGCGCCTCACCACGCTGTCAGGCAACGCCCCCAGCGCCCTGACCCCCCGTTCCAGTTGGCCGACCGGGCCCTCCAGATTGCTGCCGAGGGCAATGTAGGTGGCCACCGGCGCCGAACGCCGCTGCCGCATCACGATGGCTTTTTCCGTCTTGGCCGGCGGCGGCGGGGTCTGCGCCTGCGGCTGACCGGCGCAGGTTGCCCCCCCTCCTGCTTGGGCGCGTGTTCCGCCTCAAAGGCGGTCCACCACTCGGCCAGTTCCCGATCCGCCTCGCCCGCCTCGGCGCGCAACAACAAGAAATCGTAGGCGGCGCGGAAGCGGGGATGACCCAGCAGGCGGTGTGGCCGTTTGCCCGCACGTTGGGTGAAACGGTGTTGCAGGTTCCAGATCTCGCGCATGGGGAGGGAAAAACGTTTTGGCAAGGCCACCACACCCTGCTGGGCGATGACGATCTCGGCGCCCGCCTGCTGCATGGCAGGAAATGGCGCAATCCCCTCGGCCTCCAGTTCGCGCGCCCGCAGCCGCACCGGTTCCCACAACAGTACTGCAAACAGAAACGCCGGCGTCACCGGCTTCCCCTCTTCGATGCGCACGTCGGTATTATGCAGCCCGCGCGTGACGAAGGTGATGGGGAACGCCCCCTCCTCGCGCGCCAGAGCAGCTTCCGTGGCGGGAAAAAGGTGGGCAAACAACCCGTAGTGACGCAGTTTTTCGAAGGCATTCACCGCCGTGCCGGCCATAAACAGCTTGAGCACCTCCTCAAACAGTCGGGCAGCGGGCACCGCTTGCAACAGGTCACCCATCTGGAAAAGCGCCTGCTCGCAGGCGGGGTCGATGGTGAACCCGAGTTTGGCGGCAAAACGCACCGCGCGCAGCATGCGCACGGGGTCCTCGCGGTAGCGCTGCTCCGGCTCGCCCAGCAGCCGTAAATGGCCGCGGCGCAGATCGGCCATCCCGCCAGCGTAATCCACCACCGAGAAATCGGCGATGTTGTAGTACAGCGCGTTGACCGTGAAGTCACGCCGGAGGGCATCCTCTTCCAGCGTGCCATAGACGTTGTCGCGGAGGATCATGCCGTTTTCCATCAGACGGTCACCGGCCTCTTCTGCGGCGCGGCCACGGAAGGTGGCCACCTCGATGATCTCGCGGCCGAAATGCACATGCGCCAGCCGAAAGCGCCGACCGATCAGCCGGCAGTTACGAAACACCTCCCGCACTTCTTCCGGCCGGGCATCGGTGGCGACATCGAAATCCTTGGGCTCACGCCCCAACAGCAGGTCACGCACGCTGCCGCCCACCAGATAGGCCTGGTAGCCGTGCTGTTTCAGGCGATAGAGCACCTTCAGGGCGTTTTCACTGATGTCAGCGCGAGAGAGGGTGTGCTCCGGCCTGGGGATGGTCGTGGGCGTGATATGTGTTTCGTTTTCCAAGATTTCCACCAATAGGACCCGATGGCGCTTGTCCCGCGACGGCGCATGGGTATAATACCACCTCCCAAGCCTTAGATGCTCCCTTCGTCTAGTGGTCTAGGACGCTGGCCTCTCACGCCGGTAACAGGGGTTCGAGTCCCCTAGGGAGTACCAATTCCACTCTCCGCGGCTTTTCATCCGTGCAAAAAAAGACCGCCAACACGCGGCGGTCAAAGATTCTAAAGAGGAGATAAAGACGGTTGGCCCGTCTACAGTCTTGGGGACTGAAGGCGCATTCTGCGCCTTCTACTCACCGGATGCATTGACGGATCGCAATCGGGACAAACGCTATCCACGCTGCGATGGACCGAACGGGTCAACGGCCCCCTTTTCCGTTCTGGAGGCAACGTCTCACCGGCGCGAACGACCGCCGGTGAATCGCGCTGACGCCCAGGCGCTCCAGCGCCTCCAGGTGGACGCGGGTGGGATACCCCTTGTGCCGGTCGAACCCATAGCCGGGATAGCGCGCCTCCAGCATCACCATCTCCCGGTCACGGCTCACCTTGGCCAATATGGAGGCCGCGCTGATGGCCGGGACGGTGGCGTCGCCCCCGATCACCGCCTCCGCCGTGCAGGCGAGCGGCGGACAACGATTACCGTCGATCAAGGCATGATCGGGCGGTACCGGCAATGCCTCCACCGCGCGACGCATTGCCAACAGGCTGGCCTGGAGGATATTGAAGCGGTCGATCTCCTCCACTTCCGCCCGCCCCAATGCCCAGGCCAGCGCACGCTCCTGGATCAACCGGGCCAGCGCCTCCCGCCTTTTTTCCGACAGTTTCTTGGAGTCGGCAAGACCGTCGATGGGCCGACCGGGATCGAGGATCACCGCCGCCGCCACCACGGCCCCCGCCAGCGGGCCGCGGCCCACTTCGTCGACCCCCGCGATCATTCGCTCTTTCATACCCGCTCCCGCACCAGTTTCAGCACCGTCTCCGCCGCGCGCTCCGCCGCGTTCCGGCGCAGTTGCCGATGGATCTCCTGATACCGTTGCTGAATCGCCCGGCGCCCATGAGGGTCGTCCAGCAACCGAAGCAGGGCACCGGCCAGGACATCGGGTGTCGCCGCGTCTTGCACAAACTCGGGCGCGATTCGCTCGCCCGCAAGCAGGTTGGCCATGGCGATGTGAGGCGTCTTGACCAGTTTGAAACGGTCGAGGATGACATGGGTGAATGGTGAAAGCCGGTAGGCCACTACCATCGGGCGCTTGAGCAACAATCCCTCGAGCGTGGCCGTGCCCGAGGCGGTGAGAAGAATTTCGGCGGCCAGCATGGCGTCCTGGGTCTGTCCCTCCATCAGCGTCACCGGCAGGTCTGGGGCCTGCCGCTGAAGTTCCGCGGCAAACAGGGCGCGCGTGGCGCCATTGATGAAGGGGGCCACGAAACGCACCTCCGGACGCTGCCGCAGCACCCGCTGCGCCGCTCCGATGAAGGGGCCGGCCAGCCGCTCCACCTCACCCTTCCGGCTGCCTGGCAACAGGGCGATGAGCGGATGGTCCGTGCCGATGCCCAGCCGCTGCACGGCCGCCTCATGGTCCGGCTGCAACGGAATCCGATCGGCCAGCGGGTGCCCCACGTAGACCGCATCCACCCCGTGTTGCTCCAGAAATGCCGTCTCGAAGGGAAAGATACTCAGCACCCGGTCCGCCGCCGCCCGGATTGTCTTTACCCGGCCGGGCCGCCACGCCCAGACGGTGGGACTGACATAGTGGACGGTGGGGATCCCTGCCCGCTTCAGGTCGGTTTCGAGGCCCAGATTGAAATCGGGGGCGTCGACGCCGATGAAAACATCTGGCCGCGCCGCCAGAAAGTGGCGCTTGAGACGGCGACGAATGGAGAGGAGTTCAGGCAGGTGTTTCAGCACCTCCGCCAGCCCCATGACGGTCAACCGCTCCATGGGCGCCAGCGAACGGCACCCTTGGGCCTCCATGAGTGGCCCCCCCACACCCTCGAACCGTGTCTCCGGCCGCTGACGAAGGATCTCGCGCATCAGAGCCGCCCCGAGCATGTCACCCGACGGTTCGTTGGCCACGATCCCGACATTGAGCATGGGACCGTTCAGCGGACGATAGAACGTTCGTTGTGACTGAGAAAGTCCACAAACGGCATGATCTCGGGGTGCTCCGCCACCATCGCGCCCAATTCGGCCAGGGCCTCTTCCAACGTGAGGTTCTTCCTGTAGAGCGTCTTGTACGCACGCTTGATTTGTCGGATCGAGTCACTGCTGAAACCGCGCCGCCTCAAGCCCTCGACGTTGATGGCATAGGGACGCGCCGGATGACCACTGACGGTGACATAGGGCGGGATGTCCTTGGCAACCACCGACCCCATCGCCGAGAAGCTGTGCGCACCGACAGCACAGAACTGGTGAACGATGGTGAAACCGCCGAGGATCGCCCAGTCGTCGATCTTCACATGCCCCCCGAGCGAGGCGGCGTTGGCCATGATCACATGGTTGCCAATCTGGCAATCGTGGGCGACGTGGATATAGGCCATGAGCAGGTTATCGTCGCCGATGCGGGTCACCCCCTGGTCCTGCACGGTACCGCGGTTGATGGTGGCATATTCACGGATGACATTGCGGTCACCGATCTCCAGGCGGGTCTCTTCCCCGGCGTATTTCATGTCCTGGGGATCTTCACCAATGGATGAAAACTGGAAGAGGCGGTTGTCCTCGCCAAGGGTGGTAGGCCCTTTAATCACCACATGCGGCCCGACGGTAGTGCCTTTCCCGATCTGTACCCCCTCGCCAATGATGGAGAAGGGCCCCACGGAGACCCCCTCATCGAGTTCGGCCAGCGGATCGATCAATGCCTGGGGATGAATCAAGGCTACGTTTCCCTCGCGGCGCACATGATCTCGGCACTCGCCGCCAACTCACCATCGACCCGCGCCTCGCATGAGAACAGGCCAATGCCGCGACGAACCTTCTTTTGCACCACCTCGATATGTAGTTGATCACCCGGTTCCACTGGCCGCTTGAAGCGCGCCTTGTCGATGCCGACGAAGAGATAGAGGGTATTCTCCGTGACGTTCTCCGGATGCGATTCCATGGCCAACAGGCCGGTCGCCTGCGCCATGGCCTCGATGATCAGGACCCCCGGCATGACCGGCCGGACGGGAAAATGGCCGTTGAAAAACTGTTCGTTGATCGTCACATTCTTGATCGCCAGCAATCGGTCGTCCGGCTCGAACGCCAACACCCGGTCAATCAACAGAAACGGGTAGCGATGGGGCAACACGCTCATCACCTTTTGAATATCCATCTGAATCACGAGTACCCCCTGTAGTTTATTACATGGCCGGAACGCATCCGATCAATGGCTCAGTCTGCTTCTTTTGGCCGTCTGTCCTGTTCGTTGGAAAGACGCTTCTCCAGTGCCAGCAGACGCTGCATCATGCCGTCCAGACGCCGTATCAGCACCACCGCGCGGCGCCATTTCCGGCTCGGCATCACCGGCAGGTTACCGCTGTAGGAACCCGGTTCCGTGATCGAACGGGTCACCAGCGTCTGGCCAGTAAAATGCACATCGTCGCCGATGGTCAAGTGACCGGAGATCCCGACGCCGCCGCCCACCGTACAATGTCTGCCGATGCGCGTCGAGCCGGCGATGCCCACGCAACCGGCAATGGCGGTATGCTCGCCGATACACACGTTGTGCGCCACCTGGATCTGGTTATCGAGTTTTACCCCATCCGCGATCACGGTATCGCCGATGGCGCCCCGGTCGATAGTGGTGTTGGCGCCCACCTCCACGTCATCGCCAAGGCGCACGCACCCCAGCTGGGGCACCTTGATCCAGCGTCCGCTGTCATTGGCCAGGCCGAAGCCATCGCTGCCAATCACTGCGCCGGGGTGAATCAGGTTGCGCCGTCCGAGCTGCGTCCCGCGGCAGAGCGTGACGGTGGCCACCAGGCGGCTGTCGTCCCCCACCACACAGTCGGCCCCAATCACACAGCCGGGACCGATGAAGACGCGTTCGCCGATCCTCGCCCCCGGCTCGATCACGGCCTGTGGGCCGATCCATGCGCTGGGATGCACCTCGGCGCGTTCGGAGATCCGCGCACTGGCATCACGTCCCCCTTCGACAACGGAATCGGGAAACAGCAAGGCCGCCACCCGCGCATAGACCAGGTACGGTTCGTCCGTCACCAGCGCATCCACCGGGCATAGCGCCGCGTCCGTTTCGTGGAGAATCACCGCCGACGCACGGGTATCTTGCAGATGTTGCCGATACTTCGCATCATTCAGGAAACTGATCGCGCCGGGCTCCGCCTGATCCAGCGGCGCAATCGCCGAAATCTCGGCCTTCCCTCCGCCCTGCAGTTTCGCGCCACAACGGCGGGCAAGCTCCGCGACGGTGTGGACGGTGTCGGCGCGCACCACGGTGTGGGGCTCTCTCCGCAAGACGCCTGCGCCTTATTTCGACCGTTTCAGACGCGCCAGAACCTTGTCCGAGATGTCGACGCGCTTGCTGAAATAGACCACGCCATCGCTGACAATGAGGTCTATCTTTTCATCCCGACCCACCGCTTTCACCACCTCCGCGACCTTACGGCGGAGTTTGTTGATCTCCTCGTTGCGGCGCAGGGCGAAGTCTTCGCGAAACTCGGTCTTCAGGTTCTTCAGCTTGCGGCGTCGGGACAGGATATCGCGCTCCAGACGCTTCACTTCAGCCTCGCTCATCACCGCCGCATCCCGTTCGAGCTTCTGCTCGAGCTTTTTCAGCTGCTTCTGCTTGGCGACCAGAGCCGAATTGCGTTTGGAGAATTCCCGTTCCAGTTTCTTCTTGGCCGCCGCATACTGTGGCGACTCCTCCACCACCTTGGTGGCATTTATGAACGCCACGCGGGTGCCTGCCGCAGACGCAACGCCGGTAACTCCCGTCAGAACAACAAGCCCGAAGGCCATCAAAAATCGTTTACTCAACATAGATCAAGATCTCCAGGTTTTCAGTAAAAGCGCTCATCACCCTTCTTTCCTCCATGAGGGACGGCGCCCGCGTTTCGTCTCCAATTATGACTCCCGCAACCCGATGTTTACATCTTCAGGACGTCAGGCGCCTCAGAAAGTCGTGCCCAGGGAGAACTGAAACTTTTCGATATCATCGAATTCCTCATCATTCAGCGGCTCGGCATAGCTCAATGTCAACGCGCCGACCGGCGATATCCAGGTGGCGGAGAGTCCTACGGAATATCGCAGATTGCCCGCATCGAAACCCTGATTGCCATATGAGTTCTTGCTATTGCCCACGGCGAAGACATTGCCAATATCGAAGAATGCACTGACGCGCATGGTCTTCTTGAAATCATCCATCGGCGGCGGAAAGATCAGTTCAAGGTTGCCCCCCACCTTCAGGTTGCCACCGATCGTGTTCGAATTACCGGCGCTCTCCGTCGGCCCCAGGGAGTTGGCCTTGAACCCCCGTACCGATCGAGGTCCGCCAGCGAAATAGTTCTCGAAGAACGGCAGACTGTCGGTGTCGCCATAGCCTTCGCCATAACCCAGATCCAGGCCCAATTTGAATGTAAGATCGCGGGTCAGCGGCAGATAACGGTAGTGACGATAGCGTACCTTGTAAAAATCGAGATCGCTCCAGGGGATCGAGGCCTCCAGACTGAGATTCTGATACCCCCCGCGCGTCGGAAACAGGGCCCTGTTACGGGAATCCCGTGACCAGCCCAGCCTTACCAGGAAATCGTTGAAACGATTGCCGTTCTCGTCCGCGAATTCCTGGGCGGCGACGGAGGTGCCCGGTTTGAAGTTGGTATAACGATAGTTGAGCCCAAAGGAGAATCGATCGATATCCGTCACCGGCCAGCCAAAATTGACGGCCGCGATGCCTGTATCCGTCGCGTAGTCGGCGGTGGCAAGTTTGTCGAAATTCGTCTTTCGGTAACTGAACTCGAATCCGCGGCTGATGCCGTCGATGGTGTAGTAAGGATTGTGATATCCCAAGCGATAGAGGGTGTTGGAGCTGGAGTTGTCGAATCCGAACGAAACGCGCTTGCCGGTACCAAAAAAGTTGTTTTGGGTGATGTTGGTATTGAGAATGAGTCCCTGCGACTGAGAGTAGCCAATACCCGCGGTCAACACACCAGAGGGCTTCTCTTTCACGTTGATGTCGATATCGATCTCGTCCGGCGAACCCGGCACCGGCCTGGTCTTCACATTGACCTCGTCGAAATAACCCAAGCGCTCCAGGCGCTCCCTCGATTTTCTCAGGTCCTTGGTGGAAAACCACGCCGATTCCATCTGCCGCATCTCGCGGCGCAACACCACGTCACGGGTCTTGGTGTTACCCGCCATATTGATGCGCCGCACATAGACACGCTTGCCGGGGTCGACGAAGAACGTGACCGTCACCTCGCGCTTCTCCTTGTCGATCTCGGGAATTGCATTGACATTGGCAAAGGCGTAGCCGTGCTCACCCAGCAGTTTGTTGACGCGGTCCGCACTCTCGGTCACCCGCTTGCGCGAGAAGATCTCGCCGCGGCTGAGATGGATCAAGGGGAAAAAGGACTTCGGCTCAAGCACGAGTTTTCCCGCCAGTTGAATATCCTTGATGGTATAGACATCGCCTTCCGAAATGACGATAGTGATGTAGATGTCCTTCTTGTCCGGCGTAATGGAAACCTGGGTAGACTCAATATTGAAGTCGATATAGCCCCGATCGAGATAGAAGGAACGGAGACGTTCCAGATCACCCGACAATTTCTCCTTGGAATACTTGTCGCGTGATGAAAACCAGGAAAACCAACCCGGGGTGCCCAACTGGAACTGGTCGAGCAGATCCTCCTCCGAGAACGCCTTGTTGCCAATGATATGAATCTGCTTGATGCGCGCGGGGGCGCCCTCGACAATCTTGATCTCGATAGAGACCCGGTTCCGTTCCAGGGGCGAAACGGTGGACGTAATCTTCACTCCATACTTGCCACGACTGAAGTACTGGCGCTCCAGTTCCTGTTCGATACGGTCCAAGACCGAGCGGTTGAAGGTCCGCCCCTCCGCAAGGCCAATATCCTTTAACGCCTGCATCAGATCGTCCGTGCCGATGTCCTTGTTGCCACTGATGGTGATCTTGGCAACCGCCGGGCGCTCGGTGACGGAAACCACCAGGACGTCGCCCTCCCGTTTCAGATGCACATCCTTGAAAAAACCGGTCTTGTAGAGGGCACGGATGATGCGTGGAGTGGCGTTGGCATCGATGGTGTCACCGATCTTCACTGGCAGGTAGTTAAACACCGTCCCCGCCGAGATGCGTTGCAGACCTTCGACCCGGATGTCACGAATCACGAAGTCGTCTCCGGCCGCGGCCAGGATCGTACTCCACAGCAGGAGAAGAAACGCAAGATATCGGATACGAGGATGCATACAATCAGTGACCAGTGGGCAATGCGCCTTCCCGGATTAAACAGCCCCGTAGTATACGGGATCGCCCCCGCCTATCCCAGCATGCGGTTCAGGTCGACATAAAAGGCCAGGGTCATCAACGCAAGCAACAGTATGATGCCGATCCGCTGCGCCTGCATCTGTGCTTCTTCCGAGAGCGGGCTGCCCTTCACCGCCTCGATGAGGAAAAACAGCAGGTGGCCGCCATCCAGCACCGGGATCGGCAGCAGGTTGAGTACCCCCAGGCTTACGCTGACCACAGCGAGGAACTTGAGGAACGGATTTAGCCCATAGCTCGCGGATTTACCCGCCGATTCCGCGATCGAGATGGGCCCGCTGAGGTTATTGAGTGAGACCTCGCCCAACACCATTTTGCCCATCACCCTGAGCGTGAGCGTGGAGAGATCCCAGGTCTTGCGCGCCGCCACCCCGACCGCCGTCAAGGGATCATATTTCACCTCGACACGGTATTTCTCAAACAGCTTTTCGGGCATCCGCACACTTGCGCCGATGCGCCCGATGACCTTGCCGTCACGTTCCAGCGCGGCCGGGGTGAGCATCATCTCCAACGTCTGCCCATCACGCTCCACCACCAGCTTCATCGGTTTTTGCGGACGGGCGCGCACATATTCGACCCAGTCGCCCCAACTTTTCATCGGTTTGCCATCCGCCGAAATCACACGATCGCCAGACTGCAGACCGGCCTTGTCCGCCGCCTCGCCCTTGAGCACCTCGCCAATCACCGGCGGCACCACGGGGCGCTCAGGCGTCAGGCCGAGATTTTCCAGGATCCGGCCATCTTCGCTCAGCCCCCGAAGATTGGCGGCAGGAAACACATGGGTCTCTTCCCGGCCGTCTGGCGTACGCACCCGTACAATGACATCCCGATCGGCCATCGACTCGTCCAGCAGGGCATAGACCACCGACTCCCACGCCGGCGTCTCCCGCCCGTCCACAGCGATGATTTCTTCACCGGGCCGGAAACCGGCCTCCGCCGCAATGGAGTGCGGCGCCACCTCGCCCACCAAGGGTTTCAGGCCGGTATCGCCGCCCACGAAGATCGCCCAATAGGCAAAGATGGCAAAGAGAAAATTGAACAGGGGCCCGGCAACGACGATGGCCGAACGCACCGGCAGACGCTGCCGATTGAAGGCGCGGGGCAGCTGCTCCTTGGGCACCGGCTCCTCGCGCTCGTCGAGCATCTTGACATAACCACCGAGAGGCAAGGCCGCGACCACATATTCCGTGTCGTCCTTGCCACGCCAGCGCAGCAGGGGCTTGCCGAAGCCGATGGAGAAACGCAGGACCTTCACACCCAGCCGCCGCGCCACCCAAAAGTGGCCGAACTCGTGCACCGTGATGAGCACGCCCAGAGCGACGACGAAGGCGACGGCAGTAAACAGAAATGAACCCATAACCCGTTCTCAGACCAGGGAAGCGACCGTTTGTTCCGCCCATCGCCGCGCCTCGCGATCGGCGACGAGCGCGGTATCGAGGCTGTCCACCGGACGCACC
The DNA here is from genome assembly GCA_026983675.1 of Sedimenticola sp. Lineage (GTDB taxonomy): Bacteria > Pseudomonadota > Gammaproteobacteria > Chromatiales > Chromatiaceae > JALSTP01. The sequence goes on from JALSTP010000205.1 coordinate 13,318, forward strand.
GGCTGACAATCCATGACCGTCTCTACCACCCGCGGGATATCGAGAAAGCCGATGCGCTCATCGAGGAACGCGGCCACTGCGACCTCGTTGGCGGCGTTCAGCACCGCAGGCGCGGTGCCGCCGCGCCGCACGGCCTCATGGGCCAACGCAAGACAGGGGAAGCGTTGCAGATCCGGCGGTTCGAAATCGAGCCGGCCGACGGCAAACAGATCGAGCGCCGCCACGCCCGAGTCGATACGCTTCGGCCACGCCAGGGCATGGGCAATCGGTGTGCGCATATCGGGACGCCCCATCTGCGCCAGCACCGAGCCATCCACATATTCCACCATGGAGTGGACCACGCTCTGCGGATGGACCACCACCTGAACATGCTCCGGCGTGGTGTTGAACAACCAACACGCCTCGATGATCTCCAGCCCCTTGTTCATCATGGTGGCCGAATCCACCGAGATCTTGCGCCCCATCGCCCAATTGGGGTGGGCGCACGCCTGGTCCGGCGTGACCTGCCGCAATATCTCGAGGGGACTCTGACGAAAAGGTCCACCCGAGGCGGTCAGCAGGATGCGCCGCACACCCACCTGCTCCAGCCCCCGGTCAAAACCCTCCGGCATGCACTGGAAAATAGCGTTGTGTTCGCTGTCGATGGGCAGGATCAGGGCGTCGTGGCGCCGCGCCTCGTCCATGAAGAGGTGCCCCGAGAGAACCAGCGCCTCCTTGTTGGCGAGCAGCAACCGCTTGCCGGCCCGCACCGCCGCCAGCGCGGGCAGCAAGCCGGCGGCGCCGACGATGGCTGCCATCACATAGTCCGCCTCGGGTAAGGCCGCCACCTGTTCCAGCCCCGCCGTGCCCGACAGGACGTCGACCTCCAACCCCGCTTCGGCCAGACGCCCTTCCAGCCCCGCTGCCGCCGCCTCGTCCGCCATCACGGCCACGTCCGGTTCGAATTCCCGGCACTGCTGAAAAAGCGCGTCGCTGTCACTGTTCGCGGTCAACGCCACCACCCGGAAACGATCGCGATGGCGGCGCACCACGTCCAGGGTACTGGTGCCGATGGAGCCGGTGGAGCCGAGCACAGTCAACCCGATCATGACAAAAACCCCCCGGTCATCATGCCGAACAGAAACACCGGCGACGCCGCGGTCACGCTGTCGATGCGGTCCAGCATGCCACCGTGGCCCGGCAACAAGGCACCACTGTCCTTGACGCCCCGTTGACGCTTTATCATGCTCTCGAACAGGTCGCCGACGATGGAGAAGAGCGTGGTCACGAGGCACAACACGACAAAGCCCACTAACCGCCAGGCACTGAAATCCAGATAGAAACCCGCCGCCAGCGCGAGCGCCAACACCCCTGCCAATGCCCCGTAGACCCCTTCACGGGTCTTGCCGGGACTCACCCTGGGCGCGAGCTTGGTCCGGCCCCAGGCGCGGCCAGCGAAGTAAGCACCGCCATCGGCGGTCCAGATCATGAACAGCAGGAACATCACCCACCCCGGCCCCTGCTGCGTCATCCAGTGCAGGCCCACGAGCGCCACCCAAGGGGGCAACAACACCGCCGCCCCCTCAATGGCCTGGACGACGCTGAAGCCTTCGAGCCGTTCCTGGCCCCTGAATCGCCACAGCCGGACGAACACCCCGCCCCACCAGACCAAGGCCGCCAGCATGAAATAATAAAGCGTATCGCTGCCCCTCGGGACCTGCGACACCAGCCACAGGCCGAGGGCGATGAAGCCCACATATACGATGCGCGGGACGACCTCTTGTAACCCTGAAAGCGCCGCCCACTCCCAGGCGCCGATGAGCATCACAACCGCGGCCACCAAAGCGAAATAGGGCGTGGGGAGTTCGAGCACACCCAGGGCGACGAGGGGCGCCAGGATCAGGCCGGTGATGATGCGTTGTTTCAGCATCTACGCGCCGTCTTCGCCCTGCACCTGCTCGCTGGTGCGGCCAAACCGCCGCTCCCGGCCGGCGAAGGAGATGAGCGCATCGGCAAATGCCTGGGCGTCGAAATCCGGCCACAACAAGTCTGTGAAATAGAGTTCGGCATAGGCGGCCTGCCACAAGACGAAGTTACTGAGACGCTGCTCACCGCCGGTACGGATAAAGAGATCGGGGTCGGGCAGATCGGGGAACGCCAGTTCCGAGGCGATCATGGCCTCGTCGATGGCCTCCGGGTCCATCTCTCCCCTGGCCACGCGCCGGGCAAGGATCCTGGCGGCCTGGGTCACATCCCAACGCCCGCCGTAGTTGGCCGCGATCTGCAACACCAGTTTGTCGTTTCCGGCGGTCTTCCGCTCGGCCTCGGCAATCTTGTCCTGCAACGCCTGCGGGAAGGCCTCCCGCGCGCCGATGATGCGCAACCGCACCCCGTTGCGGTCCAGCCTCCTGACCTCCTTGTTGAGCGCGCTCATGAACAAGTCCATCAGCATGCCCACCTCCTTCTTGGGACGTCGCCAGTTCTCGCTGCTGAAGGCGAACAGGGTCAGCACTTCCACACCGTATTCGATGCACTGTTCCACCGTCTTGCGCACGGCTTCGAGGCCCGCGCGGTGCCCCAGATACCGGGGCATCAGACGCTTGCGGGCCCAGCGCCCATTGCCGTCCATAATGATCGCGATGTGCCGGGGAAGACGAGATCGATCGACTTCGCCGGGTGCGTCCTTCCCTTTGCCCGACACGGAGTCCCCTGTTGACTGGTTGCTCAAACGCCCTGGACCCGATGTCCTCAGATAGACATCAGATCCTCTTCTTTTTCCGCCAGCAGCGCATCGATCTTCTTGACGTGCTCGTCGGTAAGTTTCTGGATCGCCTCTTCCGCGCGCCGCGCCTCGTCCTCGGAGATCATCTTCTCCTTGACCATCTCCTTGAGCCCATGATTGGCGTCGCGGCGGATGTTGCGTACCGCAACGCGGGCGTTCTCCGCCTCATGGCGCGCAACCCGGATCAACTCCTTGCGCCGTTCCTCGGTGAGTGGTGGCAGGGGCACCCGGATTACATTGCCCGCAGTAGAGGGGTTGAGCCCCAGATCCGCGTTCATGATCGCCTTCTCGACAGGACCGACCATGGACTGTTCCCAGGGCGTCACCGCCAGGGTGCGGGCATCCTCGACATTCACCTTGGCCACCTGCTTTAGCGGTGTATCCGTCCCATAATAAGAGACCGTGATGTGATCCAGAAGACTGGGGTGCGCGCGTCCGGTGCGGATCTTGGCCAGTTCATGCACCAGCGACTCCACGCTCTTGTCCATGCGCGACCTGGCATCCTTTTTCACGTCTTCGATCATGGCCGATCCCCGCTGTGTACCAGTGTGCCGATATCCGCGCCGCGCACCAGTCGCTGCAGCGCCCCCTCTTCATTGATGTTCATCACCCGCAGGGGCATGTTGTGGTCACGGCAGAGCACCACCGCAGCGGTGTCCATCACCCCCAGCCCCTCGGCAAGCACGTCGTCGTAGCTGACGGCGGGATAGAACCTGGCATCCGGATCCTTGACCGGATCGGCCGAATAGACGCCATTCACCTTGGTGGCCTTGATCAGCACGTCCGCCCCAATCTCGATCGCCCGCAAGCTGGCGGCGGTATCAGTGGTAAAAAAAGGGTTGCCGGTTCCCGCCGCGAACAGCACCACCCGCCCCTTGTCCAGATGCCGTTGGGCCGCGGCCCGGTCGAAGTTCTCGCACACGGGACTCATACGGATCGCCGACATGGCCCGCGCCTCGCAACCGGCGCGTTTCAGATAGTCCTGCATGGCCAGCGCGTTCATGACCGTGGCCAGCATGCCCATCTGGTCGCCGGTAACGCGGTCGATGCCACTGCGTGCCAGACCCTCGCCGCGGAAGATATTTCCGCCGCCGATCACCAGGCCGATGCCGACGCCGGAATCCACCAGCCCCTTGATCTCTTCAGCAACGCGACCGATAACCGCTGGGTCGATGCCGTAATCACCCGAACCCATCAGCGCCTCGCCGCTGAGCTTGAGCAGTATTCTCTGGTACTTCAATTCCGGCATTTAACCCTCCCGCGACTGGCCGCCTGCCCCGTCTCAGTCACCCTTGACCTGTGCCATCACCTCGGCGGCGAAGTTCTCACTCTTCTTCTCGATGCCTTCACCCACCTCGAACCGCTGGAACTGCTTGACACTGGCGCCCTTCCCGGCGAGCAGTTTTTCCACCGTGACATCCGGATCCTTCACGAAGGGCTGGCCGAGCAAGGTGATTTCGGAGAGGTACTTGCGAATACGCCCCTCCACGATCTTGTCCATGATATTTTCCGGCTTGCCGCTCTCCTGCGCCTGCGAGCGGAAGATCTCGCGCTCCTTCTCCAGCATCTCCGCCGGCACCTCGTCAGCGGACACACAGACCGGCCTGGAGGCGGCGATGTGCATGGCGATATCCTTGCCGAGTTCGGCATCGCCGCCCTCGACCTCCACCACCACGCCAATGCGGCTACCGTGGCGGTAGCTGGCGAGATCGCCGCCGCCGGAGGTGATGCGCGCGAAACGCCGCACGGTCATGTTCTCACCGATCTTGGCCACCAACGCTTCGCGGGCCTGATCGACCGTGGTCTCCTCGCCCTCGTGCAGGGGCAGCCCCATCAATTCTTCCACTGTCCCGGCGGTACTGCTCAATACGCGATCCGCCACCGCATCGGCAAAAGAGACGAAATTATCGTCTTTGGCCACGAAATCGGTCTCACAGTTGACCTCTACCATCGCCGCCGTCTTGCCATCTTCACTGGGCTTGATGACGATAACGCCCTCGGCCGCAATGCGGCCCGCTTTCTTGGCCGCCTTGGCCTGCCCCGACTTGCGCATCATTTCGATGGCGGCCTCGATATCGCCATTGGTCTCCACCAGCGCCTTCTTGCACTCCATCATCCCCGAGCCGGTACGCTCGCGGAGTTCTTTTACCATAGAAGCTGTAATGCTCATGATCCTTTAGTTACCTGAATGCTTGAATTGAAACTGCAGGCTACCCCGATCGACACGCGGGGCCCCACTTGGTGACGGACCGGCAAGCGGCACGGCCTGCCGGTCATGATTCGGCCAGCGCCTACTTCTCGTCGCTGCCGGCAGCGGCGGCTTTGGCGCCTTCTTCACCACTCCCGGCCTCCGATTCGGCCTCGCTCACGGGCTTTTCCGAAGGGGTCTCTGCCTTTGCATCCGCCGCTTTCTTCACTTCCGCGGCACTCTCGTCGACCTCCACCAATTCGTCACCGCGGCCAGCGGCCACGTGGGCGGCGGAGGCCTTGCCCTCCAGGATCGCCGCAGAGGCGCCCTGGACGTAGAGCTGCACGGCGCGCATGGCGTCGTCATTACCGGGGATCACGTAATCCACCTTCTCCGGATCGTTGTTGGTATCCACCACGCCAACCACCGGGATACCGAGCTTCCTGGCCTCGTTGACCGCGATATCCTCATAGCCGACATCGATCACGAACAAGGCATCCGGGATACCGCCCATGTCCTTGATGCCGCCAAGACTGCGTTCCAGTTTATCCTTGTCACGCTTGAGGCCCAGGGCTTCTTTCTTGTTGAAACGCTGTTCCGCGCTGCCGTCCTCGAACATCGCCTCCAGCTCCTTGAGGCGTTGGATGGACTGGCGGATGGTCTTGTAGTTGGTCAGCATGCCTCCCAGCCAACGGTGATTGACATAGGGCATATTGCAACGCTCGGCCTCCTTGCGCACCACATCCTGGGCGGAACGCTTGGTGCCCACGAACAGGATCTTGCCGCCGTTCGAGGCCAGTGTGCCGATGAAATTCATCGCCTCGTTGAACAAAGGCAGGGTCTTTTCCAGATTGATAATATGGATCTTGTTGCGCTCCCCGAAGATATAGGGGGCCATCTTGGGGTTCCAATAGCGCGTCTGATGGCCAAAATGCACACCAGCCTCAAGCATCTGGCGCATGGTGATCGAACTCATAAAATAAACTCCAGTTGATCGGGTTGAGCCTCCATGCACCCCACGACGCAACCCCCTCGACAGGGGGCACCCAGCGCCATGTGTCGGTGCATGTGTGAAATATATCGAAGGAAATCCCCTAAAAATGGATCCCCTTTTGCAAACGGGAACCGATTGCGATTCCGCGCGGCGTTTTATAACATACCGGACGTTCCCCGACAATTCCCCTGGACCCTCCGGTCCGTATTTTCCCAAGGCTGACTATGGGCATATCGATCAAATCTCCCGATGAAATTGAAAAGATGCGCGTCGCCGGACGGCTGGCCGCGGAGGTGCTGGAGATGATCGAACCCTATGTCCAGCCCGGCGTGACCACCGATGAACTGGATCGTATCTGCCACGACTATATCGTCAACGAACAGCAGGCGATCCCTGCGCCCCTGAACTACCACGGCTTCCCCAAGTCGATCTGCACCTCGGTCAATCATCAGGTCTGCCACGGCATTCCCGCCAACAAGCGGCTCAAGAAGGGGGACATCGTCAATATCGATATCACCGTCATCAAGGACGGCTATCACGGCGACACCAGCAAGATGTTTCTGGTCGGCGAACCGTCGATACTGGCCCGCCGGGTGGTGCGCGTGGCCCACGACGCGCTCTTCGTCGGCATCGAACAGGTGCGGCCAGGGGCAACGTTGGGCGACATCGGCCACGCTATCCAGACCTACGTCGAATCCCATCACTACTCGGTGGTGCGTGAGTACTGCGGCCATGGCATCGGCCGGGAATTCCACGAGGCGCCCCAGGTCTTGCACTACGGAAAACCCGGCACCGGGGAGGTCCTGCGGCCGGGGATGACCTTCACCATCGAGCCCATGGTCAATGCCGGAAAACGTCAGGTGAAGGTGCTGCAAGACGGTTGGACGGTGGTGACCCGGGACCGCAGCCTGTCCGCCCAGTGGGAGCATACGCTGCTGGTCACCGAGACGGGCCATGAGATCCTCACCCTGCGGCGCGAGGAGCAGGCAACGGAAGCCACCACCGCCGGCGCATCATGATGGGGGTGAGGGCAACTTCTCCAGGGACGGCGGCGGATGATGTTCTGCCCCGGCTATTCGATGAAGCCGCATTCGAACAGACGCTCGAACAGTCGGCCTCACCCCTGGAACCCTTCCGCGACGCCCTGAGACAAGGCGACGAACGTCTGGGCAAGCTGTTCGACGAGGGCTGGCCGGTGGCGGAACTGGTGGCCGGCCGGGCCCGCTTCATGGACGCCATCCTGCGCCATGCCTGGCGCCTCAACCTGCCGGCCGACGCGGATGCGGCGCTGGTCGCGGTGGGCGGCTACGGCCGGGGTGAACTGCATCCGGCCTCCGATGTCGATTTGATGATCCTGCTGGGCGACGGTGACGCGCGGACGCTGCACGACCCCATCGAACGGCTGCTGATGCTGTTCTGGGACATCGGTCTGGAGGTGGGTCACAGCGTACGCACCGTGGCGGATTGTGTCCGGGAAGCAGAGAAAGACATCACCGTGGTCACCAACATCATGGAATCCCGCCTGTTGGCCGGTGACCGCCCCCTTTATGAACGTATGGTGGAGGCCACGGGACCGGAGCATATCTGGCCAGGCCGCGCCTTCTTCGAAGCGAAATACGCCGAACAACGCCAGCGTTACGCCCGGTACGACGACACCTACAGCAATCTGGAACCGAACATCAAGGGCAGCCCCGGCGGATTGCGCGACATCCAGATGGTCGGGTGGGTCACCAAACGCCACTTCGGCAACGGCCGTCTGCACTATCTGTTGGAAAGCGGCTTTCTCACCGAGGGAGAGTACAAGACCCTGGTCGAGGGCCGCGCCTTCCTGTGGAAGATCCGCTTCGCCCTGCACCTGCTCAACCGCCGACGGGAAGACCGCCTGTTGTTCGAGAACCAGCGGGTGCTCGCCGAGCGTTTCGGCTATCACGATCAGGCGCACGCCCTCGGCGTGGAGCTGTTCATGCAGGACTATTACCGCACCGTCATGGAACTGAGCCGCCTCAACGAGATGCTGCTGCAGCTCTTTCAGGAGATCATCCTGCTGGACCCGCCGGAGCCGGCGCCGGTGCCCATCAACCGGCGCTTCCAATCACGCGCCGGCTTCATCGAAGCGGCGGATGAAAACGTCTTCCGGCGTTCCCCCGCGGCGTTGCTGGAGATCTTCCTGCTGCTCGAACTCCACCCGGAACTGAAGGGCGTGCGTGCCAGCACCATCCGCATGATCCGTTGCCACCGGCACCTGATCGACGACAGATTCCGTCATGATCTTGGCGCCCGCACCTTGTTCATGGAGATCCTTCGCCAACCCAGCGGCATCACCCACGTGTTGAGGCGCATGAACCGCTACGGCGTACTGGCCGCGTATATACCGGCCTTCGCCAACATCGTCGGCCGCATGCAGTACGACCTGTTTCATGTCTACACCGTCGATGAACACACCTTGTTCGTGGTGCGCAACCTGCGCCGGTTCACAGTGCCTGAGCACGCCGACGAATTCCCCCTCTGCAGCCGCATCTCCAACACCCTGCCGAAACCGGAGCTGCTCTATCTGGCCGGACTGTTTCACGACATCGCCAAAGGACGCGGGGGCGATCATTCCACCCTCGGCGCCAACGACGCCCACGCCTTCTGCCGCCTGCATCACCTGAGCGAATACGACAGCGCGTTGGTGGCCTGGCTGGTGAAAAACCATCTGGTCATGTCCATGACCGCCCAGCGCAAGGACATCAGCGACCCCGACGTCGTTCAAGCCTTTGCCGAAACGGTGGGTGATCCGGTGCGGCTGGACTATCTCTATCTGCTCACCGTGGCCGACATCCGCGCCACCGATCCCAAACGCTGGAACTCGTGGAAAGACGCCCTGCTGCGCGAGCTCTATACCGCCACCCGCAAGGCCCTGGTGGGACACCCGGACGACGCGCAGGCACGCGAAGAGCTGGTGCAAGGCAAACAGAACGAGGCACGCCGTCTGCTGGCGGAGAAAGGCATTGACGAGGAGCAATTCCTGCGCCTGTGGGGAAAACTCTCCCTCGACTACTTCCTCCACAACTCCCCGGAAAACATCGCCTGGCACACCGCCACCATCGTCCAGACGACGGAGGATCACCTGCCGTTGATCGCGGTACGGCGCCTGACCGAACGCGGCGCCAGCGAGGTGCTTTTCTACGGCCATGACCGCGACCGCCTGTTCGCGGTCACCACATCGGTGCTCGACGGCCTGGGATTCAATATCCTCGACGCCCGCATCATCACCACCGACGAAGACAAGGCGCTGAACAGCTACACCCTCCTCGAACAGGACGGTCGCCCCATCACCAGCGCCCGGCGGGAGGAGGAGGTCATCGAGACCCTGCGGAACCGGCTCACCGCGACGGATGATATGGAACTGCGCGTCTCCCGCCGCCTGCCGCGCCGGTACAAGCCGTTCGCCCGGCCGACCGAGATCCGGTTTTCCGAAGACCCGTCCCGTCGGCATACCATCATGCAGCTCGCCGCCCAGGACCGCCCCGGCCTGCTCGCCGAGGTGGGGTATGCCTTCGCCTCTTGTGGCGTACGCCTGCAACAGGCCAAGATCGCCACCATCGGTGCCGAAGTGGAGGACATTTTCTTTCTCACCGACCGCGACAACCAGCCCCTCCACGATCCCGAACGACAAGCCTGTCTGCGTGAAATCATCACCGAGCGTCTGTCTGCATCCGGCAAAGCCGACTGACGATTGATCTGGGTCACACTCCAATGCAGCATAATTGAATATTATTATTAACCCGGCAACAATATTCGAATTATGACTCTTCACGCGGTATCGAGGGTCCTGACATGCGTTGGAGACGATACCCATGCATCCCTTACCCCGCTGGCCGCCCACGCTCGTCCTCGTCCTGGCCGTCGTGCTGATCAGCCGCGCAGGGGCCGAAGACACCACCCCGCCCGCCACCGACACGGCGTCCCCGAGGGACCCCGCCCCTTCCCCTTGGCTGGAGGCAGTGCGCGCCCAGCGCCTGGCGGTGCAGAAACGCCTCGATGCACGGCGCGAGGCGACGCGCAGGGCCTTCGAGGAGGAACGCAAGGCGATGCGCGCCCGCCAGGCGCTGATCGATCCCCGTGGCGCGCAGATCAGCCGCATGCACGATGAGCGCATCAAGGCGCTGGAGAAGGAAGCGGAGGATCGGCGCAAAGAGATGGAACAGTTACACCGGCGACAGGAACCCGCTTTACCGCCACCTCCAGGCTGGTCCAACCCCTGGTATTACAGGGGATACTGACCCCACCGTTTGCAGGCCAATGGGGAGTGTCATCTCAGCGCTGGATGAACTCCAGCGCGTTACCATCCGGATCGCGGCAGAAGAGGGCCTGGCGGCCGGAGCGGCTCAGGGTATAGTCGATCCCCGCGTCATCGAGCCGCCGCCGCAGGCCCGCGAGATCACCCACCACCAGCGCTACATGGCGATCCCGACCACCGTGGGCCGGGCGCTCTGTCACCGGATCCGGGTTGGGCAATTCGAGCAAATGGATCTGCTGCCCCGCCCCCACGTCCAACCAGGCACCGGGAAACCCCAGATCGGGCCGGGCGGTATCCACCGCGAGTTCCAGGACATCCCGGTAGAACGCCAGCGACCGCGCCGTATCCGCCACCAACAGACTCGCGTGATGAATGGCCATGATCGTCTTCACCCATGCGTCTCCTTTTCCCGTATCACCGTTACCAGATAGCCGGCGAGAAGAATCAGCCCGCCGCCGAGGTAGTCGCGCATCCCCAACGCCTCGCCCGCCAATCCGGCGGCGGAGACCCCGCCCACCACCAGCTCTGACAACAGGATCACGGCAGACCGCTGTACCGGCATGTGGGTGACACCATACTGTACCGCGTAGGTCGCCGCCAGAAACCCCACGATGCCCAACAGAACCGCCCCTCCAAGGGTAACACCGTCCACCCGCGGCACGGGATCGCCCACCAGCAACACGCCCCCGGCCGCCACCAGCACCACGCCGATCCACGAGGCGAGAATCTTGGCGGTCAGGCTCACCGCCTGCATGTGCCGCACCAGCACGTTGGAAAGCGCGAAGCCCATCCCCGAGGTAAGCGCCAGCAAATCGGCCCGCTGCGGCGGCCAGACGAAGCCGGTCCCCGGTGTCCACAACAGGAACAGGCTGCCCGCCATCGCCATCAACAGCAACAACCCGATCCCCGGATGCAGGCGTTCACCCAGGATCAGCCGGCCAAACAACACCGTCCACGCCGGCGACAGATAGAACAGCAGCAGCACCCGCACCACCTCACCCTCGATGATGGCCAGAACGAAGGCGACGTTGCACCAACCCACGGCGAACATCAGCATGAGAGAGGCGACCGGGTAACGGCGCAGTTCGAGCAGACGCCGGCCGCCGAGCAACAACACCAGCAACAGCGACGCGGCATAGGCAATGAGCGTGGTCCACAGCCCGTCCATCCCACGCGCTTCGAGCCAGCGCAAGGGGTACCACACCATGCCCCAGAAGGATGCGGCGATCAGCAGGGCAAGGACAGGATAGAAAGGATGCGGTGGAGGTCGGGACATGGATGACCTATACTACGCGGCTTTCACTGCGATCGTTATCCGCTGACAAATCAAGGCGTCTATCCTGCATGAATCCCCGACTGGCGCATCTCCAGCCCTACCCGTTCCAGAAACTGGCCGCCCTCAAGGCGGAAGTGTCGCCCCCCGCGGATCTGGACCCCATCCCGCTCTCCATTGGCGAGCCCCGGCATCCTACCCCGGGATTCATCGCAGAGGAAGTGCTGACCCACCTGCACGGACTGGCAAACTATCCGGTCACCCGCGGCAGCGATGCCCTGCGCGCAGCGCTGGCCGGCTGGCTCACCCGCCGTTTCCGGCTGCCGGGGGGGAGCCTCGACCCCGAGCGCCATGTGCTGCCGGTGAACGGCACGCGCGAGGCGCTGTTCGCCTTCGCCCAGGCGATACTCGACCCTGGCGCGGACGCCTGGGTGCTGATCCCCAACCCCTTCTACCAAATCTACGAGGGCGCGGCGCTGCTGGCCGGCGCCACGCCCCACTACCTCGCCTGTCTGCCCGACACCGGCCTGCCCGACTTCGATGCCGTGCCGCCGGAGACCTGGGACCGCTGCCAACTGCTCTACCTCTGTTCGCCGCACAACCCCACCGGCGCGGTGGCCGACCGGGAGACCCTTCAGCGCCTGATCCAGCGCGCGGATAGCCACGACTTCGTCATCGCCGCTGACGAATGCTATTCGGAGATCTACTTCGACGAGTCGGCCCCGCCAGCAGGATTGTTGGAAGCGGCCGCCGCCATGGGGCGGGACGACTACCGCCGTTGCGTGGTCTTCAACAGCCTGTCGAAACGCTCCAACGCCCCGGGGCTGCGTTCCGGGCTGGTGGCGGGCGACGCCGACCTCATCGCCACCTTCCTCGACTACCGCACCTACCACGGTTGCGCAATGCCTCCACCGCATCAAGCGGCGAGTATCCGCGCCTGGGGCGACGAGGATCACGTGCGCACCAACCGCGACCTCTATCGCGAAAAGTTCGAGGCAGTGCTGGAGATTCTCGACGGGGTGCTCGACGCACGGCGGCCGGCGGCCGGCTTCTACCTATGGCCGGAGACGCCCATCGACGATACCGCCTACGCGCGCGGCCTGTTTGCGCGGGAAAACGTCACTGTCTTGCCGGGCAGCTACCTCTCCCGCGAGGTGGCGGGCCACAACCCCGGCGCACGCCGGGTGCGCATGGCGCTGGTGGCGCCGCTGGACGAGTGCGTGGACGCCGCCCGGCGCATCCGGCGCTACACCGAAACCTTGTAGACATTCATTGGGAGCACACCATGAGCAACAGCCAGGAAATCATCGAAGCGGCCTTCGAGCGCATGGCCGACATCACCCCCCGCACCGTGGAGACCCCCGTGCGCGATGCCGTGGCCGAGACCATCGGACGCCTGGACCGGGGGGAGATCCGCGTGGCCGAGAAAAAAGACGGCGACTGGGTGGTGAACGACTGGGTGAAGAAGGCGGTACTGCTCTCCTTCCGCATCGAGGACAATTGCTTCATGAAGGGCGGCTTCACCAACTATTACGACAAGGTGCCCTCCAAGTACGCCGACTACAACTCCCGCGACTTCCGCGAGGGCGGCGTACGGGTGGTGCCGCCAGCCACCGCCCGCCGCGGCGCCTACATTGCGCCGAGCTGCGTGCTGATGCCCTCCTACGTCAACATCGGCGCCTACGTGGACTCGGGCACCATGGTGGACACCTGGGCCACCGTCGGCTCCTGCGCCCAGATCGGCAAGAACGTCCACCTTTCCGGCGGCGTCGGCATCGGCGGCGTGCTGGAGCCGTTGCAGGCCACCCCCACCATCATCGAAGACAACTGCTTCATCGGCGCCCGCTCCGAGGTGGTCGAGGGCGTCATTGTCGAGGAGGGCTCGGTGATCTCCATGGGCGTCTACATCGGCCAGTCCACCCGCATCTATGACCGCGAGAAGGACGAGATCCTCTATGGCCGCGTGCCGGCGGGCTCCGTGGTGGTCTCCGGCAACCTGCCCTCCAAGGACGGCAGGTACAGTCTCTACTGCGCCGTCATCGTCAAGCGGGTGGACGAGAAGACCCGCGCCAAGGTGGGCATCAACGAACTGCTGAGGGACATCTGAATGGTCGACCTCTACGGCATCCCCAACTGCGACACCATGAGGAAGGCGCGCGCGTGGCTTGCCGACCACGGCATCGAGTACCGTTTCCACGACTTCAAGAAGGAGGGCGTGGACGAGGCGCTGCTGGACGAATGGATCAAACAGGCGGGTTGGGAGACCCTGCTCAATCGCCGTGGCATGATGTGGCGCAAGCTGCCGCAGACGGTGCGGGACGCCATCGATGCAGCCAACGCGCGGCGCATCATGCTGGAGACGCCCTCCATCATCAAGCGGCCGGTATTGGTCAGGGATGGTAAAGTTCATGTGGGCTTCGACCCCGATCGATACGCCGCGCAGTTGGGATAATCGTATGTCCAAGACCCTGGAACTGGCCAAGGCCCTCATCAGCCGTCCCTCCGTGACGCCGGACGACGCCGGCTGTCAGCCCATGCTCGGCGAATTGCTCGCCGCCATCGGCTTCGAGAGCGAGCCCATGCGTTTCGGCAAGGTGGACAACCTCTGGGCGCGGCGCGGCAGCGAGGGGCCCGTGTTCTGCTTTGCCGGCCACACCGACGTGGTCCCCCCCGGCCCGCGCGAGGCGTGGCGCTCCGACCCCTTCGAGCCCACCGTGCACGATGGCCGGCTCTACGGCCGCGGCGCGGCGGACATGAAGGGCAGCATCGCCGCCATGGTCACCGCCTGCGAACGCTTCGTGAAGGCCCATCCCGATCACAAGGGCGCCATCGCCTTTCTCATCACCAGCGACGAAGAGGGACCGGCGGTGGATGGCACGGCCAGGGTGATCGAGACCCTGGAGGCCCGCGGAGAGCGGATCGATTGGTGCCTGGTGGGCGAGCCCTCCAGCAGCGAACGGCTCGGCGACACGGTCAAGAACGGCCGCCGCGGCTCGCTCAACGGCTATCTGACGGTACACGGCAAACAGGGCCACGTCGCCTACCCCCACCTGGCGACAAACCCCCTGCACGCCTTCGCCCCCGCCCTCTGCCGGCTGGTGGAGGAGGCCTGGGACCATGGCAACGCCTTCTTCCCACCCACCACTTTTCAGATTGCGAACCTGAACATGGGCGCCGGCGCCGAGAACGTGATCCCTGGCGAACTGGAGTGCCAATTCAACTTCCGCTTCTCCACCGAGCTGGACGAGGCGACGATCCGCCAGCGGGTCGAGGCCACGCTGAACCAGTTTGGCATCGACTACGACCTGCGCTGGCGGCTCTCGGGCAACCCCTTCCTGACCCCACCGGGCGATCTGGTCGAGGCGGCGCAAATCGCCATCGAGGAGGTCATGGGTTACCCCAGCGAACTCTCCACCTCCGGCGGGACCTCCGATGGCCGCTTCATCGCCCCCACCGGCGCCCAGGTGCTGGAATTGGGCCCCCTCAACGCCACCATTCATCAAGTGGACGAGTGCGTGCCCGTGGAGGACCTGGACCGGCTGTCAGAGATCTACGAGCATATGTTGCGGCTGTTGCTGCTCGGGTGACGCCGGTCTGACATCCACCCAACGCAGCCAATACACCGCCCCGGAACCGGAAAACGGCCCTCGCCTCGCGCCAGCGATGTAAAGAATTCCACTCCTCCGCCGAAAAAACCGGATAACAACCCACGGCGCCGAGGCCCATGAAAAACCGCGTTACCCCAATAAACGCCGAGATTCGTTTGCGGGACGATCATCTCCTCATCTCGAAAACGGACCCCAAGGGACGACTCACCTACTGCAACCGGGAGTTCATCCATATCTCCGGCTATTCGGAAATGGAACTGCTGGGGCAGCAGCACAACATCGTGCGCCACCCGGACATGCCGCGTGGGGTATTCCGCCTGCTCTGGAACACCCTCTCCAGTGGTAACGAATTTTTTGGTTACATCAAGAACATGACCAAGGACGGCCGTTTCTACTGGGTCATGGCCACGGTCACGCCCAGCTACACCTCGCTCGGGCAATTGGCCGGTTACGCCTCGGTGAGGCGCAAACCCAGGGACGGTTTTGCGCAGACCATCGAACCTCTGTACGCCGAGATGCTGGAAGTGGAACGCAACCATGGCGCCGCCGACGCGCCGGACGCCTCGATCCGGCTACTGGAACAGAGAATGGCGGAGATGAATACAGAATATGAACCTTTCATCCTTACGATTTAGCTCCCGGTTTTCCGCCCATCTGGCCTTTGGAATCCTGCTGGCGATCGTGGGACTGGAATTCTATCACCAGGGATTCGCCCTGCGCCCCGTCGGATATGCCATCGTCGGCGCTATCTTCTTTGCTGTGCGTTGGCGCAGCATCGCCCAGGATGAGGAGATGCAGCGCAAGATCCGCGAGATGGGCAAGGCGATCGCCAACGGAGACCTCGAATACCGCATCACCCACATCGATCCCCATCACTACCTGGCCGAAACCGCCTGGAATCTCAACGACGGTCGCGATCAGGAGGAGGCATTCTTCAAGGAGATCGGCAGCGCCTTCAGACATGTGGAAAACAAACACTACTACCGCCGTTGCCAGTCCGAGGGTTTGCGTGGCGTGTTTCACACCGCCATGGAGCACATCAATGCGGCAATGGCGTCCATGGAGGAAAACGAGCGGCTCCACAAGTTGAGCGGCGTCCGTGATGCGGTGGTGAAAATGGGCACCCGCAACCTGCTCGACAACCTGCGCCTGAGCCAGGCCGATCTGCAAGAAATCACCACCGAGATGGTGGACGTGGAAAAAATCTCCAAACAGGCGGCGGATACGGTGCTCGCCAACCAGGAATCGGTGAGTTCGGTCATCGCCAGCCTGAACCAACTGGTGGAGATGATCTCCGCCATGCGTCAATCGTCGGTGGAGTTGAGCCATCGAAGCAGCGAAATCTCAGAGGTGCTGACACTGATCACGGGCATTGCCGAGCAGACCAATCTCCTGGCCCTCAACGCCGCCATCGAGGCCGCCCGCGCGGGTGAGCACGGACGGGGCTTCGCGGTGGTGGCCGACGAGGTGAAGAAACTCGCCGAACACACCAAGACGGCGGCCGAGGACGTGAGCGACAAGATCCACGGCTTCAGCAGCGCGGCCGAGAGCATGGCTCAGGAGGCCGAGACCATGGGCAACATGGCCGACACCTCCAGCAGCGCCATCAGCCGCTTCGAGTCCGATATCAGGGAATTCGCCGAAATCGCCCAAAAGACCCACAGTTCGGTCTCGTACGCACAGGTGATCAGCAGCTCATCGCTGATCAAGATGGACCACATGATCTACATGCAGAACGCCTACCGCGCCATCGAAACCGGCAACCACTCCGAGGAGTGGCGGGCAGCGGAGGTAGACCATCACCACTGCCGTTTCGGCCGCTGGTTCGAGGATGGAACCGCGGCGAACCTGTTCGGTCACCTTCCCGCCTATGCGCAGGTCGAGGATCCCCATCAAAGGGTCCATCGTCATATTCACAGTGTGCTCCATGTCCTGCAGGAGGATTGGGAGAACCGTCCGGACCTCCAGGAACAGTTGCTCGAGGATTACAATGCCGCCGAACAGGCCAGCCGGGAGCTGATTGCCACCGTCGTCCGGTTGAACGAGGAGAAACAGCACTTCGAAACGGCGCCGGCGGTGGAGGAAACCGAGATCGAGCTGTTCTGAGCGGGCGTCCCGATGTCTAGCCCGGATTATTCATGAATCGCCGCGATGATTGCACAGAGAATTGTCCGCACAGGGGATTTTCCGACTGAGTGGAATACGGGCTGTATTGCCGAGGAAAGAAAATTCCCTGTGTGGACAAGGATCAAGCAAGGGCGCGAGCGACTTCATGAATAATCCGGGCTAGGA
>JALSTP010000206.1 GCA_026983675.1 Sedimenticola sp.
GGCCTGTTCGCGGCCGCGGTCTTGCTGGTCAACAACTATCGGGACCTGGACAGCGACCGGCGCGCCGGCAAGCTGACGCTCGTCCATTTTCTTGGCAGGCGCGGCGCGCGACGCCTCTACGCCGCCCTGGTACTGCTGCCGTTCCTGCTGCCCCCCGTTCTCGGCCGCCAGGGGCTTCTGGTCTGGCTCGCCCTGCCGCTGGCGCTGCTGCTGATCCGCGACGTTTTCCGCCTGCCGCCGGGACGGGAGTTCAACGGGGTGCTCGCCCGCACCGCGCGTCTGGAAGCCCTGTTCGGCGTCCTGCTCACACTGACCCTGCTCCTCCCCTGATGCGCATCGCCGCCGCCCGCCTCATCGCCTATCGCCTCCCCCTCCTCCAGCCGTGGCGGAGCGGCCAGGGCCGGTGCCATGTCCGCGAAGGATGGTGGATCCGTCTGGAGGCGGCGGATGGAACGGCCGGGCACGGCGACGCCGCTCCGTGGCCGGCGGCCGGCACCGAGCCT
Source organism: Sedimenticola sp. (assembly GCA_026983675.1). Lineage (GTDB taxonomy): Bacteria > Pseudomonadota > Gammaproteobacteria > Chromatiales > Chromatiaceae > JALSTP01. The sequence continues at coordinate 504 of JALSTP010000206.1, forward strand.
CCGGCGCGGTCGCTGGCCTGGCTTGCCCCTTACCTCCGGGGCCTGGAGGGTGCTACCGTCCGCGGCGCCGTCGAGGCCCTGCCTGAGGACGCCCCACCCGCAGCCCGTTGTGGCGTGGAAACGGCGCTGCTCGACCTGCTGAGCCGGGATAGCGCAATCGGCCTCGACCGGTGGCTGAACCCGGAGGCCGGCGCTTCTGTCGCCGTCAATGCCGCCGCAGGGACCCTGACCGATCTTACGCCCGACGGCCTGCTCCGGATCGCAAAGGCGGGTTACCCGGTGGCGAAGCTCAAGGTCGGGCTCGCCCCCTGGCGGGAGGAACTCACCCTCCTGCACCGCCTCGCCATGGATCTCCCGCCCGGCCTGCGCTTGCGGCTCGACGCCAACCGCGCCTGGTCCCCCCGCGAGGCCGACGCGATGCTCGATGCCCTGGCCGACCTGCCCGTGGAGGCGGTGGAGGAACCCTTGGCGGACCCCGACCCGGCGGGCCTCGACCGGCTGCAACGGCGCTGCCCCTTTCCCATTGCGGTGGACGAATCGCTGCGCAACATCGATCCCGATGCCTTGCTCGCTTCACCACCCTGCCGCCGGCTGGTGCTCAAACCCACCCGCGAAGGGGGTCTGCGCCGTACCGTGGAGCTGGCCCGGCGGGCGCAGGCCGCCGGCATGGAAGCGGTGATCACCACCCTGCTGGAGAGCGCCATCGGCGGTCACGCCTCGGCCCATGTGGCGCGGGCAGTGGACGATCCCGGCCGTCCTCTTGCTCACGGCCTCGACACGGGCCGCTGGCTGCGACGGGACCTGGCAGCGCCGCCCACCGCCATCCACGGCCACCTCACCGCCCCGGCGACGCCCGGTCTCGGCGTCGACCCCCAGCTGGAAACAGAGGCATGAGGTCCCTGTTCGAATACCGGTTCGAGGCCCTGCTGCACGAAGTGGATGAAAATGGCGTGATGTTTCCGGACCGGCTCCTGCGCCATGCCCACGACGCCTACGAGGCGTTTCTGAAACAACGGGGTGCACCGCTGGAGATGTGGATCGCCCAGGGCGTTCGCCTCCCGCTGGTGCATGCAGAGGCGGAATGGCGCCATCCCATCCGCCATGGTCAGGCGACCACCCTCATCCTCAGCCTGTCCCGTCTGGGCGATACCGCCTTCACTCTCGGCCATCGCGTCCAGAGCGTCGCGGACGAGACCCTTGCCGTGGTCTCCACGACCCATGTCCACCTGTCCCCGGAGACCAACACCCCGGCGCCGCTGCCGCCCCGCCTGCGCCGCCTCCTCGCTGGCTGACGCCGCGCCAGTCGTCACCCGTCCCCACTGACGCCCGAAACGTGCGCCTCCGCCCATTCGCGCAGGCGGGTGCGCCGCAGCTTGCCGAGGGCGCCACGGGGCAGATGTGGGACGGACACGATGCACCGCGGTCGATGGCTGGCGGGAAGGCGCTCACGGCACCAGCGGCCCACGGCATCGGTACTGGCGGGACCCACGATGAAGGCAACCAGACGATCGCCCCAGACGGGATCGGTGACGGCGGTAACACCGGCCTGCACCACGCCGGTGCAGGCTTCGAGACACCGTTCCACCCGTGCCGGATCGACATTTTCGCCGCCGCTCACCAGGATGCGGTCGGCCCGGCCGAGGATCCGTAAACGGCCACCGGCGTCGAGAACGCCCAGGTCCGGGGTGACGAACCATCCATCCCGCAGGCCATCGCCGGGCCGCATGGCAGGGTTGACGTAGCCCGCCATCACCGCCGGCCCACGCACCGCCACCCGCCCGCGGCGAATGCCAACGTCGAAGCCTGGCAAGGGTCGGCCCACCTGACCCTGCCCGCATCCTGCCCCGTTGGCGCAGTCGGTGGCCAGTTGCGAGGCGGTCTCGGTCATGCCATAGGTCACGCACAAGGGCCACGCGGCGGCGCGTTCGGCCAGGGCTGGGGCGAGCATCGCCCCGCCGACTAGCAGGTGCCGGAGGGTGGCTGGGGGCGGGGTATCCCCCGCCACCTCCAGCAGACGGGCGAGCATGGCCGGCACCAGCGAGAGGTGGGTAATGCCATCCCCGTGCAGACTGCGCCAGATGCGTTCGGCGTCGAAATGTTCATGAAGCACCGCATCCGCGCCCGCCGCCAGGCAACGGTAAAGGATCGAAAGCCCGCCGATGTGCTGAAGCGGCAGACAGTCGAGCCAGCGGTCGCCAGGACCGAGGGGGATTCGCTGCGAGGAGGCCTCCACGGCGGCGCAAAGATTGGCCCCGCTCAGCATCACGCCTTTCGGCATGCCGCCGCTGCCGCTGGTGGCGACGATGAGTTGCACCTGGTCCGGGGAGCGCGGCCGGGCGGTCACCCTCGTCGCGGACGGTGGGTCCAGCGGGCATACGCCGTCTTCCACCGCCGTGGGCGCGGTCCCCGCCTGTCTCAGCAAGGCAGCGGTCTCGTGGCCGGAAAGGCCGGGCGCGAGGGGAAAGGGGATGCCACCGAGTCGCATGACGCCGTGCAGATACAACGCCGTCCACCAGCGGGTTGGCAGGCGGAGGGGCACGACGGCGCCGGAAGCGTGACGGAGAGACAGGCGGGCGGCGACCCCGTCTGTCAGGCGATGGAGTTCAGCGAAGGTGAGCCGGCCTGCCTCGCCGGAGAGGGCCGGCGCCGCGGGACACCGGTGAGCCGCGGTCTCAAGCCATCGGGCCGGGTTGCAACTCATGCAGAGTGATTTCCGGCGGGCAGTTGAGGCGCACGTCGACCACCGAGACGCCCGACCCACGGGAGGTGTAGCCAAACACACCCTCATGCTCCCACGCCCCCGCGCAATAGTCGCGTGGCGCCCTCGCGTTGGGGTAGACCGGCCACCCGCCGGGCAGGCAGATCTGGCCACCGTGGGTGTGCCCACAGAGCACCAGATTGCATCCATGCGCCGCCACGCTGTGGTAGACCTCGGGCGTGTGCGACAGCAGGATCGACACCGCGTCCCTGGGCACATCGCGGCAGGCGCGTTGGAGATCCCCGGCCCGGTACTGGTGGACATCATCGATACCGGCCAGATAGATGGCCTCGCCCTGCCGTTCGAGCCGATCCGACTCGTTCATCAGCATCCGGATTCCCATCGCCTCCAGCGCCGGCACCATGCGGATGGTATCGTGATTGCCGAGTACGCCATACACCTTCTCCCCAAGGTGGGGACGCACCCGCGCCATTGCCTCGAGCGCGGGACGGTAGTCGCCATGCGTCTTCGCCCGGTAGTCACCCGTGAGTACACAGATGTCGCATTCCACTCCAGAGACGGCATCGATCAATACGTCGGGGATCTCCTCGCGCATGTCCAGGTGGAGGTCGGTGATATGGAGGATGCGGAAACCAGCAAAGGCCGTGGGCAGTCCCGGGAGTATCACTCGATTGTGCGTCAGCGACAGGCTCAGGGCGTTGCGCTGCGCCCGGGCATGCAATCCCGTCATCCTGAGACTCATGCGGAGAATGGTGCGAATCGTCTTTCGATCCTCGATCGGAATCTTCCGGCTCTTGCGCTTGGCCGCCTCCACCTCGTGCTCGTGCTCCAGCGCCATGCGCTCCCGGAGGTGCTCTGCGTCGAGCCGCTGGCGCAGATAATCGAGTTCGGGTTCCTCGGGTGGTTTCTTGCTCATTCCAAGCCCCTTGCCATCATTGTGTCATCTTCCATAAAAGACCTTGTCGGCCGATAGCGCCGCTTTTTTATCGACCCGGCCGCCCCTCCATCGGTCGTCCATCTACTCCGCCGCCTGCCGGTTGCCACGAACCAGCTTTATTGCCAGCAGCAGAACGGGAGCGCCGTGCAGAAAGAGATCGAAGATGTCGATCGGACGGCTGAGCGTGCCGTCGGCCAGCATCTTCAACTTTTCCCATAGATGGGGTTCTGGCACGAATGGCGCAAGCCCCATAAACAGGGCCGGTATCAGGAGTGTACCTACGGAAATTTTATCGAGCCAGGACCACATACCCTTCTCCATCGTCTGCATTCGACACCCTCATGCCGATTCACCCCCACAGTCGGGGCAGAGTTCCCGATACAGGGACGCATCCCCGGCGCTGTAACAACAGGCCACGATGCGTTCGAAATCTTCCTTCACCTTATGCATCTCCTCCAGCGCGATGGTTGCCGCCTCCCGCTTGGGATAACCGTAGACCCCTGTGCTGATAGCGGGAAAGGCGATGCTGCGCACCCCGCGGTTCGCGGCCAGCGCGAAGGCATTGCGATAGCAACGGCGCAGCAACGCCGCCTCTCCCTCATGCCCACCGCGCCACACCGGCCCGACGGTATGGATGACCCAGCTGGCGGGCAACTCGAAGCCGGGCGTCATGCGGGCCTCGCCAGTGGGACAGCCACCCAGCGGCCGACACGCTTCGAGCAGTTCGGGACCCGCGGCCCGGTGTATAGCGCCATCCACCCCACCACCCCCGAGCAACGATGAGTTCGCCGCATTGACGATCGCATCCACGTCGAGTTTGGTAATATCGCCTTCGATGATGTCTATCGCACCCATTGCGCTCCAGCGTCCTTACCGCGTTCACGACATTATAGCCAATACGAGATATCCTCCCGGTATGTGGCCACTTGCCCTTCTGATCTTCATCGCGTTCCTGACCTGGTACTGGGCGGACAGCATGCGGTCCCGGGAACGGGCGGTCCGCTTCGCCGACGCCGCCTGCCGCGAACGGGATGTTCTGTTGCTCGATCAGACAGTCCGCCTGATCCGGCTGCAGATACGCCGATCACCATCCGGCATCCGGATGCGCCGCACCTACCGTTTCGAATACACGGAAGAGGACGCCGGGCGCCATGACGGGCATATCGTCATGCTGGGGCCGGAACTGGAAGAACTGAGTATGGGCTTGCCGGACGACGTATAGCGCAACAGGTCGGTATCGTCCTATTTGACCACCTTGAGATTGGGCCGCGGCCCCGAGGGCTTGGGTGGATCCGGTTCGTCGTCCGGTTGGCCGCCATCCTCCGCCTGTGCCTCGTCATCCGGAAACAACATGCCCCGGCCATTTTCACGGGCATAGATTCCGAGCACCGATTCCGGCGGCACGATCACATCCATAGGCGTGCCGGCAAAGCGCGCATTGAAGTGGATCAGATCATTGCCCAGGTCCAGATCGCGAACCGCGCTGGGACCGATATTCAATACGATGCGGCCCTCTTCTACGAAGCCCGTGGGCACCACAACCCGATCACCGGTCGCGTCCACCAGCAGATGCGGCGTCAGACCGTTGTCAACCAGCCACTCGTAGAGCGCCCGGATCAGATAGGGACGATTCGAGGTCATGTGCGTGGGCGTGATCGAAGCCGCCCGTTCAGGCGCGCATCTCTCTTTCCAGCTCTGTCAGGCTGGACTGAAACGCGTCCCGTTCGAACAGCCGCCGGGCATAGGCATCAACCCCCTTGGCCTGCCTTGGGAGTTCCACGCCCAGCGCCGGCAGGCGCCAGAGCAAGGGCGCGATGCTGCAATCCACCAAGGTAAACTCGTCACTCATGAAATAGGGCTTGGCCTCGAACACGGGCGCTGTGGCAGTCAAGCTCTCACGCAGTTCCTTACGCGCCTTGGCCGCGGGTTCCTTGCGTCCACGCAGGATGGTATCCATCAGGCGATGCCAATCGCGGTCCACGCGATAGAGGTAGAGCCTCGAAGCCGCTCTGGAGACCGGATCCACCGGCAACAGCGGTGGGTGGGGGAAACGCTCGTCGAGATACTCCATGATGATGCGGGACTCGTACAGTCGCAGGTCACGATCCACCAAGGTGGGCAAGGTGCCATAGGGATTCAGATCCATCAGGTCGTCAGGGATATCCAGGGGATCCACATCCTCGACCTCGACGGTGATGTTTTTCTCAGCCAGCACAATCCTCACCCGATGACTGTACGGGCTCACCGGGTCTGAATAGAGGGTCATCACGGATCTTTTATTCGCTACAACCGCCATCAAACACTCCAAAATGCATGAAACGACCGATTCTGCCGCCGACTATGTGGCCATAATCATCCGCCATCGAGAAACGACAAAGGGCGCACAGTATAACCGAAAACTGTGCGCCCCGTGACTTTCCAACCGTAGAGGCGGATCAATGCACGTCTTTCCAGTACTCCTTTTTGAGGAAATAGGCGAGCACCCAGAAAATGGCAATGAAGAGCAGTACCCAGACCCCGAGACGCTTGCGTTCCATCTGGATCGGCTCGCCGACATAGGCCAGAAATGCAGTGAGATCGCGCACTGCGCTATCGAACTCTTCAGGACTCATCAGACCCGGCTTCACCTGTTCGAATTTCTCGAACACCTTGTGACCTTCCTCATGCTCCTGAAACACCGCGCGCTGGGTTCCTTGCAACTCCTCCAGAGCATCGGGCATTCCCACATCCTTGAACACGGTATTGTTGACGCCAAAGGGACGCGATGGATCGAGATAGAAACTGCGCAGATACGTGTAGATCCAGTCGACACCACGCGCACGGGTCACCACGCTCAGATCCGGCGGCGTCTTTCCAAACCACTTCGCCGAATGCTCCGGCTTCATGGCAATGGTCATGGTGTCACCTATCTTTTCGCTGGCAAACATCAGGTTCTTGGTCACCTCTTCCTTGGTGAGTCCAAGGTCCCTCGCCATCCGGTTGTACCGTTCAAACCTGGCGGAATGACAGCTCAGACAGTAGTTTACAAACAACCTGGCACCCCGCTGCAGGGACGCCTGATCACCCAGGTCGATATCGGCATCATCCAGATGCACATCGCCAGATGCCATGCCAGCCATGGGCGCCACAGCCAGCAGAAATGCAAAGATCAGCTTTTTCATTCGGTCACCCTCTCTGGAACAGGCTTGGTCTTCTCCAATTTGCTGTAGATCGGCATCAGGATAAAAAAGGCGAAGTACAGCGTCGTACAGATCTGAGCAAGCAGAGTCTTGCCTGGCGTTGCCGGCTGGGTCCCCAGATAGCCCAGGACAAGAAACACCACGACAAACATCCCGATCATGAACTTGAAGACCGGCCCCTTGTAGCGTATCGACTTGACCGGACTGCGATCGAGCCACGGCAGGAAGAAGAACACCAGGATGGAAGCGAACATCGCAATCACGCCCGGCAGTGCACTTCCGCCCATGGAGGGCACCGCACGCAATATCGCGTAGAAGGGGGTGAAGTACCAGACCGGCGCAATATGCTCAGGCGTCTGGATGGGATTGGCCGGCTGGAAGTTGGGGTGTTCGAGGAAATATCCCCCCATCTCCGGTGCATAGAAGATCACTGCCGCGAAGAGAAACAGGAAACCCGCCACGCCCACGATGTCCTTCACCGAGTAGTAGGGATGGAACGGAATGCCGTCCGCTGGCGCCGTGTCGCTCCAGCGGTTGCCCTTCGGGCCCTTCTTGATCTCGATGCCGTCGGGGTTGTTGGAGCCCACCTTGTGCAGCGCCACGATATGGACGAACACCAGAGCCGCCAGGATGAACGGCAACAGGAAGTGAAGCGCGAAGAAGCGGTTCAGGGTGGCGTCGGAGATCACGTAATCGCCCCGGATCCAAACACTCAGATCGTCGCCGATCACCGGGATGGCCGAGAACAGGTTCACGATCACCTGTGCGCCCCAGTACGACATCTGCCCCCACGGCAGCAGATAACCGAAGAAACCGGTGGCCATCATGGCCAGGTATATGATTACGCCGATGATCCACAGCAGCTCGCGCGGCTTGCGGTAGGAGCCGTAGATGAGTCCGCGAAACATGTGCAGATAGATGACGATGAAGAAGGCCGATGCACCGGTGGAATGCATGTAGCGAATGAGCCACCCCCAGTCCACGTCGCGCATGATGTATTCGACGGAGCCAAAGGCCAGGTCGGCGTCCGGTTTGTAATCCATGGCCAGCCAGACACCGGTCAGGATCTGATTGACCAGCACCAACATGGCCAGGGAGCCAAAGTAGTACCAGAAATTGAAGTTTTTGGGTGCGTAATACTGGGCCAAGTGCTCGTTCCACACCTTGGTGAGTGGATAGCGCTCATCGATCCAGTTCATCATGCTTTTCATCATACCCATCAGGCTGCCCCCCCATCTTCGCCCACCAGTATCGTGGTGTCGGTCAGGAATTGATACCGCGGGATTACAAGATTCTTGGGCGCTGGCACACCTTTGTAGACTCGCGCGGCCAGATCGAACCGGGAACCATGGCACGGACAAAAGAATCCACCGAGCCAATCGGGCCCAAGATCCGCCGGCGCCACATCCGGCCGGTAGGTCGGAGAACAGCCCAGATGGGTGCAGATCCCGACGGCGACCAGATATTCGGGCTTCCGGGACCGGTATTCGTTTTTGCAATAGTCGGGTTGCTGGGGCGCCTCCGAATCAGGATCCAGAAGCTTGTCGGTCAGCTTCGACAGATCTTCCAGGTTCTTCTTTGTGCGGTGAACGATCCAGACCGGCTTGCCGCGCCACTTGACACGCATCAACTGGCCCGGCTCCAACTTGCTGATATCGGCCTCGACCGGCGCCCCCGCCGCCTTGGCCTTCTCGCTGGGGGCCCACGCCGCCAGAAACGGATAGACGACATAGCCGGCGCCAATGGCCCCGACCACACTGGTGGCGGCGGTCAAGACTCGCCGTCGTTTGAGATCCACGCCTTCTGCGCTCATAAGGTTTGACTCCCGGATAGACTTAACGACCCACTGAACCGCCGCTCATTGTTGTTTGCGGATAGCGGTTCAAAACGGTTTCCCGGCAGGACCAAGCAAAGCACGCCCCATCAAGAGGTTGAAACAGTCTGATTAGCCCCATAAAACTGGCCCCGAATTGTCTTATAACACCCTCTTCAGGTCAAGGAAAACCTTGACCCTGCATTGTGAAAACCCTGGGCCATGACCCCGCCCCGGCTCCGCCGGGGACGCACTGCCCCGCCCATATTTCCTGCCCGTTCCGTAGCTTACCAATGGACCGCAAACGGGCTTCAGGCGGGATTCGGGATGTCTATGAAATGGACATCGAGATCGAAGCGAGCCTCCAGATGGGCCCCCAGCGCCTGCACGCCATACCGCTCCGTGGCGTGATGGCCGGCGGCAAAGAAGTGAATCCCCATCTCGCGCGCCGCCAGCACGGTGCGCTCCGAAACCTCTCCGGTCAGATAGGCATCCACGCCCGCGGCGGCGGCCTGGTCGATGGCGTCCTGGGCTGCACCGGTACACCAGGCAATGGTGTGCACCTCGTCGTCCGGGTGCCCCACATGCAGGGGCTCTCGGTCGAGGCAGTGGGCAATCCGGCGCCCAAGCACTCGCGCCGGGCATGACGGGGCCAGCCGCCCCCGCCACAAGAATCCGCCGGGCAGCGGCTCGGGGGAGGAGAAATCGAGTTGCCGGGCAAGTTGGACATTGTTTCCATACTCGGCATGGGCGTCGAGGGGAAGATGGTAGGCCAACAGGCTGATGCCATGCTGCATCAACGCCCGCACCCGGCGACCCTTGATGCCGGTCAACGGCGCCGGCTCTCCCCGCCAGAACCAGCCATGATGCACCAGCAGGGCGTCCGCACCGCGCTCAGCGGCGGCCTGGATCAGCTCCAGACTGGCGGAAACCCCTGTAGCCAGACACGACACTCTCCTCTCCCCCTCGACCTGAAGCCCGTTGGGCGCATAGTCGTCGAAGGCATCGCAGTCGAGCAGGTCATTACAATAGGCAACGAGTTCGTTCAGATCTATCATCATGGCAAGATATGATAAAATAGCGCGCTTATGGCTTTCCATCGAATTCTCTCCTTTTTGCTCACCACCATCGCCGCGGGACTCGCGGCCGCGTTCGTACTGTTGGTGGTCAGGCCCGACCTGCTGCAACTTGGTGAACCCGGGGAACCGGCGGTGATCAAGCAGGTCGTCGAGCCCCCCCAGGCCAACCGTCGACAGGGGCCGGTCTCATACGCAGACGCGGTGGAGAGCGCGCTGCCGTCGGTGGTCAACATCTATGCCGCAAAGGTGACCACGGAACGCCAGACCCTGATGTTCAAAGACCCTGTCCTGCAGCACCTGTTCGGAAGGCTGCTGCCGGAGCAAACGCGCAAGCGGCTGAAGACCAGCCTGGGCTCCGGGGTGATCGTCAGCAAGAAAGGCTACATCCTGACCAACTACCACGTCATCAAGGGCGCCGACGAGATCCGCGTCGTGATCAGCAACGGCCACAACCTCACCGTCACCGTGGTGGGCGTGGATCCCGAGACCGATCTTGCGGTGTTGAAGGCGGGCGAATCCGGTGCGCTGTCCGCGATCACGCTCGGGGATTCCGGCCATCTGCGGGTGGGAGACGTGGTGCTGGCGATCGGCAACCCCTTCGGTGTCGGGCAGACCGTCACCATGGGCATCGTCAGCGCCACGGGCCGCAGCGACCTGGGCATCAATACCTATGAAAATTTCATCCAGACCGACGCCGCCATCAACCCCGGCAACTCCGGCGGCGCGTTGATCAATGCGCTTGGCCAACTGGTGGGCATCAACACCGCCATCTTCAGTAAGAGCGGAGGATCGCAGGGCATCGGCTTCGCCATCCCGGTCAATCTGGCCACGGGAGTGATGAAACAACTGATCGAACACGGGCGGGTGGTGCGCGGCTGGATCGGCATTTCCGGTCAGAACGTTACCCCGGAACTGGCCGAATCCTTTGGTCTCCAGGCGGCCAAGGGTGTCCTGGTATCCAGCACGCTGGAGAATGGGCCGGCCGACAAGGCGGGGATCCGGCCCGGCGACGTGATCCTGACCGTCAACGGCCATCCGGCCAATGACATGCATGAACTGCTGGACCTCATCAGCAGCGCCGGCCCCAACAAGAAGCTCGAAATCGAACTGCTGCGTGGCGACGAAAAGGTCAACGTGCTTGCGGTTACGGCGGAACGTCCCGCCATGACCAGGAAACGGCTTCCAGCGCCGCCTCCGCAATAGGAAACGCTCAGGCGACGATGCGTTTCAGCGCATCGATCAGGGCCGCGTTCTCCTCTGGCGTCCCCACCGTCAGACGCAGGCAGTCCGCCAGCAGCGGATGTGCACCGTGAAGATTCTTGACCAGTATCCCCGCTTCAGCCTGCAACCTGTGGTGGATCTCGCCCGCACATCCGCGCGGACCACGCACCAGGATGAAGTTCGCCTCGCTGGGCCAGGGGTGCAGGCCGTCGATCCCTCTCAGGGCGTCGAACAGCGCCGTGCGGTCCGCGCGGATGCACCGGGTCTGGTCATCGAACACGGCCTTGTGGCGCAGGGCGAAATCGGCGCTGACCTGGGTCAGGGTGTTGATGTTGTAGGGCAGGCGGACCTTGTCGATCTCCTCCACCCACGCCGCCGGACCGGCCAGCACGCCGAGGCGCAGGCCAGCCAGGCCCATCTTGGAGACGGTTCGCATCACCACCAGATTGGGCCAGCGCCCCACCTCGGGGAGGAAACTGGCATCGGTGAAGGGAGCGTAGGCCTCGTCCACCACCACCAATCCAGGCGCTGCTTCGATCAGCGCCCGCACCTGCGCCGGATCGAACAGATTGCCGGTGGGGTTGTTGGGGCAGGCGACAAAGATCACCGAGGGACGCAGCCGCGCCACCGCCTCCAACAACGCCGGCATGTCGAGGCCGAAGTCCTCGCCGCGTAGCGGCACGCCGTGGTAGTCCATACTGGCATAGGCGGCAATCATACGGTACATGACGAACCCCGGTTCCACCGAGAGGATGCAACTTCCCGGCGCCGCGAGGGTGAGGGCAATCATCTGGATGATCTCGTCGGAGCCGTTGCCGAGCAGCAGCGCCGCGCCCTCCGGCACCGGCCACGCCTCCCGCAGACGGGCCTTGAGCGCGGTAGCCTGGGGATCAGGATAGCGGTTGACGTCCACGCCCTCCATCACCGCCGCCCACTCCCGCCGCAACGCCTCCGGCCAGGTGTAGGGGTTCTCCATGGCGTCGAGCTTGATCAGGCCCGCCGCCTCCGGGACATGATAGGCGGAGAGGGCGCGAATCTCCGGCCTCACCCACCGTTCGATCGGGTCATCCGCCACAACAGCCTCCCGGCCCCGCCTGCTGAACCGGAGGGCAGGGCACCGTGCCATAGGAGCAGAAGACGCAGCAGTCACCCGGCTTCGGGCGCAGCAGGGCGCCGCATCCCTTGCATTCGTAGTACCACTGACAGGCGTCGGTGGGCATGGTCTCCTCCTCCCGGTGGCCGCACGCCGGGCAGGTGATGACCGATTGCAGGACCACGCCGGTCACCTCTTCCCGCCCCGGTATTCGGCGGAGCGGGCATGGGCGGTGAGTCCCTCGCCCCGCGCCAGAACCGAGGCCGTCTCCGCCAGGGCCGCCGCGCCCTGCGGCGAGGCCATGATCAGGCTGCTGCGCTTCTGAAAGTCGTAGACGCCGAGCGGCGAGGAGAAGCGGGCAGTGCGCGAGGTGGGCAGCACGTGGTTGGGACCGGCGCAATAGTCGCCCAGCGCCTCGGCGGTGTAGCGCCCCATGAAGATGGCCCCCGCATGGCGGATGCGCGCCGCCAGCGCCCCGGGATCCGCCACCGATAGCTCAAGGTGCTCCGGCGCAATGTGGTTGGCCACCTCCACCGCTTCGTCCAGATCACGCACCCGGATCAGGGCGCCGCGGCCGCGCAACGCGCTTTCGATGATCGCCCGACGCTCCAGCGCGGGCAGCAAACGGTCGATGCTCTCGCGGACGCGATCGAGGAATTCACCGTCGGGGGAGATCAGGATCGCCTGGGCGTCTTCATCGTGTTCCGCCTGGGAGAAGAGGTCCATGGCGATCCAGTCGGGATCGGTGCCGCCATCGCACACCACCAGGATCTCGGAAGGCCCGGCCACCATGTCGATACCCACCTGGCCGAACACCGCACGCTTGGCGGTAGCCACGTAGATGTTGCCCGGCCCCACGATCTTGTCCACCCCCGGCACCGTCTCCGTGCCCCAGGCCAGCGCCGCCACCGCCTGCGCCCCACCAATGGCGAACACCCTGTCCACGCCGGCGACTCGGGCCGCCGCCAACACCAGTTCGTTCAGCTCACCGGCCGGGGTGGGGACCACCATCTCCAGTTCCTCCACCCCCGCCACCTTGGCAGGGACGGCGTTCATCAGCACCGAAGAAGGATAGGCCGCCTTGCCGCCGGGCACATAGAGCCCCACCCGGTCCAGGGGGGTGACCTGCTGACCGAGGAGGGTCCCGTCCGGCTCGGTGTAGCGCCAGGACTCCAGTTTCTGGCGTTCGGCATAACTGCGGATGCGCGCCGTGGCGGTCTCCAGGGCCGCCTGCTGATCGGCGGGAACCGCTTCCCACGCCGTTTCCAGCCGTTCCCGGGGAATCTCCAGGTCGGCCGCGCTGGCGGGCGCCCAACCATCGAAACGGCGGGTGTAATCGAGCAACGCGGCGTCGCCGCGGCGGCGGATCTCGCCGATGATCTCCTCCACGATCCGGTTGACCCCGGCGTCGGAGACCGACTCCCAGGCCAGCAGGGCATCCAGCCGCGGGTAGAAATCCGCCTCGGCAGCATCGAGAAATGCGATATCGGTCATGACTCCCCTCTCCCCACCGCCTCGCGCAGCGCCTCGACAAGGCGCATCACGGTGGCGTGCTTCATCTTCCACGACGCCTTGTTCACCACCAGCCGCGAGCTGATGTCGGCGATGTGTTCCAGCGGCACCAAGCCGTTGGCCTTCAGGGTGTTGCCGCTCTCCACCAGGTCCACGATCAGGTCCGCCAACCCCGCCAGCGGCGCCAGTTCCATGGAACCATAGAGCTTGATGATCTCCACCTGCCGCCCCTGGGCGGCGAAGTGGCGGCGGGCGCTGCGGACGTATTTTGTGGCGATGCGCAGCCGTTCGTCACCCATTTGCGCCCCTTCCACGCCGGCCACCATCATGCGGCAACGGGCAATGGCGAGATCGAGCGGCTCGTACAGCCCCTCCCCGCCCTGCTCCATGAGCACGTCCTTGCCCGCCACCCCCAGGTCGGCCGCCCCATAGCGCACATAAGTGGGCACGTCGGTAGCGCGGATGATGACCAGCTTCACCCGCGCGTGGTTCGTATCCAGGATCAACTTGCGGCTGCTCTCGGGGTCATCGACCGGCTCGATGCCGGCATGCGCCAGCAATGGCAGCGCCTGCTTGAAGATGCGCCCCTTGGAGAGGGCGATGGTAATCGGTGTGTCGAAGGTCATCTCGTGGTCTCCGCTCAGGAGGGCACGCGCCGGATCCGCGCGCCCAGCCCGGCCATCTTCTCCTCGATGTTCTCGTAGCCGCGGTCGATGTGGTAGATGCGGTCGACCATGGTCTCGCCCTCTGCCACCAGACCGGCAAGCACCAGACTGGCGGAGGCGCGCAGATCGGTGGCCATGACCGGCGCGGCGGTGAGACGCTCCACCCCGGTGCAGATGGCGGTATTGCCCTCCAGGCGGATGTCGGCGCCCATCCGCTGCATCTCCAGCACATGCATGAAGCGGTTCTCGAACACCGTCTCGGTGATGGTCCCCACTCCGTCGGCAACGGCATTGAGGGCGGTGAACTGGGCCTGCATGTCGGTGGGGAACGCAGGATAGGGGGCGGTATGCACGTCCACCGCCTTGGGCCGCCGTCCTTTCATGTCCAGGGTGATCCAGTCCTCGCCCGTTTCGATCTCGGCGCCCGCCTCGCGCAGCTTGTAGAGCACTGCATCCACCAGTTCGGGACGGGTGTCGCGCACCCGGATGCGGCCGCCGGTGATCGCCGCCGCCACCAAGTAGGTGCCGGTCTCGATGCGGTCGGGCAACACCTCGTAGTGGGTGCCCTCCAGGCGCTCCACGCCTTCGATGGTGACGGTGGCCGTGCCCGCCCCGGAGATCCGCGCCCCCATGGCGTTCAGGCAGTTGGCGAGGTCCACCACCTCAGGTTCGCGGGCGGCGTTTTCGATCACCGTCTCACCGTCGGCCAACGCCGCCGCCATCATCAGGTTCTCGGTGCCGGTGACAGAGACCACGTCCATCATCAGGCGGGCGCCGTGCAACCGCTCGGCGCTGGCGCGAATGTAGCCGCCCTCCACCTCGATCTCGGCGCCCATCGCCCGCAGTCCCTCGATATGGAGGTTGACGGGCCGCGAGCCGATGGCGCAGCCGCCCGGCAGGGAGACGTCCGCCCGACCGAAACGGGCCACCAGGGGTCCGAGCACCAGGATGGAGGCGCGCATGGTCTTCACCAACTCGTACGGCGCGGCGTAGGACTCGATGCTGCCTGCGTCCACCTCGATCTGCATCTTCTCGTCCACCACCAGATGCACACCCATGCGTCCCAGCAGCCCCATGGTGGTGGTAATGTCGTGGAGATGCGGCACATTCCCCACCACCATCGCCCCATCGGCGAGCAGGGTGGCGGCGAGAATCGGAAGGGCCGCGTTCTTGGCCCCGGCGATGCGCACATCGCCCTCCAACACGGTGCCGCCCGTTATGTAGAGTTTATCCATCGTCGACGTCTTTGGAAAATGGCCGGAATACCCGACCAAAGGCGGCTATGATATAGAATTTGCGCCCGATGTGCAGAATGGGGCGTCAACCCGCGCTTTTCACCGGACGGCGAGACGGCCGCACCGGGCGCCGGATGCTTCTACAGGTCTCGTGGAAGGGTGGAAGATCCGGGCAGATCGCCGGCCAAACGGCATTCGGTGTGGATACACAAACAACGAAGCGAAAAATGCGGGTTAGCCAACGGCCCCATCGAGCAGGGAGGTGACATGACTGACGCGCGCGATCTCGGTCAGCGATGCAGGCAGATTCAAGAAGCGGATCTTCTGCCCCGCCGCCCGGGCGCGGTCCATCCATTCGATCAACAGGCCCAGGGCCGCGCTGTTAGCATGTTCCACACCGGCGAGATCCACGCTGATCTCCGGCAGGCCGCGGAAAAGCGTTTCCGACTCGGCCAACAGCGAAGGCACGGTATCGAAATCCAACATGCCCTCCAGCCTGAAGACCCCCGCCTCCACCTTCACCAGCCGCGCTGACGCCATCACATCCCCTTTGTGTTCTTCTGCTTGAGCTGCGCTATCAGGCCGTCGAGCCGGGTCCGGCGGATCTTGTTGGCAAAATTCTTGCGGTAATTGGACACGAGGCTGACACCGTCGATGACCACATCATAGACCCGCCACTTCCCGTGGCTGCGGTGCATGCGATAGTTGATCGGCACCCTTGGGCCGCCCACCTCACGCACCTCGGTCATCACCGTCACCCGGTCCTTGTTCTTGCCCTGACGCACGGAGAGATATTTAATCTTCTGGCCATTGTAGTTCAGTATCGACGTGGCATAGGTGCGAATCAGCAGATTCTTGAACTCATCGGTAAAGGCCTTGCGCTGCTCGGGCGTCGCCCGCCGCCAGTAACGGCCCAACACATAGCGGGAAATGCGCTCGAAATCGAATTTCGGCACCACCTCTTTTTCGACCACGCCATAGATCTTGCCGGGGGACTTCTCCCACTCCGAGCGGTGCGCCTCCAGCATTTCCAGCATCCGGTCGATGGTCTGCTTTATGACCGCCTGGGGGTCATCCGCCGCTTCTGGCTTGGCCTGGGCAAAACCGATGGCCAACCCGCTCATCAGGCAGATCGCAAGTAACTTCATCAACGTCTTCATTTATCTTCTCCCTTTCCGCCGTTCTTTTCCCCTTCCGCCTTGTTGAAAAGAAACTGGCCGATGATCTCTTCAAGCACGATGGACGATTGTGTCAGGGTTATCTGACCGCCATCCTTGAGAAAAGTGTCACTGCCGCCCGGATCGAGGCCGATGTATTGCTCGCCCAGCAGGCCCGCAGTGTAAATTTTTGCAAAGGTATCCTCCGGAATGCGGTCGTATTTCGACTGGATCCGCATGGTCACTACCGCCTCGTAGGTCTCGTCATCGAAATCGATCGCCACCACCCGGCCAAGCACGACCCCGGCCATGGTCACCGGCGCGCGCACCTTGAGGCTGCCGATGTTGTCGAACCGGGCAGTGACCTCATAACCCGAGCCACGGGGCGCCGAACTGAGATTGCTCACCTGCATGGCGAGAAAAAACAGCGCCACCAGGCCAATGAGCATGAATGCGCCTACACTCACTTCCACGATTTTTCTATTCTGTGCCATTCAATCAGTCCCCGAACATCAGCGCCGTCAAAACAAAGTCGAGACCCAACACCGCAAAGGCGGAGTGGACCACGGTCCGCGTGGTCGCCCGGCTCACCCCCTCGGAGGTGGGCACGGCGTCATAGCCCTGAAACAGGGCGATCCAGGTGCAGACCACGCCGAACACCAGGCTCTTGATCACGCCATTGTAGATATCCTCGTGCAGATCGATCTTGTGCTGCATCTGGCTCCAGAAGGCGCCCTCGTCCACCCCCAGCAGCCCCACACTCACCAGGTAGCCGCCCAAAATCCCCAGCGCACTGAAAAGCGCCGCCAGCAACGGCATGGACAGAAAGCCGGCGAAAAAACGGGGGGCCAGGATGCGCTTGACGGGGTCCACCGCCATCATCTCCAGCCCCGAGAGCTGTTCGGTGGCCTTCATCAGGCCAATCTCGGCGGTGAGCGCCGAGCCGGCGCGACCGGCGAACAGCAGCGCCGTCACCACCGGGCCGAGTTCCCGCACCAGCGAGGCCGCCACCATCACTCCGAGACTCTCTTCCGCCCCAAACTGGGACAGCACATAGTAACCCTGCAACCCCAGCACCATGCCGACGAAGAGGCCGGAGATGCCGACGATGAGAATGGACAGCACCCCCACCGAGAACATCTGCGCGATCAGCAGAAAGGGACGCCGCACGATCTCCGTCATTCCCTTCAGGATGGCAAGCAGCAGTAGATGACCGCGCCCCAGCCGTTCCAGGGCGAGCAGCCCGGTGCGCCCCAGGCGGGCGAGCTGTTCGATCATGGCCGCCCCCCCGTCGAATGGCGGAAAAAATCCTGCGCCAGATCGGGGGCCGGATAATGGAAGCGCACCGGTCCGTCCGGCAGGCCGTGCATGAACTGTTTGACCCATGCCGATTGCGAATCCATGAGTTCCTCCGGCGTACCGTGCTCTATCACCTTGCCCTGGGATATCACATAGATGTGATCCGCAATCTCCGCGGTCTCCTGCACGTCGTGCGAGACGATGATGCTGGTCAAGCGGCTGGCGTCGTTGAGCTCCCGTATCAACTCCACCAACACCCCCATGGAGATGGGATCCTGGCCGGTGAAGGGCTCGTCGTACATGATCATCATCGGATCGAGGGCCACTGCCCTCGCCAGCGCCACCCGCCGCGCCATGCCGCCCGACAGTTCGCTCGGCATCAAGTCCCGCGCGCCGCGCAGGCCGACGGCCTCCAGCTTGAGCAACACCAGCTTGCGGATCATCTCCTCGGACAACGACGTGTGCTCTCGAAGGGGATAGGCGACGTTCTCGAATACGTCGATGTCGGTCAGCAGGGCGCCGCTCTGGAACATCATGCCCATGCGAATACGCAGCTTGTAGAGGGCATCCAGCGGAAGCGCGTGGATATCCTTCCCATCCACGATCACCGTCCCCGCTTCCGGCTGCAACTGACCGCCGATCAGCTTCAGCAGGGTGGTCTTGCCGGTGCCGCTCGGCCCCATGATGGCGGTGACCCGATGACGCTGGATGTCGATGTCGACCCCGTCGAAGATCCGCTTCTCCCCGCGGGAGAAACGCAACCCGCGGATCTTCACCAACGGTTCGGCCTGAGAATCTGACATCGTGTAACGCCCATCCGCGCCCGCTTCCAGGCGCAACAAAGGCCAGGCACGCCACCAACCCGGCGCTCCCGGCCAAAAAGAACAGAGCCTGGATTGTCTCCAATCGCTATAATGACCGTCAAGCCCATCACCCAACTCGCCACATTCAGGACACATGGCCGATATCCTCACCTTCAAACGCCGTAAGGCCTCGGACCGACACAAAGGCAAATCCCTCTGTCGAGATGGATTCCATAAATGGGAGGTCGTCAAGGAGCTGGGTTTCGATGTCAAACAGGGGCGCCTGGTGACGCTCTACCGGTGCCGCCGTTGCGGCGCCACGCGGACGCGGGCGCACTGATGGCGGTCTGCCCCAGGCGGAAGGCGCGCATCCCTTGTACCGCCCCGGTGCTTCTGAAACAATGCCGCCCGTCGCAACACGAGGGAATCGCCAATCGCCGGCGGACCGCACAGCCCGATGCTTGACCAAACCATGTTGTTGAGTGGCATTGCCCTACTGGCCGGCCTGGCGCTGCTGGTATGGGGCGCCGACCATTTCATCACCGGCGCTGCCGCCATGGCCAGCAATCTGGGCGTGCCGTCGATGCTCATCGGCCTGACCATCGTGGGCTTCGGCACCTCGGCGCCGGAGATCCTGGTCTCGGGAACCGCGGCGCTGGAGGGCAACCCGGGACTCGCCATCGGCAATGCGTTGGGGTCAAATATCGCCAACATCGGCCTGATCCTCGGCGTCACCGCATTGGTGGTGCCGCTCAGTGTCCGTTCCAGCACCCTGCAGCGTGAGTACCCCGTGTTGCTGGCGGTGTCGCTGGTGAGCTGGCTGCTGATGGCCGACGGCTCGCTCGACCGCATCGACGGCCTGGTGCTGCTGACTGGCTTGGTGGCGGTCATCTACTGGATGACCCGCATGGCCACCCGCGGCATTCCCGGCGAGGACCCCATGCGCGCCGAGTTCGAGGCCGAGATTCCACACGCCATCCCCACCCGCAGCGCCGTGATCAGACTGATGCTGGGACTCGTCACCCTGCTCATCAGTTCCAAGATGCTGGTCTGGGGGGCAAGCAATATCGCCGCCGCCTTCGGTGTCAGCGACCTGGTCATCGGCCTCACCATCGTGGCGCTGGGCACCAGCCTGCCTGAACTCGCCGCGGGCATTGCCAGCGCCCTCAAGGGTGAGGACGATATCGCCCTTGGCAATATCATCGGCTCCAACATGTATAATCTCCTTGCCGTGCTGAGCCTGCCCGGCCTCATTGCGCCGGGCACCTTTGCCCCCGAGGTGCTGAGCCGCGACATCCCGGTGATGATGGGGCTCACCGTTGCCGTTTTCCTGTTCGGATACGGTTTCATCGGGGCCCGGCGCCGCATCAACCGGCTCGAAGGCGCGCTGCTGGTGGCGGCTTTTGTGGGCTACCAGAGCCTGTTGTTCATCCAACTGTCCGGCCAATCCGCCCGTTGATACACGCCCATGAATGAGCCTCCTCCCATCCCCCCCGACGAGGCCCAGCGCCTCCGCGCCCTGGGGCTGGCGGTGGTGGAAAAAGAAGCCGAGGCCGTAGCCAGCCTGCGTCAGCGCATCGACGACAGCTTTGTCCACGCCTGCGGCTTCATGCTGCACTGCGGCGGCCGCATCGTGGTGCTGGGCATGGGCAAGTCGGGCCATGTGGGCGGCAAGATCGCCGCCACCCTGGCGAGCACCGGCAGCCCCGCGTTCTTCGTCCACCCGGGAGAGGCCAGCCATGGCGATCTTGGCATGATCACCCCTCAGGACGTGGTCCTGGCCCTATCCAACTCCGGTGAAACGGTGGAGATGCTCACCATCCTGCCCTTGATCCGGCGTCTTGGCGCGCCGCTCATCGCCATGACCGGAAAGCCCACCTCCACTCTGGCTAGGGAAGCGGACGTGCACCTCGATGTCAGCGTGTCGCGCGAGGCCTGCCCGCTTGGTCTGGCGCCCACCTCCAGCACCACCGCCACCCTGGCAATGGGCGATGCCCTGGCGGTGGCGCTGCTGGAGGCGCGCGGTTTTACCGCCGAAGACTTCGCCCTCTCTCACCCCGGGGGCGCACTGGGCCGGCGCCTGCTGCTGCGAATCAGTGATATCATGCGCACTGACGAAGCCATCCCGCGCGTCAACCAGGACACCCCGCTCAAAGAGGCCCTGGTGGAAATGTCGAGAAAGGGTCTTGGCATGACGGCGGTACTCGACACTGAAGGACGCCTCCAAGGGATCTACACCGACGGTGATCTGCGGCGCACCCTGGACCGGGCGGTGGATCTCCATACCACCCCGGTGGCGGAGGTGATGACCCGCGACTGCAAGACCGCAACGCCGGAGATGCTGGCGGCTGAGGCATTGAAACTCATGGAGAAAAACAAGATCAACGCCCTCCTCATTCTGGACGACGGGGGACGGCTTGCCGGCGCCCTGAACATGCACGACCTGCTGCGCGCCGGCGTCATGTAAGGTGATGCCCCGGGAGCAATGACCATGAAAGATATTATGGAACGCGCCAGGCAGATCCGTCTGGTGATCTTCGACGTGGACGGAGTACTCACCGATGGCAGCCTGTTTCTGAGCGACGACGGCCAGGAATACAAGGCATTCAACTCCAAGGACGGCCACGGCATGAAGATGCTCCAGGCCAGCGGCGTGGAGATCGCCATCATCACGGGACGAACCTCCAGAGTGGTGGAACTGCGCATGGAGAGCCTCGGCATTCGCCATGTCTTCCAGGGTCAGCTCGACAAACTGCCCGCCTATGAACGGCTCAAGAAAACCCTGGGGCTGACAGACGGAGAGATCGCCTATGTGGGTGACGACGTGGTCGACCTGCCCATCATGCGCCGCGTCGGGTTGGCCATCGCCGTGCAGGACGCCCATCCCCTGGTGCGGCAGCACGCCCACTGGCAGACCCCTGCCCGCGGCGGTCGTGGCGCGGCCAGAGAGGTCTGCGAACTGCTCATGGAAGGTCACGGTGTTCTGGAATCCACGCTGCAACGCTATATCTGAATATTCCGGGATGCCAGTGCCGGAACAGCGAACACGCATCTTCGGACTCCTGCTTCTGGCCGCAGCCGGCGTCATCTGGTGGTTCCAGCAACGGCCGGAAGAGGCGCCCGCCGGGAAACGCGGTGGTCCGGCCGTACCGGACTACATCGTCAACGGCTTCAACGTCACCGTGATGGATGAAAAGGGCGCCCCCTGGCGCCACCTCGAAGCCGATGTGATGCAACGCTTCGAGGCCGAGGACCGGAGTGAACTGAACCATCCGAAACTGGTAGTCTTCGAACACGACCGGCCACACTGGAAACTGCGCGCGAAACGCGGCAGGATCACCTCCCATCACGAGGTGATCGAATTGCTCGGCGCCTGTACCATCGAACAATCGGATGGGCCCGAGAGCACGCCGGTCTACCTGCGCACCCGCGATCTGCGCATTGACAACCGCAAACACCTTGCGGAGACGGCCCAAGCGGTCACGATCGAAAGTGGCGCCAACCGCTTGAGCGGTGTCGGCATGCAATTGTGGTTCAAGACGCCCATGCGGCTCAAACTGTTGTCCAAGGTGAGATCCCACTATGAAATTCAATAGCGCCCCGCGCCTTTCCCCCAGCCCTCTTCTGGCCATGTGCCTGCTGGCCCTGCTGTGGCCGCCCATACAGGGCCTCGCGGCATCGAACGACCCGCAGCAACCGATCGAGATCGAGGCGGATAGCGCCGACATCGACGAAGGGCGCGGCACCACCGTCTACCAGGGCAATGTGATCGTACACCAGGGCCAGACCCTGCTTACGGCCGACAAGGTGACCGTCTATCACAAGCAGCGCAAGGCGCAGCGCATCGTGGCGGAGGGCAACACCGCCCACTTCAGCCAGAAAAGCCCGACAAAAGGGAGGGATGTCAATGGCGAGGCGCAGCGTATCGAATACGATGTGGGCAGCGAAACTCTCATCCTCCAGGGCAAGGCGATGCTGGCCCAGGGCCGCGATCTGTTCAGTAGCGACCGCATCGTCTACGATCGCCATAAAATGGTGGTCAAGGCCGGTGGCGCCGCCCGGGGCAAGAAACGGGTCCACGTGACCATCGATCCCAGCCAGAAATGAGCCGGCTCGCCGCCGAAGGACTGGTCAAGAGCTACCGGCACCGCCACGTCGTCGACGGGATCTCGCTACGAGTCGCCAGCGGCGAGGTGGTGGGGTTGCTGGGCCCGAACGGTGCGGGCAAGACCACCACCTTCTACCTCATCGTCGGCCTGATCCCGGTGGACCGGGGCGTCGTCATGCTGGACGATCGCGATGTCACCGATCTCCCCATGCATGCCCGCGCCCGCCTGGGGGTGGGCTATCTGGCGCAGGAGCCCTCCGTGTTCCGCAAACTGTCGGTCCAGGACAACGTACTGGCGATCCTCGAGACCCGCCGCGAACTGAGCAAGGCGATGCGCCGCAAGATCAGCGACGAGCTGCTCGAAGAGTTGGGTATTGGACATCTGCGGGACAATCTGGCCATGGGCCTCTCCGGCGGAGAACGCCGCAGACTGGAGATCGCCCGGGCGCTGGCAGTGGAACCCCACTTCATGTTGCTCGACGAACCCTTCGCCGGCGTGGACCCTATTGCCGTCATGGACATCAAGAAGATTGTCACCCACCTTCGGGACCGGGGCATCGGCGTACTGATTACCGACCACAACGTGCGCGAGACCCTGGACATCTGCGACCGCGCCTATATCATCAATGAGGGCAAGGTCATGACCGAAGGCGCACCCAGGAAGATTCTCGACGATCCGCAAGTCCGGGAGGTCTATCTGGGCAAACACTTCACCATGTAGAATCGGGGAACCGGGAGACTCCATGTTTCCATGACCCAGGGCAAAAAAGCATCGGGTGTTTTTGCGCTAAAATAGAATTGGCAATATACAAATAACATACCAAAACCCCATAACTGAACGCATGAAGCAATCGCTGCACCTTCGCCTCGGCCAACAACTCGCCATGACGCCCCAGTTGCAGCAGGCCATTCGCCTGTTGCAGCTCTCCACGCTTGACCTCAAGCAGGAGATCCAGGAGGTGTTGGAATCGAACCCGATGCTGGAGATGGAGGAAGAGGGTGAACATCGCGAAGCCGTCAACGGCCCGGAACACACCGAGAAGGCGCCCTCCACGGAGACGGCCGCAGAGACCGAAATCCGCGCCGACTCCTCCGAAATGCCCGCCGAGTTGCCGGTGGACAGCGAATGGACGGACGTCTACGACAACTATGCACCCCCATCTGGCGGCAGCCGCGCCGAGAACACCGATACCGACTTCCTCGCCCAGCGCAGCGAGGCTCAGACCCTTTACGACCACCTGCTGTGGCAGATGAATCTGTCCCGCTTCGACGCCACGGAACAGGCCATTGCCACCGCCATCATCGACGCCATATCGGAGGACGGCTACCTCGTCGCCACCCTCGAGGAGATTGAGGACTGCGTCGGGGACGAAGAGACCGGACAAGAAGAGATCGAGGCGGTGCTGCACCGCATACAGAGCTTTGATCCGCCAGGCGTCGCCGCCCGCGACCTGCGTGAATGCCTGTTGATCCAGTTGCGTCAGTTACCCGGTGAGATCGAATACCGCGCCCAGGCCATCCGCCTGTGCAAAGACCATTTCGACCTTCTCGCAGGCCGTGATCAAGCCCAGATCATGCGCAAGCTCAAGATTTCCGATGAAGAGCTGCAACAGATCACGCAACTGATCCGCTCCCTCAACCCGCGACCCGGTACCCTGATCGCGGACGCCAACCCGCAGTACGTGGTGCCCGACGTCTTCGTCACGCGGAAGAACGGCGCCTGGCGGGTGGAACTCAATCCGGAGGCCACCCCCAAGCTGCGCGTCAACCCCGCCTACACCCGATTGATCCGCCGCGCCGATGACAGTAGCGACAATACCTATCTGAAGAATCACCTGCAGGAGGCGCGCTGGTTTATCAAGAGCCTGACCAGCCGGAACGAGACGTTGTTGCGGGTTGCCACCAAGATCGTCGAGTTCCAGCGCGGTTTCTTCGAACATGGCGAGGAGGCGATGCGGCCGCTGGTGTTGCGGGATGTCGCCGAAGCCCTGGACATGCACGAGTCCACCGTCTCGCGGGTCACCACCCAGAAATACATGCACACCCCGCGGGGAACCCTGGAATTCAAGTATTTCTTCTCCAGCCATGTCAAAACCAGCAGCGGCGGCGAATGTTCGGCCACCGCCATCCGCGCCTTGATAAAGAAACTGGTGGCGGCCGAGCAACCCAACAAACCGCTCAGCGACAACAAGATCGCCGGCATCCTGGCGGACAAGGGGATCAAGGTTGCGCGCAGAACGGTCGCCAAATACCGTGAAGGGATGGGGATTCCCCCGTCCAACGAAAGAAAAAGGTTGTTGTGAAGACCCCCTGCTTTCCAACACTGTTGCACTGGGTGCCCCGGCACCCTGACCCGGCGCAAGCCAAACCGCTCTGTTCCCACGGAAGGCGCCACGCAACACGGAGAACGTGGACAGAGCCCATTCCAACAGGAGTCAAACCATGCAAATCAGCCTGACTGGTCATCATGTGGACATCACGGAACCGCTGAAGAACTATGTCAACAGCAAATTTGATAAACTTGAGAAGCATTTCGATAACGTGACCAACGTGCACGTCATCCTCAGTGTGGAAAAACTGCGTCAGAAAGCGGAAGCGACGCTGCATGTCAACGGCGCTGACGTCTTCGCTGACTCGGTACAGGAAGACATGTACGCGGCGATCGACACCTTGATCGACAAGATCGACCGCCAGATTTTGAAGCTCAAGCAAAAGAAGAACAACTACCGCACCAACAACGGGTTGAAAAACCTGGAGCAGAGCGAGATCTGACGCGTTGAAACAGAAAGGGACACAGCCCATGCTTCCAGATGGCTTCATCGTTGCCGAACGCATCGCCACCGATGTCGATGTCGGCAGCAAGAAAAGGGCACTGGAAAAGCTTGCCAGCCTGCTGGCCAAGGGCGACCCCGGATTGATCAAGGGGGCGGTCTTCGACCGCCTCCTTGATCGCGAACGACTGGGCGGCACCGGCCTTGGCCACGGTATCGCCCTCCCCCATGCCCGCATGCCCGAGGCCACCGAGGCTCGCGGCGCTTTCATCCGGCTGGAACACGGCATCGACTACGACGCTATCGACGGTCGGCCCGTGGACCTTGCCCTCGCCATGTTGGTGCCTGCGGAGGCTACCGAGGAACATCTGCAACTGCTCGCCTCCCTCGCCCACCTGTTCAACGACGAGAAGGTATGCGAACAGTTACGTAACGCGAAATCGCCCGACGCAATCCTGACGCTGCTCAACGGCGCTGGAGATCCCGACACGATCCGCCAATGAAGCCGCCCTCCACGGTACAGGATCTGTTCAAAGCGATGGGCGAACGACTCGCCCTGCGGTGGTTGACAGAGGAGGAAGGCCACCACACCCCGCTCAAGGGCCATTTTCCCGGCGCCGACCAGCAGGCCCTGGTTGGAACGCTCAACTGCATCCACCCCAACCGCATTCAGGTCATCGGTCACGCCGAGCTGGTCTATCTCACCGATATGGAGGAGATCAGCTACCGCGAAACCGTGGACAAACTCTTCGACAACAGGCCCGCCGCGATCATCTTCTCGGATGGCATCAAGGCCATCGACGATCTGCTGGAACGCGCCCGCGAGACCGGCACGCCAATATTGGCATCCCCCTTGCCGGACAGCCGCATCGTCAGCAGCCTGCACTATTACCTCACCCGCGTGATGGCGGAAAGGATCACCCTGCACGGGGTTTTCATCGAGGTGCTGGGCATTGGCATCTTGCTCACCGGCGAATCGTCCATTGGCAAGAGCGAATTGGCGCTGGCGCTCATCAGCCGTGGCCACAGGCTGATTGCCGACGACGCCCCGGAGTTTGCCCAGATCACCCCCGAAATCCTCACCGGCCAGTGCCCCTCGCTCCTTCAGGACCTGCTCGAGGTCCGCGGCCTCGGCATCCTCAACATCCGCGCCATGTATGGCGACAGCGCCGTGCGGCGCAAGAAAAACCTGCACCTCATCATTCACCTGGAGGAGATGGACGACGAGACCCTGTCACGCATGGACAGGCTCAAGGGAAGCCGCAGCGAGACCTCCATCCTCGGCGTCTCCGTTCCTCAGATCAGCATCCCGGTCGCCTATGGCAGAAACCTTGCCATCCTGGTGGAAGCGGCGGCTCAGAACCACGCCTTGAGACTCAAGGGATACGACGCCAGCGATGACTTTGCCGCCCGCCAGCAGCGGCTCATCCAATCCGGCGACACAGAGTAAACGGCATCGAAGTTTGTTAGAATCGCGGGAAGGCCCCGCACCGGCCCGACCGTCCAGGGTAATCGTTCATGGCGGGCGCCGAGGCTGCCACTGCGCGAGGGGCATATAGAGAGTCGCATGCCGTACAGCAACATGAAACTCGTCATCGTCACCGGCCTTTCCGGTTCCGGCAAGAGCGTTGCCCTCGACACTCTGGAGGACCTGGGCTACTACTGTATCGACAACCTGCCCATGTGTCTTCTGGAGGATCTGTCCAGGAACCTGATGGACAAACAGCTCCCGGCGTACCAGCTCGTCGCCGTCGGGATCGACGCACGCGCCGCGCCCGAGTCGCTGACCCAACTGGGCGCGCTGATCAGGGATTTCCGGGAACAAGGACTCGCCTGCGAAATGATCTACCTCGAGGCGCGGCAGGAGACCCTCATCAAGCGCTTTGGCGAGACCCGGCGCAAACACCCACTTTCCGGCAGTGGCCGTGCCCTTTCCGAATCACTGGAACTTGAACGCCGGCTGCTCGAACCGCTGCGCGCCGAAGCCAACCTCCACATCGACACCACCGATACCAACATCCATCAGCTGCGCGACCTGCTTCGCTCCCGCGTGTCCGACAACACGCGCCAGGAGATTTCACTGATGTTCCTCTCCTTCGGATTCAAGCACGGTGTCCCTCCGGATGCAGACTTCGTCTTCGACGTGCGCTGTCTGCCCAACCCCCACTGGAAGCCCGAACTGCGTCCGCTCACCGGCCTTTCCAAAGAGGTGGCCGCCTTCCTCGAGGCGGACCCCGCGCCCCTGGAGATGCGGAACGATCTGATCCGCCTGCTGGAAAGCTGGATCCCGCGCTTCGAAGCCGACGACCGCAACTACCTCACTGTGGGTATCGGCTGCACCGGTGGACAACACCGCTCCGTTTACATGGCCGACCAGCTCTACCGTCACTTCCATGAGCAAGGGCGCCGGGTGGTCGCCCGCCACCGCGAATTGTCATGACCATCGGCCTGCTCATCATCACCCACAACCGGATCGGTGAAGAGTTGCTCCACACCGCCACCCGAATGCTCGATATGTGTCCTCTGCTCACCGAGACCATCGCCGTGCAAACCGACAGCGACCCGGACCGGCTCCGGCAACAGGCCCACACCGCAGTGGAGCGTCTGGAGCAGGGGGACGGCGTGCTGGTACTCACCGACATGTTCGGCTCCACGCCCAGCAACATCGCCACCACCCTCTGCGAGGCCGGACGCGTCAGCGTGGTGGCCGGCCTCAACCTGCCGATGCTGGTGCGAGTGCTCAACTATCCGCACCTCGACCTCGTTACCCTGACCGACAAGGCGCTGGACGGTGGCATGCTGGGGGTGCTGTGCTGCGACCCGCGGCGTCCGACAGACTGATATCAGCGCCCATGATTCGCCAGCAAGTTACCATCGTCAACAAACTGGGCCTGCACGCCCGCGCCGCGGCAAAGTTCGTCACCTGCGCCAGCGGGTTTTCCAGCGACGTCCATCTTGTCCGCGATGGACAACGTGTCAACGGCAAGAGCATCATGGGGGTGATGATGTTGGCCGCCAGCAAGGGCACTTCGCTGCTGATAGAGGTCGAGGGGGAAGACGAAGAGGCCGCCAGCGCCGCGTTGCAACGGCTGATCCGCGGACGTTTCGGAGAGGCGGAATGACCCTCGCCTGTGCCGGCATCCCGGTGGGGGCCGCACAGGCGATCGCCATCGGCAGGGCCCATATCCTGCGCCAGGACAGAACCGACGTCGAAGCGCGCCACATCGAGCCTGAGGCAGTGGAAGACGAATGCGCCCGTCTCCACGCCGCCATCGGTCAGGCGCGCCGCCAACTCAGGCGGGTAAGACAACAGATCCCCGCCGCCACCGCCCCGGACATCAGCGCCTTCATCGACACCCACCTGCTGATGCTCGACGATCCCGCCATCGTGGAGGCCCCTGTCGAACTCATCCGTCAACGGCGCTGGAGCGCTGAATGGGCCCTCCAGACCCAGCGCGACACCCTCATCCGCCTGTTCGACGAAATCGACGACCCCTATCTGCGCACACGCAAGGACGACGTCGCGCACGTCGTGGACCAGATCCAACAGCTGCTCGGGGGTGACACCGCCATGCCGCCAGATACCAACAGCGAAGTCCTCAATGGCAAGGTGATCATCGCCCACGACCTGAGTCCGGCGCAAACACTGTTGATGAAGCACCACGGCATCGCCGCCTTTGTCACCGAATCCGGCGGCCCCATGTCGCACACTGCCATCCTTGCCCGAAGCCTCGGCATCCCCGCGGTGGTCGGCGTCCATCACGCCACCCGCCTCCTGCGCCAGACCGAATGGCTGATCGTGGACGGCAAACGGGGCATGGTACTGGCGGATACCGACGCTGTTTTGAGACGCGGGTACCGCCGTCGCATCGCCGGGCAGCGGCTGCACCGGACACGGCTGCGGGCCCTGCGCGACCTGCCTGCGGTGACCCGGGACGGCGAGGCCGTCACCCTGATGGCCAACATCGAACTGCCGGAAGACATCGACGCCGCACGCAACAACGGCGCCGAGGCCATTGGGCTCTACCGCACCGAATTCCTCTACATGAACCGCGACACCCCGCCCGATGAGGAGCAACACCTGGATACCTACCGACGCCTGGTGGAGGGACTCGACGGCATTCCCATTACCATCCGCACCCTCGACCTGGGCGCGGACAAGCCGCAGCACCGCCTCACTCTCCCGGACGCCCGAAGCTGCAACCCCGCGCTGGGGCTGCGGGCCATTCGTCTCTGCCTGAAGGAACCGCATCTGTTCCGGCCGCAACTCCGCGCCATCCTGCGCGCCTCGGCG
>JALSTP010000207.1 GCA_026983675.1 Sedimenticola sp.
GGCAGTATGATCCATGGCGGCGACAATCTCGCGAATGGTTTTGCGGGGCACCTCACCTACGGCCGTCACCTGGAAACCATCCACTACGCCGCCCCACGCGTTTACTGCGCCGATGTTCGTGCTCCCCAACAAAGACTTTCCGTGGACTGGGGACGGTTCGATATAGATAGACACTGCGGCGAAGCCATCGGTCACCACGAGATGTTCGACCTTGTTTCCTTCCTCATTCTCCAGTTCGCCCGCCGCTTCGACCGAAAACCCCGGGGGCAGCATCTTAAAACGCCACTTGAGCGCAGGGTTCGTGGGTTTTTCCTTTCCGGTCACGGCCCGGCTCCGTTCATCCGACAGCGGGGCCGCCACATCCTCCCCCGCCTGCCGGGGGAAGATCCGCAGAGCGGTAAACATCACCTGCTCAATGGGTTTCGCGGACTCGTCCATCAGATCCAGTTTGAGTGGCAATGCCGTCACCTTGTCCAGATACAGCCGGTAACCGTAGCGATAGTCGTCTTTCGGGATGACGCCGATCACGACCGATTCCCGTTCGGCAATCCTCGCCTGCCCCAAGATCCGGAGTAGATACTGTTCGGGGAAACGCTCACCCCCCAATGTGGACAAAACGGGTATACCCGACCGGTTGGACCGCTTCTCGATCGAGACATCATGCACATCGGGCATGATGCAAACGATTGCCGCCTGGTCCCGGTTGACCATGCGGGGCGAGCCGTTCAGAGAGAGAAGGCGCTCCCTCTCTTCCCCCCCTTCAAAAGAATGCACAATCCTGATCGATTCCAGGTGCCCACCGCGAAGATAGACGAATGTCCCCTCATAACTCAAGGTGCGCACGGCTCTGATCATGCGCTCAAGCCAGGCATGCGCGTCTTTTTCATTTGCGGCAGCCAACGCCGGCAGGAGCATCGATGCCAACAGCAGAACCACGCCTGGCCTCCCTGTTGGGGGCATCTTGAAAGGCATCACAATGTTTCCCATGCCATACTGCACGACCTATTGTTTGTGGCTATCATATCCCACGAAGGTCGCATAGGGCAGTATCCCGCTGATGTTCGTCGCCGGAGCATATTCCTGATGGGTGACGAGATAGGCGTTCAGTTTGCTTTCCACGGCCGGTTCGGCCACATCCCAACGGGTCCCCGAACGTACTTCGTACAAGCGCTCCATGGGGAGAGGCGCCACCGCTTGCGCGGCCACTTCCAGGGTCTGGGGAGGTACACGCACCCGGGCCGCCGCAGGCACGAACTTCGATCGCGGAGCCGCCTGGACGACCACCTGTGAAGAGGACGACGCCATTACCGGCGTTTGCGGCACTATCGCATTTCCAGCAACGGCCGGCGCCGAAGGCGTCTCCCCTTCCGAAATGAACCGTGGTGCCCCAAGAATGGCCAGCACCGCCACCGAGGCTGCGAGGGCGGAACCAACTGCGGGTTTCACCCAATGCGGCTGTGGGCGACCCGCGGCGCCCGGCGACAGGACCGTGGGTTCTTCCTCGAGCATGGCCGACACCCGCTTGCTGATTCCCTGAGCCTCGAGGCGCATCGCCTCTCCGCGGATGGCGTCTCCGATCAAATGATAACGATCCCACAACGCCCTCTCGGCCGGATCCGAACCCAGCCGGTCCAGCACAGCGGCGAGTTCGTGTTTCGGCAGTGCATCATCCATCAACGCCGACAGTTTTTCATCGATCTGCTGGTTCATTTCTCACCCTATGGGTTGATCAAGGGCCGCAGGCGTTTATCGATCGCCTCGCGCGCCCGGAATATCCTCGACCTTACCGTCCCCACCGGACAGGACATGGCCTTGGCAATCTCATCATAACTCATCCCTTCCAACTCACGCAGAACGATGGCAGTACGCAGATCCTCCGGCAGATCGTCGATCGCTTTCTGCACTGTCTCCGCGATCTCCTCGGTGAGCGCCATTCGCTCCGGAGTTCCATACTCCTTGAGAGCGGCCCCGGCATCCATTTGTTCCGCCGATTCCGCCTCGATATCGTCGCTGGGCGGCCGCCGTCCCTGCGCCACCAGGTAGTTCTTCGCCGTGTTGATGGCGATCCGGTAGAGCCAGGTATAGAACGCGCTGTCGCCGCGGAACTTCGGCAGCGCCCGATACGCCTTGATAAAGGCCTCCTGGGTCACATCCAGCGCCTCGCTGGGATCGCGGATATACCGCGACACCACGTTCGCCACCTTCTGCTGATACTTCAGCACCAGAAGGTCGAACGCCTTCTTGTCGCCCTTTTGCACCCGGGCCACAAGTTCCTGATCGACCTTACGCTCGCCCATCCGGGCCTTCTCCCCGCGAGCATGAACACTTCCCTGCATTCTGTCCCAATGGACAATGGCATATAGAAATAGTTCGCACTATGGTCCCCACACATCGGATGCCGCCATCCGAAGGCGGCCCTGAATTGGATTGTTTTTGCGTTTTTACGTTAGGATGACACGTCCGGAAGCACTCGGCCTGCACTTCCACTTATTTCAGTATGACGCCAAAAGGTCATTGCCGTAAACATGGAATCCATTCGACAATTCGATGTCTTGATCATCGGCAGCGGCGCCGCCGGTCTGAGCCTGGCGTTACGCCTTGGCAATGCGCCCCGCATCGCCGTCGTCTCCAAGCGCGCCCTCAGCGAAGGCAACACCTACTATGCTCAAGGCGGCATATCGGCGGTTCTCGACCAGGAAGACTCGATTCGTTCCCACGTGGAAGACACCCTCAATGCCGGCGCTGGCCTGTGCGACGAGCGGATCGTCCAGCAGGTGGTGGAACACGGTCCGCGCAACATCGAGTGGCTACTGAAAAACGGGGTCGCCTTCACCCGCGACCCGGCGTCCAAGACCAGCGGCGGTTATCACCTGACCCGCGAGGGCGGCCACTCCCACCGCCGGGTCGTACATGCCGCCGATGCCACCGGGCGCGCGGTGGAGACCAGACTGGAATCACAAGCCCGGGCACAGTCCAACATCGACCTGTTCGAGAACCACATCGCCATTGACCTGATCACGCGGCGGAAAATGGGGCTCGATGGCCAGCGTTGTTATGGCGCCTACGTCCTCGACCGGGAATCCGGGCATGTGGAGACCTTCAAGGCCCGCTTCGTCGTGCTGGCCACAGGGGGCGCCAACAAGGTGTACCTCTACACAAGCAACCCCGACGTCGCCACCGGCGACGGCATCGCCATGGCCTGGCGGGCGGGCTGCCGCGTGGCCAACATGGAATTCGTCCAGTTTCACCCCACCTGCCTGTATCACCCCCAGGCGAAATCGTTCCTCATCAGCGAGGCACTGCGCGGCGAGGGCGCCACTCTGCAGCTGCCGGACGGCACCCGTTTCATGCCCAAGTTCGATCCTCGGGCCGAACTTGCCCCGCGTGACATCGTCGCCCGTGCCATCGACCACGAAATGAAGCGCCTCGGCGCCGACTGTGTCTACCTCGATATCACCCACAAGCCGGCCGACTTCATCAAGGAGCACTTCCCCACCATCTACGCCCGGTGCCTCGACTTCGGGATCGACATCACCCAGGAGCGTATCCCGGTGGTCCCAGCGGCCCACTACACCTGTGGCGGGGTGATGACGGACGGTCAAGCCCGCACCGACATCCCCGGCCTCTATGCCGTGGGTGAGACCGCCTACACCGGCCTCCATGGCGCCAACCGCATGGCCAGCAACTCGCTGCTGGAGTGCCTGGTGTTCGGTGAACTGGCAGCGGCAGATATTCGGAGCCAGCTCGACGAGGTCCAGGAACCACCAAAGCTCCCCGCCTGGGACGAAAGCCGTGTCACCGAGCCGGATGAATCGGTGGTGGTCTCCCACAACTGGGATGAACTGCGCCGCTTCATGTGGGACTACGTGGGCATCGTGCGCACCAACAAGCGGCTGCAGCGCGCGCGCAGGCGGGTGGATCTGCTGAACCACGAGATCATCGAATACTACGCTAACTTCCGCGTCACCAACGATCTCCTCGAACTGCGCAACCTCGTGGTCGTCGCCAGCCTCATCATCCGCTCTGCCCAGGCCCGCCACGAGAGCCGTGGCCTCCACTACACCCTCGACTTCCCCCACCGTGACGACACCCATCAACGCCGCCCCACGGTGCTGTTCCCCGACAGCTACGTTCCACCCGGCGCCGCGGACTGAGGCCCTTGCTGCCCACCGCGCGCCATCGCCTTGAGTAAACGCCGCAGGCGCCGGGCGGTGTCGGCATCGAGACCGTCCGCGGGCAGGACCAGAGGATAGCGCCGCCATCCACTCGCGCGGAAAACCAGGATGACCAAGAGAGGATGGCACAGACTGCCGGGCAGCAAGGTGGCGTTCTGTTCCACGCCGGTGGTAATGCTCCAGCCCCGTTCCCCGCTCCACGATGCCGACACCACGGCATAATGCCCACGACGCAGGTAATGGCGGCGCAGTTCGTGGATGAAAAGGCCAAGGACGAGCGCCGCGAGCGCGGCCCGCTGCCAGAAGGGCAGGTCGAGGCCGACGACGGTCAGCCCCGCAGCCAGGGTGATCGCCGAGAGGGCGAGCAGAAGATAGCGCGAGCGGCGGGGGCGCAGGCGCAAGGGGGGATGGGCGTCAGCGCGCCGTCCGGCAGGCACCCCCACCCTCTCCCCCGCGAATGATCGCCACCAGTTCCGCCAGCGCCGCGTCCGCGGGCGTGGCGTGTCCCATCAGCCAGCCTTGCAGCAAGGGATCCGGATAGCCCAACAGTTCGGCAAAGCGCGCCCGGCCGGTGGCGTCGAGCCGCTCGTAGCCATCGTCGAGAAAACCGGCCAGCAGGAGATCGAGTTCCAACATGCCACGGCGGCATTGCCAGCGCAATCGGCGATATGCCTCGGCGGAGGTGGCAGCCTCCATGCTACACTGACTTATCCAGCATGAGGCGCTTGATCTGCCCGATGGCGCGGGTGGGGTTGAGCGCTTTGGGGCAAACTTCGACACAGCTCATGATGGTGTGGCAACGGAACAGGCGGTAGGGACCGTCCAGCGCATCCAACCGCGCCTCACCCGCTTGGTCGCGACTGTCAGCGAGAAATCGCCAGGCCTGCAACAGCGCCGCAGGCCCCAGATACTTATCGGGATTCCACCAATAGGACGGACAGGCGGTGGAGCAGCACCCGCAGAGGATGCATTCGTAGAGCCCATCGAGCCGTTCACGCTCTTCCGGACTCTGCAACACCTCCACCTCCGGTTCGGGATCCCGGCGGGTCAGATAGGGTTTCACCGCCCGGTACTGGCGATAGAAACCGCTCATGTCCACCACCAGGTCACGGATCACCGGCATGCCCGGAAAGGGCCGCACCTCCACCGGCTCGCGCAGTCCCTTGAGCGGTGTGATACAGGCCAGCCCATTGCGGCCGTTGATATTCATGCCGTCCGAGCCACACACCCCCTCGCCGCAGGAATGGCGGAAACTCAGGGTTTCGTCGATCTTCTTGATCTCCAGCAGCGCGTCGCGCAGCATCATTCCCGGCCGGATATGGTTGAGCACGAACGGCTGCATGTAGGGCGCGGTATCCTTGTCCGGGTCGTAGCGGTAGATGCGAAATTTCATCAATACACCCTTTCCTTCGGCGGGAAGCTCTCCACGGTGATCGGCTTGGTGCGCACCGGTTTATAGTCGAGCACGTCGCCGTCGAGGAAGTAGAGGCTGTGCTTGAGCCAGTTGCCGTCGTCGCGCTTGGGGTAGTCGATGCGCGAATGCGCGCCGCGGCTCTCCTGGCGCGCCCCGGCGGCCATCATGGTGGCCATGGAGATATCCACCAGATTCTCCAGCTCCAGCGCCTCCACCCGTGCGGTATTGAAGGCCCGGCTGAAGTCGCGCAATCGCACATCGGCCAGCCGCGCCCTGATCGTCTTCAGCCGTCCGATGCCTTCCCGCATCACCTCCTCGGTGCGGAACACGCCGCAGTGTGTCTCCATCACCTTCTGGAGATCGGCGCGCAACTGCGCCACGGTCTCGCCCTCGCCTTTTTGATCCCAGCGGGCCAGACGTTCGAGGGGACGGTCCAGCGCGTCCCCGGGCAACGGGCGATGGTAGCGGTGCTCGGCCAAAAAACCGATGATGTGATTGGCCGCCGCACGGCCAAACACCAGGATATCGAGCAGTGAGTTGCCCCCCAACCGGTTGGCGCCGTGGACCGAGACACAGGCGCATTCTCCCGCGGCATAGAGCCCCGGCACTCCCTCCTCCGGGCCATGGCGGGCGGGTGTCACCACGCGGCCGAAGCGGTCAGTTGGGATGCCCCCCATGACATAATGGGCGGTGGGAAAGACCGGGATCGGCGTCTCCGCCGGCTCGATGTGGAGAAAGGTGCGGCACAGGTCACGGATGCCGGGCAGGCGCTTGTTCACCACCTCCGCGCCAAGGTGGTCCACCTTGAGCAACACATGGTCCTTCTTGGGGCCGCAACCACGGCCTTCGCGGATCTCGGTGGCGATGGCGCGGCTGACCACGTCACGACTGGCGAGATCCTTGGCGTGGGGTGCATAGCGCTCCATGAACCGCTCCCCCTCGCCATTGACAAGATAGCCCCCTTCCCCGCGCGCACCTTCGGTGATCAGCATGCCCTTGCCGGCGATTCCGGTGGGATGGAACTGGAAAAACTCCATGTCTTGCAGCGGGATACCGGCGCGCAGCGCCATCGCCATGCCATCGCCGGTATTGATGTGGGCATTGGTGTTGGTGCGAAACAACTGACCGCAGCCGCCGGTGGCGATGAGAGTGGTCTTGGCCTCGATCAGCAACGGTTCGCCGCTTTCGATCGCCATCACCAGGGCGCCGAGAATGAAACCCTCCTCGTCGCGGACCAGGTCGACGGCGAAATATTCGTCGAAGAAGTGGGTACGGGCGCGGATGTTCTGCTGGTAGAGGGTGTGCAGGATGGCGTGCCCGGTGCGGTCCGCCGCGGCGCAGGTTCGGGCCGCCTGCTCACCGCCGAAGTTCTGGGTCATGCCGCCGAAGGGACGTTGGTAGATGCGGCCGCTGTCGAGGCGGGAAAACGGCACCCCGAAGTGTTCGAGTTCGTAGACGATCTTGGGCGCGGCGCGGCACATGTACTCGATGGCGTCCTGATCGCCAAGGTAGTCACTGCCCTTGACGGTGTCGTACATGTGCCAGTGCCAGTTATCGGCGGTGACATTGGCCAGCGAGGCGTTCACCCCACCCTGGGCGGCGACGGTATGCGAGCGGGTGGGAAAGACTTTGGAGACCACCGCCACCCGCGCCTCGGCCCGCGCCAGTTGCAGCGCCGCCCGCAACCCTGCGCCGCCGGCCCCGAGAATGAGGGTATCGAAGCGCCGCCTTTCGACCGGGACGCCCATGTCAATGCGCTCCCGCGTGGAGCACGATATCCAGCGCCCAAAAGCCACACCCCAGCAGGCCAAAGGCCAGCAGCGTCAACAGCAACACCCGCGCACCCAGCGGGTGCACGTAGTCGATGAGGATGTCCCGCACCCCCACCCAGGCATGCATCAACAACGCGACGAAGAACAGCAGCAGACCGATGGCGACCCAGCGGTTGGAGACCCATTGCACCCATGCCGTATGATCCGGGGGCGGGTAGAAAAGAAACTTGCCCACCAGCAGCGGCGTGAAGAGGAGGAGATAGACAGCGCTGACCCGCTGCACCACCCACGCGCGCAGACCGGAGGCGCGACGCAGGCTCACAGGCCCAGCCCCATCAGCAGCCCGAGCAGAATGCCGCCCGCCAACACCCCCCACGCGCTGCGCCGTGCGGTATCGCGCGCCACGCCCCAATCCATGTCGATGGCCAGATAGCGGATGCCTCCCAGAAGATGGTGGAACAAGAGCCATCCCAGCAGGATGAGCAGCAGGTGTGCGCCGATACCGGTGAGCCAGTGGGCGACCTGCGCGAAGCCCTGGGGCGAACGCAGCGACAGGTCCAGAAGATACAGGCCAAAGGGGATCGACAACACCAGCAACAACCCGCTGATGCGGTGACCAAAAGAGGCCACGGCGCCCACCGGCATATGAATCTTGAGGAGATCGAGGAATCGTGGGCGCTGCAGTTTTGTCGTCATAAGGGCCATTATCCGCAGACGGTATCGAAGTCAGGAGAAGTATAGCGCCATTGGAACGCTCACGACGGGTTTTCTGTCATGGC
Organism: Sedimenticola sp.; assembly: GCA_026983675.1. Classification (GTDB taxonomy): domain Bacteria; phylum Pseudomonadota; class Gammaproteobacteria; order Chromatiales; family Chromatiaceae; genus JALSTP01. Next base: position 8,141 of record JALSTP010000207.1, read on the forward strand.
AATCACCTCCCGCAGGTAGCGGAACAGTTTCCGCTGCGCCGCCGGGGGTTTGTCCGCCGCCCGTTCTGCGATGGCGTTACGCACCAACTGCCTCAGACGCGACCGCTCCACGCCTGGAAATCTTTCGATGAACGCAGACAAGGCGGCGCCGCCCGCCGCCTTGTCGAGCAGGCGTTCGCGCCAGCGTTCGCATGCCTTTTCGAGTTGGATCTGGGCCTTGTCCGGCGCTTGCAGCGTGGTCAGCGCCTGTACGACGGCCTCGGCATCCTCGTCTCTCAGCCGCTTGCCCAACAGGCGGAGCTGACGCCGCCGCGCGCCATGGGCATGGATGCGCCCCAGTTCCTCCAGTGTCTCCAAGGTGCGGGGGCCCAGGGGGAGCTTGCGGCATTGGCTCATCGGCAAGGCGGCGAGTCGCTCGCCCAACGCCTGCAGGGCCTTGAGTTCCCGCTTGATCTGACTCTTGCTTGGGGACGCGTCGTCGGCCCCTTCCGTTTTGTCCTCCGTCCGTCTCATGGGACTGTCGAAGCCTCCCGGATCGCCTCCACCACCAGTTGCGGGCGGCTCTCGCCCCGGTAGCGGTTCACCTCCAGCCGATAGGCGATGCACAACCGGTCGCTGCGCAATGTATCAAGGACCCCGGCCTGACGGAAGGCGATGGCGTCAATGCAGCGTTGTTCATCGTCTTCCGGACACAGTGTGAGTTTGAGATGTTCACCGCCCAGCACCCGATGGCTCGCAATACGGAAACGGCCGTCGAAGACCGGCTCGGGAAACCCCTGTCCCCAAGGACCCGCCGATTGCAACTGGCGGGCGAGATCGAGGGCCAGATCATCTGCCCGAAGCGCGCCGTCGGTGACGATATGGCCACATCCCAGTTCATCGCCCGCGACCCGCGCCACCTCGGCACAGAGAGCGATCTCGAACTCCTCCAGCCGTTCGGCGGCCAAGGTCAGGCCCGCCGCCATGGCATGGCCACCGAAGCGCAGAATGAGGCCTGCGTTCTGAACGGCCACCCGCTCCAGCACATCACGGATATGGACGCCTGCGATGGAACGCGCCGACCCCTTGAGGACGCCATTTCCGCCGTCCGCAAAGACGATCACCGGGCGGTGATACCGGGCCTTGATGCGGGAGGCAAGGATACCGATCACACCTTGATGCCACCCGCTGCGATGAAGCACGAGGGCGGCCGGCAACACCGCTTCCGGCTCCACCTCCAGGCCGGCCAGATCCAGTGACGCCTCCGCTTGCATCTCCGCTTCGATTCGGCGCCGCTCGCGATTGAGCGCATCGAGTTCGCAGGCCATCGCCAGGGCCTTGGCCGGCCGGTCGCTGAGCAGGCATTCCACCCCTCGTCCCATCTCGGTCAACCGGCCGGCGGCATTCAGCCTGGGGCCGACGGCAAAACCCAGATCGGAGGCAACCACATGGCGGGCATCACGTTTCGCCACCTGCAGCAAAGCGGCGATGCCCGCGCAACATTTCCCGGCGCGGATGCGCCGCAGTCCTTGTTCCACCAGGATGCGATTGTTATGGTCCAGCGGTACCACGTCCGCCACCGTGCCCAGCGCCACCAGATCGAGCAACGCCGCGAGGTTGGGTTCCTCGATACCGCCCCGGGCGAAGCCGCCGCTCTCCCTCAACCGCCGGCGCAAGGCGAGCAGCAGATAGAATATCACCCCAACACCGGCCAGATGCTTGCTGGGAAAATCATCGCCCGGCTGATTGGGGTTGACGATGGCCGCGGCGGCAGGTAATTCGGGACCCGGCAGATGATGGTCGGTCACCAGCACCTGTATGCCCAGCGCATTCGCGCGGGCCACGCCTTCGAGACTGGAGATGCCGTTGTCCACGGTAATGATCAGATCGGGGTGGCGCTGCGCCGCGATATCCACGATGTCCGGCGTGAGGCCGTATCCATGCTCGAAGCGATTCGGCACCAGATAGTCCACATGCTGGAAGCCCAGCAATCGCAGGCCACGCACCGCCACGGCGCAGCTGGTCGCGCCGTCGGCGTCGAAGTCCGCCACGATCAGAAGGCGGCGTTGACTCTCCCGCATTCCACACAGCAGGTCGACGGCCTCACCGATGCCTTTCAGCAATTCGGGGGAATGCAGTCGGTCGAGCCCGAGTTCCAGTTCGCGCGGTGACGTGATTCCGCGCGCCAGGTACACACGGCGCAGCACCGGATGCAGCGTCCCCGGCAGCGCATCCTCCGCATCAGCCGGAGTGCGACGATTGAACCGGAGCGACGTCATGATCCGCTGCAATCGTCAAAACGTTGCGTCATGTCAATAGGCCGGTGCCACCCAAGAGGTAAGATAAGCCTGTTCCAGGTGTTCATCCCATGATCGGATCTTCCCGTATGCTTCACCGCTTCGTATTGCTGGGGCTCATGTCGCTGTTGCCTGCCTGTGCCTTGGGTGGTGGGGTATCGGCGCATGTCTCACAAACCCACGTCGCCCAAGGCGAGCCTTTCCAGCTCGAGTTGGAGGCGCGTGATGGGGTGCAAGGGTATCCTGATCTGACGCCGCTGAACAGAGACTTTCGCATCGTTGCACGCCGTCAGAACCACAGTGTTCGGATCACCAACGGTGATGTCCAGCGGCACAGCACCTTGATGTTGACCCTGGTCCCCACCCATGCCGGCCGCTTGCAGATTCCGGCCATTTCCATCGGCAAGGCGCATACGCAACCGATCGGGATCGAGGTGACGGACGGCATTGTTGCGCCAGTGGCCCCGACCGCGGATCGGGCGTTCATCGAGACCCTGGTGATTCCACCGCACCCCGCTGTGGGCCAACCGATCGCTTTGCATGTCCGGATTCTCTCTCCACACCCTTGGTTGAATGGCCGTTTCTCCACCGCCCACGTTTCGCCACGGGGCACAGCCGTCCGGCCCGCCGGTGAACGCCGTTACGTGGTCAATGCCCAGGGACGGCCCTGGATGGCGCTTGAGCAGGTCTTTTTCCTCTATCCCAAGGCGAAGGGACACCTCCATATCGACCCGATCACCTTTACTCATGCACCAGCCTATGATGCGGGCAGGCGGCCGGGCGCGGCCCCCGATCCGGTGCAATCGCCGCCCATAGAGATCGACGTTGGCCCCGCGATGGCGGCTGTCGCCCCCTACCCTCCATCCGCCATGCCCTTCCGTGCACCGATGGCATCCCTCACATACGCCCCAGCGCCCATGCCCTTTCCTGTGCAGTCTCCCCCCCGATCCCATGCCGACAGCGACTCTCCAGGCCTGCCTATGTGGGTGGCATTGCTGCTTGTCAGCGGATGGCTCACGGCGCCCGTCCTATGGGCGTGGCGAAGGTGGGGACGCCCCGTCCATCTGCGACTGCCAGCGCTGAAAGTCGCCGCGATCGAACGGTACCAGGTGAGACGACGGTTGGAACGGGCCTATGGCCGCCATGATGCGGAAGGTGCGCGCGATGCCCTGCTGGAATGGGCGAATAAGGTCTGGCCGGCGCACCCTCCGGTCAACCTCAACCGGCTGGCGGAGCGCTGCCCGGACGATCTGGCGCAGGCAATCCGCGTGCTGGAGGCGTCGTTCTATGGCCGGGGGTCGACGCCCTGGTTCGATGCCCCCATCGGCAAGCTCTTGAGACGCTTCAGTGCCGGCGTTCCAACCGCAAAGACAGCGCGCACACCTGTGGGCCTGCAACCTTTGAATCCCGCCTATTCCTCGAATTCGCCGTAATCGAAGGTGATCTCCTCGGCCGGCGCAATATCGCGCAAGGCATAGAGGTCGAAGCCGTCAAACTCCGCATTGCCGTCTTTCTGGTGATTGAGGTAACGCAGCAGATTACGGCCGCTCCGCCCCACGGGCGCCGCCCCCTCCTCATAGACCCAAAGGACGTATTTTCCATTGCGCCGGGCCGCCGGGCCCTCATAGGTCCCGATATAGCGCCCCGCCCCGATAGGGACCTTGGCAAACAACCCCGTCCCGTGGATCTTCGAGGGGGCGCTGTAGACGATGTCTTTCAACTTCATTTTCATTGTTCTGATCCTGATTCGTTCGATTCGACATTGTATTCGGCATTCACCGGGGGTCCTTGCACTGCGATCCGCGCATTTCCACCCTGCCCGCCATGTAAACCGATGGCGTGCCGCGGTAAACGTTCCAGGTCAAGGCGCTTAACGACCTCTCCCAAGGTGCTGAAGGTCCAATGGGCGCCCCGCCACATGATGATCAGTTTTTCCAGGATCTCCACGTGGGACTGCTGTTCATTTTCTATCTCGAGCGTGAATACATGCCCCTCGGGTAACGGCTTCTGGCTCTCCATGAAGATATGCTGGTGGACATCACCGGATGGCGCGCCCTGGTCGATGAACTCTCGTATCAACGGCAAGGTCGTCGGAACCTGAACACAGGTGGACGCCCCCGCCGCGGTCACCGGAAAAAAGGGGAACAACCCCCGCGTGTCGCTGGCAAACGGAAGGCCGAACCGTTCCTCAAGTGCGGGAACGTCGGCATTCATCCGGTGCCCGGGGGAGCACCAGGCCGGCCGATCGCCCCCGTCAAGGGTCTCGAATCTCTCGATCGTGCGGGACATGCTGACCGCCGTTTTCTGCGCATCCATCTCCAGAATGCGTTTCTTCCACAAGGGGATGTTTTCAGGCGTGACTCCAACCTCGTGTCCTTGCCCGCGCAGTCGGTCGACAAGGTCGTGAAGCTGGCCCCTGTCTCTGCGCCAGACGGGCCACCTGGGGCGGCTCCCGGGAGCAACGAAAAACGTCGCTCTGACCTCGTATTGGTCCAATAGATGGAGTAATGGAATCACAGCATCGGGGTTGTCTACCCCCGAATGGAGATCAATTTTCAGCGCCACCCGCATGACGTCGATCAGCGCTCGGAGGGACAGCTGTCGCCGTATGGCATCATAACCTCCCGGAGTTCATCCAAAACGGCTCTCCTCTCTTCCTCCGTGAGATGCCCGATTCCGGACACCTCTCGACCGGCCTCCAGGTCCGCAATGGCGCGCCGGACCTCGACACATCCACGCTCGCACAAGATCTCGACGCTTTTTTCGATGGGGTTTTGAACCATATCCTTAATACGGAATCCAACAAACCGGAAAAACGTGGCGCGATTATAGCCCCGCCAAACCGGTCGGACCATCGTTATTAACCCGGCAACACTATATGTCGCATTCAGGGCTTCAGGCAGGCGCCGGAACAAGGCGCAGTGCGCAGGCAAGGGTCATTCCCTTGCCAAGGTCGCTCCAGTGCATCCATGCACTCGCGACACTTGGGCATCCTGTCCAGCGCGCTGGAACGCAGCTCCGGTGCCTGCCTGAAGCCCCTAACCCTATGATATTCAAAGACAGGCCGCGGCTGAATACGATCTATATTGTTGCCAGGTTAATAAAGCATTCGGTGTTACAATCGACTAATATTGTCGCCGGGACAATGGTCCCATCCGCCGGGTAGCCGGGTGATTAACACGAGGGCCGCCTTACACTGAACGAACGAATAAAAGGAAGAACGATGCGCTGGATATACTCTCTCATTTTACTTTTCATCATGATACTTCCGACCCACTCCGCGTTGGCACTGGAATGGGGCGAAGGTTTCGACCCGGTGGAGCCACCGGCGCTGACGGACAGTGGCGACAAAGTGGAAGTCGTGGAGTTCTTCTGGTACGGCTGCCCTCATTGTTACCACATCGACCCCGAAGTGGAGGCCTGGCTGAAACATAAACCGCAGGATGTTGTGTTTCGCCATGTGCCTGCACCGCTCAATCCAAGCTGGTCGGTGCATGCCCGTTTCTTCTACGCCGCCCAGATCTTGGGCGTTGCCGACAAGCTCCACAAGCCTCTGTTCGACGCCATGCACAAGGAAAAGCGCCGCCTCTACGACAAGGAATCGTTGATCGAGTTTGCCGGTGAACAGGGCATCGATAAAGATGAGTTTCGCAAGGCATGGGATTCTTTTGCGGTTGCGTTACGGGTGCAGCGGGCCAAGAAGCTCGCCGAACAGTATCAGGTCGATTCTGTTCCGGCCTTTGGCGTCAACGGAAAATTCAAGACCAGCGTCAGTCTGGCCGGCACCCCTGACAAGATGTTCAAGATCATTGATCAGCTGGTGGCGGAGGAGAAAAGCAAAAGCCACCCTGCCGAAGCAAACAAAAAATAATCCGTGTAACGTTCAATAGGCCGCCGGTCCGATCACCGGCGGCCATCTTTACCCAGGATATTGGATCCCACCCTGCCCTCCTGCCATTGGCGCTCTCCGCCGCGACGCATTGTTGTTCCCAACAGCAACGTAGATCTGTGGAAAATCGACCTCGCCCCCAAGATATTCGATGAAGAACGGCTGATGCGGGCCTTGTCCGGCGATGAGCGCGCCCGCGCCCGACGGTGTCGCGATGTCATTGCCCGGCGCTTCATCGTGGGGCGTTACGCGCTTCGAATCCTCCTCGGCCGCTATACCGGCAGGAGACCGGACGCCGTCAGACTGGCCTACGGTCCTCAGGGAAAGCCTTATCTGGCCGCGACCGTCCATGGGCCATGGTTCAATCTCTGCCATAGTGGGGATATCGCCCTTCTGGCGGTCAGTGGCGCGGGCGCTATCGGGATCGATATCGAACGTATTCGCCGCATTGCCCATCCCGAGCAGGTCGCTGAACGCTTCTTTACCGACGACACGACCACGGAGATATCCGACGCATTTCGGGACCTGACGCCTGTACACCGCTTTTTTCTCCGCTGGACGGCATTTGAAGCAACGAGAAAGGCGCAAGGCATCGGCGTATTTTCTCCCGCGCACTCCGCAAGCGATCATGTGACCGTCGCCCCTGATGCCATACGGCACTTCATCCCCGCCGCAAACCATATCGCCGCGGCCGCCATGCCCACCGGTCTCCCCCCTGTACAACGGTGGTCATGCTATGAATGCACTCAAACTTTCCTATCGTCTGCCGAAGATGGGTAGAATAGCGGGCTGAGAAAATTTTCGTACCGGGGCGCCGTTGCGGCGGCAGTCCCATCCATTTCATGCAGGAGAATGCCATATGTCCCAAAAGGGGATCCTGATCACAGGGGGTGCCGGTTACATCGGCAGCCATACCGCTCAACAACTGGGAGAGGCTGGCGAACGCCTGGTCATCCTCGACAATCTTTCCACCGGCTTTCGGGAGGCCGTCCAGTATGGGGAGCTGATTGTCGGAGACACCGGCGACAAGGATCTGGTCTCGCGCATACTGAAAGAGCACGATATCGATACCGTGCTCCACTTCGCTGCCCATACCATCGTCCCCGAGTCGGTGGAGAAGCCGCTCAAGTATTACGGCAACAACACCTGCAACACCCGTAATCTGCTGGAGTGCTGCGCCAATGCGGGGGTGAAGCATTTCATCTTCTCCTCCACGGCTGCCGTCTATGGCATTCCGGAGGGTGACAAGTGCTTCGAAGACAGCCCCACGTCCCCGATCAATCCTTACGGCACCTCGAAGCTGATGAGCGAAATGATGCTGCGCGACCTCTCTTCCGCTAGCGACCTCAGGCATGTGATTCTGCGCTATTTCAATGTGGCGGGGTCCGATCCCGAGGGACGGATCGGCCAGTCCACCAAGGCCGCGACCCTGCTGACCAAGGTGGCCTGCGAGGCGGCCGTCGGCAAGCGGGACCATGTGGCCATCTTCGGCACCGACTATCCCACACCGGATGGCACCGGCGTGCGCGACTACATACATGTGGTGGATCTTGCCGCCGCCCATGTCAAGGCGTTGGAGTACCTGCGTAATGGAGGCGAGTCCACCACCCTGAACTGTGGCTATGGCCATGGTTTCAGCGTGCGTGAAGTCCTGGACGCCGTGGCGAAGGTCAATGGGGCGCCGCTTAATATCGTCGAGAGGGAGCGCCGCGCAGGTGATCCGCCGGCGTTGATCGCCGGCGCCGACCTGATCCGGGACATGCTGGGCTGGGAACCGGCCTTCGACGACCTGGAGTTGATCGCGAAGACCTCTCTCGACTGGGAGCGCAAACTGCGCGACGCGCCGTGGGGGGAATGACCCCAACGCGGGGCTGTCCCACTTTCTGACACTGACACAGCGAGACGACACGGATGAGTGTAATCGACGCCATACTGCTTGGAATCATCGAAGGCTTCACCGAATTTCTGCCTATCTCATCCACCGGCCACCTCATCGTCGCCAGTGAATGGCTGGGACTGCCGCAGTCGGATATCAACAAGGCCTTCGAGGTCATTATCCAGCTTGCCGCGATCCTGGCGGTGATTGCCAACTACAAGAGCAAGTTCACGCTGCGCCATCTCGATCTATGGAAAAAGGTCATGCTCGCTTTTCTCCCCATCGCCGCGATCGGCTTTCTGTTCCGGCACCAGGTAAAGGCATTGTTTTCCATCGAGATCGTCGCGGTGATGTTCATCGTCGGCGGCATCGTATTTCTGGTGGTCGAGTATTTCCAGCGCGATCGCGTCGCCGCCACCGCCGATGTGGAGGATGTCAGCTACCGGCAGGCCATGTGGATCGGCATCGCCCAGGTGTTTGCCCTCATTCCCGGGACCAGTCGTGCGGGGTCGACCATCATCGGGGCGCTGCTCGCCGGGCTCTCGCGCAAGGCCAGTGCGGAGTTTTCCTTTCTGCTTGCCCTGCCGGTGATGATGGCGGCCAGCGGACTCGATCTGCTCAAACACTACGCGGAGTTCTCCGGCGCCAATCTGCCGGTCCTCCTCGCGGGGTTCGCTACCGCCTTTGTCACCGCCTGGCTCGTCATGAAGCTGTTCATCCGCTTCCTCGAACACTTCACCTTTGTCAGCTTCGGCGTCTATCGCATTCTGTTCGGCGGCTGGCTGTTGTACCTCCTCTATAGTGGCAGCCTGACCCCCGTCGCCGCCGCGGGATAGCCTCGGGAGCACTCCAACGATCACGCAACCCCTTCTTGCCACCGAAACATGAACAACGACATGCCCCATGTATGACGAATTCTACAAACTGAGCGGAAAGCCCTTTCAACTCACGCCCGACTGCAGGTTCTTCTTCAACAGCAAGGGCCATCATCGCGCCATGGCCTATCTGCGTTATGGGCTCGAACAGGGCGAAGGGTTCATTGTGATCACCGGCCCGGTAGGTACAGGCAAGACCATGCTGGTGCACAATCTGTTCAAGGAGATCGAGAACAAGGATGTGCTGGCGGCACAACTGGTCACCACGCAGGTGGAACCGGAAGACGTGCTCCGCATGGTATGCGCCTCGTTCGGCCTGGCCCATCAGGGACAGAACAAGGCCACCCTCCTGCATAACCTCGAGGCCGTCGCCCGCGCAAGGCACATCGAGGGGAAAAGAGTGTTGCTGGTGGTGGACGAAGCGCAGAATCTACCCGCCCGGTCGGTGGAAGAGCTGCGCATGTTGTCCAATTTCCAGGTCGAGGGCAAGGCGCTGTTCCAGACCTTCCTGCTCGGCCAGGACGAATTCAAGAGAACCCTCCAGGGCCCCGGCATGGAGCAGGTTCGGCAACGCATCATCGCCTCCTACCACCTCGACCCATTGAGCATGGAAGAGACGAGGAAATACATCGAGCACCGCCTCCACCTGGTCGGCTGGCAGGACGACCCGAAAATCGAGGAGGATGTGTTCGACGGTATCTACGAATTCACTCGGGGTATCCCCCGCCGCATCAACTCACTCTGCGACCGGCTGTTGCTGTCCTGTGCGCTGGAAGAGTTACACACCGTGACCACAGACGAACTGGAGGCGGTGGTGGATGAGATACGGCAGGAGTCCGGCCCGGCGACCGACAATCTGCTGGCCCCCGAGGCTTCGGGCATCGAACCGGCCTACGATGTCTATGACGAGCCTGGCCTTCCACCGACTCGCGAGGAGACGCCTGGCCCCGGCTTGCCACCCGAGGATGGCAACGACCTCGTTCAGCGCGTCGCTCGCCTGGAAGAGGAAGTGGAGTCGCTGAAAAACACCATCAAGAGGGAAAGGAAGCTCCTGCGTCAAGCAATCCTTTTGCAGATGGAAGGCGAGGAAGAGGAGAAGGAATAGGGGGCAACTCACGCCCCCCGCCCCTCTATTCGTTTTCGTCCAGGTAACCCTCCTTCAGCAGATAGAGCAGGATCTTCTGCGCGGCCTCCGGCGGCGCAAGCTGGCTCGTATCGATGCTCAGCTCAGGGTTTTCCGGCACATCATAGGGATCACTGATCCCCGTGAACTCCGGGATGATGCCTTTGCGCGCCTTTGCATAGAGCCCCTTGCGATCGCGCGCCTCGCAGACCTCCAGTGGGGTGGAGACATGAATCTCAATGAAGGCGCCATGCTGCTCGATCGCCTCCCGCACCGCCCGCCGCGTCTCTGCATAGGGGGCGATAGGGGCGCAGATGGCAATCCCCCGGTTTTTGGTGATCTCACTCGCGACAAAGCCGATGCGCCGGATATTGAGATCCCGGTGCGCCTTGGAGAAGCCCAGCTCGGAAGAGAGATTCTGGCGCACCACATCGCCGTCCAGCAACGACACGGGACGGCCTCCCGCCTCGATGAGCTTCGCATAGACGATGCCGGCCAAGGTCGATTTCCCGGAACCGGAGAGGCCGGTGAAGAACAAGGTAAAGCCCTGCTTGCTACGCGAGGGATAGACATTCTTCAACGCATCGATGACCTCCGGATAGGTGACCCACTCGGGGATGTCCTCATTGCAGGTCATCGCCTTCTTCAGATCGGCGCTGCTGAAATCCAGGGATTCCAGGCCCGATTCCTGAAACTTGCTCTCCGGGAGAAAGGCCTTTTTATCCGGTGCATAGTGATGCGCCTCCACCGGCACGATCTCGATATCGAGATCGCCCTGAAAGCGCTGTACAAAGCGTTGGGCCTCGTATTTGCCGTAGAAACGCTTGCCGTTTCCGTTCCTTGGCGGTGAGGCATGATCCGGACCGACGATGAAGTGGGTGCAATTGTAGTTCTGATTGACGATCGCATGCCACAGGGCCTCTCGCGGACCGGCCATGCGCATCGCCAGTGGCAGCAGGGAAAGCGCTGCCATGTTGTGTGGAAAGCGGTTGCGTATCGCTTTGTAACAATGCACCCGGGCATAGTAGTGAAGATCACCCGGCTTGGTCACTCCCACCGCCGGGTGCAGCAAGACATGGGCCTCGTTCTGCTTGGCAACCGAGAGAATGACATCGCGATGCAGACGGTGCATCGGGTTGCTGGAATGGAAAGCCACCACCTTTCGCCAACCCATCTTGCGGAATAGGTGTTGCAGTTCCTCCGGTGAGTCCCACAGGTTCTCGAATTCATAGTGCAGGGGGTACTGGATCCCCTCCACAGTGCCTCCCACATAGACATTGCCCACGTCACTGAACAGTTGCTTGACGCCCGGATGGTCGGGATCCGTCGTACCGTAGACCTTCTCCGCCTCTTCGGTCTTGTCGGGCTCCCAGATATCCTCCACCGTCAACACCGCGGGCATAAAGCCTTCGGCATCCCGTAACGCGATCTTCTGGCCAATCTCCAACGTCTCCGCAAACGCGGGCGCCACATCGAGCACGACAGGCACCGGCCACGGCGTACCGTCCGGAAGACGGCACGAATCGATGACAGATTGGTAGGTCTCCCGGTCATGAAAGCCCGTGAGCGGCGAGAACCCACCGTTGATCAACAGCTCCAGATCACATTGTTGCCGCTTGCTCAACGTATGCGAGACATATTCCAGGGATGCCGCCTTGAGTTCCTCGGCCTGTTTTTCGTCGACGAGCAGATCTTTTTTCACTGCATCAGCTCCATATTTGCCTGCTAAGAAGGGTGGGCATCAGGACAACCGACAGTGGCGTACCGATGGGCCACGAATTATATTCGCAATCGACCCGCGTTCCATAGGGTTTACCGGAACAACGCGATCATCGGGAAAGGGATCGGCAGGAATGGCCATCTCTTGATTGCTGTATTGCCGGGTTAATAAAGCCGCCGCCGGTCACCGACAGGGAACACAAGGCAAAAATTCATGTCGAACCCTGGGTCGAACAGGATACGTGATCACCAGAGAATATTCCTCTAATTCGCCCCCCGGCGGCAAACCCGCTAAAATATCATGCAGGATCGCGGTTTCATCCGGATCGTCTTTGTTTTTACTTGAGTTTTAATTATTTAAGGAAGGCTGCATTACATGTCTATCTCCCTACCCGTGAACAAGCGCACTGGCGGCTTTACCCTGATCGAAGTGATGGTTGTCGTCGTCATCCTGAGTATTCTGGCAGCGATCATCGTACCCAAGATCATGGACCGTCCCGAACAGGCCCGCATCGCCAAGGCCAAGCAGGATATACGCGCGCTGGAGGCCGCGCTCAATCTGTACAAACTGGACAACTTCACATATCCGTCCACGGATCAGGGACTCGAGGCCCTGGTCAGCAAACCCGCCGGCACACCGGAGGCCAAGAACTGGAAACAGGGAGGGTACCTGGACCGCCTGCCCAAGGACCCTTGGGGCAACCCTTATATGTATCTCAATCCCGGTGCACACGGCGGCATCGACGTTTATTCTACCGGTCCCGATCCCCAGTCCGAGGATGACGACATCGGCAACTGGTCGCTGGACTGATCAGCGGACCGGATCGCATCTGTACCTTTGCGTCCAATGCCCAGAACATCCAACGGGTTCACCCTCATCGAACTGCTGGTGGTCATGTTTATCATCGGCATCACCCTCAATTTCGCGGTTCTCGCGCTGCGGAACGTGGATCCGGTCGCCCAGGTCGAGTCCGAGGCCAAGCGGCTCAAGGCCCGCCTGGAACTCGCCTCGCAGGAGGCCATTCTGCAGTCGAAGGAGCTGGGACTCCTTACCGGAGAAAAGGGCTACCGCTTTCTCGCCCTGAAGAAAGACAAGTGGGTATCCGCCGGCGATGAATTCCTCAAAGACCGCACGCTTGGCGAGGGAATGCGTCTGGCAGTCACGGTCGAGGGTAACGCACCAAAAGAGGAGGAAGAGGAAGAGGGAAATGAAAAAACGCTCGCCCCGCAGGTGTGGATCCTCTACACCGGCGAGATGACGCCTTTTGAAATCACCCTCCGATCGGAAGACAGCCCCGTCTACTTCACTCTTAACGGTACTGAACTCGGTGACGTAGAGATCGTCCGGCATGATGAAAGCTAGCCGACGCCAGCGCCAACGGCCCCGGCAGGACGGATTCACCCTGCTGGAAGTCATGGTGGCTCTGTTGGTCCTCTCCATCGCCCTGGCAGCGCTCGTGCAGTCCTCATCTACCACTGCCGCCAATGCAGCCTATCTGCGGGACAAGACGTTCGCCCATTGGGTAGCGCTCAACCGCGCGACGGAAAATCGTCTCGCCCACCCCTGGCCGCCACTCGGAAGCAAGGAAGGCGTGGAGGAAATGGCCGGCCGGGAATGGTCTTGGCGCGTCAAAGTGGAGAAGACGGAAGACGACTATGTGCGCAAAATGACCATCGAGGTGAGGCTGGAGAAGGATGCCGGGACCCCGATGTCGACCCTCACCGCCTTTCTGCCCCGAACAGGAAAGAAATGACGCTTCCAGGTCCACATCTGCGACGACGTTCAGGTGGATTCACCCTGCTCGAATTGATGATCGCCATCGGCATCTTTTCCTTGGTTGCAGCCATCGCCTACACCGGCCTGCACAGCGTGTTGACTGCACAGGAGGGGATCAAACGGGGGAGCCAGCGCCTGGCCGCGGTACAGAAAGCATTTCTCGTTCTCCAGCGGGATATCGAACAGGCGGTCGACCGCCCCATTCGTGACAGTTTTGGCGACGAACAACCCGCCATGGCGGGCGGGGACAGCCGGCTTCCACAGTTGGAATTCACCCGTATAGGACACGCCAACCCCCGGAAGGAAAAACGGAGCAATCTGATACGTGTTGGGTACAAGATCGAAGACGACAAACTCGTCCGCATGGTATGGCGGACTCTGGATCGCCCCCCGGAGTCCACAGCCAGCGAAATCAAGCTGTTGGACCACCTCTCCAACGCGGAATTTCGCTTCATCGATGCCCACGGCAAGTCCCAATCTCAATGGCCACCGGTCGATCCTCAAGCAGGAAGATCGCCTCCCCCTCTTCCCGTCGCCGTGCAGCTTCGACTCGAATTGGACGATTGGGGGGCCATTGTCCGATTGTTTGCAATCAACGATGCCTGACCGCAGCCTGCCCAGCGAACGCGGCATCGCATTGCTGACAGCCCTGATGATCGTCTCCATGGCGACGATCGCAGCCGTCGCTTTCACCACACGGCAGAAACTCAGCATGCGCCTCACCGCCAATATTCTGGCCTCGGATCAAGCCTACATGTATGCCCTCGGCGGCGAATATTGGGCCCGAGGTCAACTTGCCCGAGACAATGAAAAAGACAGGAAGAACGGACGCATGGACAGCCTCGATGAGGATTGGGCAAAGCCGTTGCCCGCCACCGCCATCGAATCCGGTACGATCGAGGCCACGCTTCAGGACGCAACGGCCAGGTTCAATCTGAACAACCTTTACCTTCCGCCGAAACCCGATCCGAAAGAACAAGCGATGTTCAACCGCCAGATCGCCTATTTTGAGCGTCTTCTCGACCAACTGGGCATCGATGCAAAAATCGTCCAACCCGTTCTGGATTGGATCGACGGAGACATCGACGCCCGCTTCCCGGATGGTGGCGAGGATGTGGAATACCTCAATCTCGATACCCCTTACCGTACTGCCAACCGCCGGCTGATCAGCATCACGGAGTTGCGGCGTATCAAGGGCGTCACCGAGGGGATCTATGAAAAACTGGCCCCCTATGTGACCGCATTACCAGAATCAACCCCCCTGAACATCAATACTGCTGACGCGGTTCTGATCCAGGCGCTCGTAAACTCCGCCGATACGGCCAACGTGGAAGCCCTTCTGGAGGAGAGAAAAGAGGAACCGTTCCGAACAAAAAAAGAGTTCCTTGATAGACTCAAGGCGGCAATGAATAATAAGATTCAGAATCCTAACGACCTGGAGGCATTGATCGATGTGGCAAGCGTCTATTTTCTGGCACGCACGGATGTACAGGTAGATCGTATTCACATGACACTCACCAGCCTGATCTACAAAAACCCCGCTGGAATGCCGCGCACCCTCATTCGCAGCCGCGGAGGGCTGTAGACCGATGCCCGATACGCTGATCATACGCCTGCCCGACAACGCATCTGATGGTGTCACCTGGATTGACATCAGCGAGCAACGTGTCACGGATGTCCCTGTTGTCAAAGGAACGCTCGAAGAAGCGGCCTTTGCCGCTGTGGGTCACCGCGTGGTCTGCCTGGTGCCCACCATCGAGGTGTTGCTCACGGAGACCGCTCTGCCCACCCGCAACCGCCAGCGCATTCTGGAAGCGGTGCCCTATGCGCTGGAAAATCAGCTCGCGATGGATGTGGAAAACCTCCACTTCGCGATCGAGGTGGAGCGCCCTCCCTCCGACAAAGTGTCGGTGGCGGTGGTCGACCGAACCCGGATGACCCAGTGGATGGAACAGCTCGGCAAAGCGGGTATTGAGCCCCAGGTCATGCTCCCGGATGTGCTTTGCCTTCCCTGGGAACAGGGGACATGGACGGTGCTCGTGGACGGAGATAACGCCCTGGTGAGAACCGGCGAGCATCACGGCGTGTCCATGGATCTCTGCAATTTTCCGTCCTTGATCAAACGCATGCTGACAGACGCAGGCGAGTCCCGGCCGGCACGCCTCGACGTCCTGGTATGCGGCGACGCCGATATCGGCATAAGCGAGGCCGGCCTGGGCGAGCCACCTCCCCGACTGAACGTCCATACCTGCGAAACCGATGCCCTCAACGTGCTTGCAGGCGGATGCGCCGACCTGCCCCCTTTGAACCTTCTGCAAGGCGATTACCGTATCGTCCAGAAACACATACAGCAACTGCGCCCCTGGATCCCTGCGCTGGTGCTCGGAGGGGTCCTCGCGATTCTCGTTATCGCCTCCAATGTGGTGGAATATCTGCATCTGCAGAAGGAAGAACAGCGCCTCAACCAGCAGATACGCTCGGTCTTCCAAACGGCCTTCCCGGATATCAAGCGGGTGGTAAAACCCAAAACCCAGATGCAACAGAAACTGGCGGAACTGCGCAAGGCAAGTGGCCGCACGGGTGCGGATTTCGTTACCTTGCTGGGGCGGGTCGCCCCCCCGCTCGGCCACGAGACAGGCGCGACGGTCGATGCCATCAACTACCGGGACGGCCACCTGGATCTGCGTCTGACGCTCGCCGACTTGCAAGGACTCGAACGTCTCAAACAACAGTTGATGGCGCAGAATCTCAACGTCGAGATCAAATCGGCAAATGCCGAGGGCAAGCAGGTTTCCGCGCATTTGCGAATCAGCAGAGGTGAATCATGAAGGCATGGCTGATGTCACGCCAACCTCACGAGAGGATTGCCCTTCTCGCCGGTGCGTCGATATTGGGGGTTCTGTTGTTCTATCTGGCTGTGTGGCGCCCCTTGGATACCGCCGTTGACCGGAAGCGGCAGCACGTTGCGGAACAGAGAAACACCCTGCATTGGATGAAAAAAGCAGCGGCGGAGGTGCAAAGTTACAAGAGCCTGAATGATGGCGTGAATAGAAACGCGTCCAACACGGCGTTGCTTTCCATCGTCGACCAGACAGCGCGATCCCACAAATTGCGCAATCACATCAAGCGTCTGAAGCCCCAGGGAGATGACAAGGTCCAGCTCTGGTTGGAACAGGCGGCGTTCGACAACATCATGCAGTGGCTGGGTAACATGTCTGAGACCCAGCATGTCATTGTCGAAAGCCTCTCCATCGACAGGCAGGCGCAGAGTGGGGTGGTAAATGCGCGGATCACCTTGGGCAGGCCCACCTCATGAAACCGTGGTTGAAGTACATTGTCTTTGGCCTCTTGGCCTATCTGCTGTTCCTCATCATCCGTTTTCCCGCCAGCATCGCCTACAGATGGGTGGAAAAGGAAATGCAGCCAATCACACTTTCCGCCGTCAGCGGTACCGTATGGTCAGGGCACGCCGACGGCATCCTTCTCCGGGGATCGGACCTGGGGAAGATGGACTGGCGCTTCTCTCCGTTGGCGCTGCTAGGTGCAAAATTGGGCTTTGTGTTCGAGGTGTCGGGTCCACGGCTCCATGCGGAAGGTACCGGCGGCGTCACCCTCGGGGGCACCGCCTATTTCGCCCCCATCAACGGGGTGATGGATGCGGGTCTGCTCGAAACCGTGCCCCGATTTCGGGTGGGCAAAATCAAGGGTAACCTTGAATACCGGCTGGAAGAACTCGAACTCTCCAAAGACGGCCATGTCCTATCCGTGAACGGAAAAGCACTCTGGAAGGGGGCCGGAATCGTTCAGCCCATCACGCTCTCCCTGGGCGACGTGGATATAACCCTGACTTCGGACAATGGAGACATCATCGCCGAATTCAGCGGTGAAGGTGCACTGACCCTCGATGGCCAGACCATCATCGAACCGGATGGGCGCTTCACCGTCAATGGGTTTGTGTTGCCACGGCCATCCGCCCCGCCCGCATTGGTTGCAGCGCTGCGCTCGTTCGGAAAAGAGACCCCGGGCGGAAAGATCGAGCTGGACTATACAGGGAGGCTATGAATACCGGTGTGGGGGAAGAGGTTCATCAACGATCCGAACTGGGGCCTATCCTACAAACATTTATTCAAGTTGGCTTTCAGTCTATTGATTAACCGGGATATTTACACTTCACTCATGGCTTTGAAAGACATTGGCAAGATTGAAAATGTGACCTGACGGGCGTGTAACCCGTCAGGGTTTTTGTTACTATTGCATCATCAACTCATGTTTTTTTGCTAACCATGTGAACTGCAAAAGAAACTTAAGAGAAAGACAACACATACAGGTCCTGTCCCTTGCATAACGGCAAAACAAAAACGACTCTGAACGTGCGCCTACCTGCCGCCACTTTCAAGCGGAAGCAGGCGTTACGGATATCCCTGCTGGCGGTGTTGCTTGTACTGCCGATGTTTGTATCGGCCCAGTCCTACACGCTCAACCTCAAGGACGCCGACATCGGTGCGCTGATCAACACGGTTTCGGAACTCACCGGCAAGAACTTCGTTGTGGATCCCCGAGTAAAGGGGAGAGTCACCGTGATATCCGCCCACCCCATGGAAAAGGACGAGATCTACAAGGTCTTTCTATCGATCCTGGAGGTCCACGGCTTCTCTACCGTCCCCTCCGGCGATGTGATCAAGATCATTCCGGAGGTCAAGGCGAAACAGGCCAACATTCCGCTCGCTGCGCCAGGATCCAACGTGCCGGGGGATCAGATGGTCACCCGGGTGATCCAGGTCAAGAACGTCACGGCAGCTCAACTCGTCCCCATCCTTCGCCCTTTGGTGCCCCAGCAGGGTCATCTTGCCGCTTACCCTTCCACCAACGTACTGATCATTTCAGACCGGGCCAGCAACGTGAAACGGCTGGTCAATATCATCTCGCGCATCGATCAGGCAACCGACAGCGAGATCGACATCATTCCGCTCAAGCATGCCTCGGCAACAGAGGTGGTGCGGGTTCTCAACAGTCTCCAGCAGAAGGTTGTCAAGGGGCCTGTGGATACACAGGTCAAGCTCGCTGCGGACGAACGCACCAACAGCGTCCTCCTCAGCGGAGAACGCTCTGCGCGTCTGCGCCTGCGGGCCATTATCGCCGATCTGGACAACCCCCTTGAGAGTGGTGGCAATACCCATGTCATCTATCTGCACTACGCCAAGGCCAAGGACCTGTTGCCGGTATTGAGCGGCATCAGCAGCAGCATCGAACAGGAACAGAAAAAGAGAGGCGCGGCAAAGACACTCAAATCCCCCATCAATATCCAGGCGGACGAGGCCTCGAACGCCCTGGTGGTCACCGCGCCTCCGGATCTTCTTCGCTCACTGCGGACCGTCATCAGCAAGCTCGACATCCGCCGGGCGCAGGTGCATGTCGAAGCCATCATCGCCGAGGTATCCTGGAACATGACAAAGGAACTGGGGGTCGAATGGATCGTCGATGGCACCCCTGGCGGCAGCGGTCCTGTCGGTGTCATCAATTTCAGCAGCGCAACCGGCATCGCGGGTGTGGCCGCCACCGTCGCGGGCGGCGGAATACCAGCCATCGGTGACGGCGCAACGCTCGGTTTCGGCAAGTTCAATTCATCGTCGATCAATTTTGCTGCACTCATTCGCGCCCTGGATGCCGATGGCGAGACCAATATTCTTTCCACCCCCAGTTTGACCACGCTCGACAATCAGCCCGCCGAGATCGTGATCGGTCAGAACGTCCCTTTCGTTACGGGTGAATACGCCAGCACCGGTGCGACCACGACCTCAGTCAACCCGTTCCGTACCATCGAACGACAGGATGTGGGCATTACCCTGCGCGTGACCCCCCAGGTCAACGAGGGCGATGCGGTCAAACTCGACATCGAGCAGGAGGTTTCGAGCCTTAGCGCAAGCGCCGTGGGGGCTTCGGATCTGATCACAAACAAGCGTGTCATAAAGACAACCGTCATGGTGGATGATGGCAAGACCATCGTGTTGGGGGGGTTGCTGGACGAGAACCTGACCCAGAACAATCAGAAGGTTCCGCTCCTGGGTGACATCCCCGTCATGGGCAACTTGTTCAAGTCACGCCGGTCAAAGAAGGTGAAACGCAATCTCATGGTGTTTTTGCGGCCGGTCATCCTGCGTGACGCCGCCACCGAAACACGCCTTACCCATGGCAAATACAACTATCTGCGGGCCCAGCAAGTCAAGATCGGCAAAGAGGGATTCGACCTCTTCGGGTCCGATGTTTCGCCCGTGCTGCCAAAACGGTTCACGGACCTGCCGGCGCCTTTCGATCCGGTCCCAGGAACGCCCACACATTAACCCGTAGCCATCTCGAAACCGATGAACGCGGAAACAGACACTGCCACTCCGGAGCGCGAGGAACCCACGCTCTCCTACAGCTTTGCCCGACGTCATGGTGTATTGCTGGATGGCAATGACGGCAACCGCGTCCGCGTTATCCATCATCCAGGTACTACCCCCCAGTCCCTGTTCGAGGTACGGAGGCTCCTCGGCCGTCCCATCGTGCTCGAAGAGGCGTCGGAAGAGGAATTCAACAGCCGTCTGGCCCGCCAGTATGAGGCGACCTCCGCACAATCCACCCAGATCATGGAGAACATGGGCGACGAGATGAATCTCAGCAACGTCGCCAAACAGTTCGAGGAACCCGAGGATCTGCTCGAAAGCGAGGACGATGCCCCCATCATCCGGCTCATCAACGCCCTCTTTACGGAAGCCATCAAGGAAAACGCCTCGGACATCCACATCGAACCCTATGAGAACCGGTTGGTGGTGCGATTTCGGGTGGACGGGGTGCTACGCGAGGTGTTGCATCCTCCTCGGGTCGTGGCGCCCTACCTCGTCTCCCGCATCAAGGTCATGGCCCATCTGGACATTGCCGAAAAGCGCCTGCCTCAGGACGGCCGCATCTCGCTCAAGGTGGGCAGCCGGCCCGTGGACATCCGCGTCTCGACGCTACCTTCGAGTTACGGCGAGCGGGTGGTGCTGCGTCTGCTCGACAAGCAGGCGGGGCGTCTCGATCTGGCGCATCTCGGGATGGCGGACGAGACACTGCACCGGCTGGACCCCGATATCATCCTGCGTCCCCACGGTATCTTCCTGGTCACCGGCCCCACCGGCTCCGGTAAGACCACCACCCTCTATGCCGTGCTGAGCCGCCTCAACGACAAGACACGCAACATCGTCACCGTTGAGGATCCCATCGAATACAACATGGACGGCATCGGTCAGACCCAGGTCAATCCCAAGGTCGACCTGAGTTTTGCGCGTGGCCTGCGGGCCATCCTGCGGCAGGACCCCGACGTGGTGATGATCGGTGAGATACGCGACCTCGAGACCGCACAGATCGCAGTGCAGGCCTCGCTGACCGGTCACCTGGTTCTGTCGACCCTGCATACCAACACCGCCATCGGCTCGATCACCCGACTGAGAGACATGGGCGTCGAGCCATTCCTGCTCTCTTCGAGCCTGGTCGGCGTACTTGCACAACGGTTGGTGAGACTGCTCTGCCCCCACTGCAAGCGCCCATATACCGCAGACAGCACGGCGCTCGAACGTCTGGAACTGGAACCGGGTGGCGAACCGGTGACGCTCTATGCCGCCGAGGGCTGTAAAGAGTGCCATTATCAGGGCTATATAGGTCGCACGGGCATCTATGAATTGATCGCCGTCGACGAGACCCTGCGCGGCCTGATCCACAGTGGCGCCAGTGAACAAGAGATGCTGACCCATCTGCGCAAACACACCCCAAGCCTGAGGCAAGACGGCGCGCGCAGGGTGTTGAAGGGCGACACCAGTATCGATGAAGTGCTGCGTGTCACGCAGGAAGGCTGATACCTTCCCGGATCCGCCATGGAAGCCTTCGAATACAGCGCCTTAGACAACCGGGGGAAGGAGAAGAAGGGCATCCTGGAAGGAGACTCCCCCCGCCAAATCCGCCAGCAACTGCGGGAACGGGGACTGACGCCGCTCAGGGTCGTGGAGATCGTGCGGCAGGAACAGGCGTCGGACACCCACGGGGGATTCTCCCTCCGGCGTGGCGTCAGCGCCATGGATCTGGCCCTCGTCACTCGTCAACTCGCCACCCTGGTGCGCTCCTCGCTACCCCTGGAAGAGGCGCTCCGCACGGTCGCTGCACAAACCGAGAAACGCCATCTGAAACGCATCCTGCTGGCCATCCGCGCCAAGGTGCGCGAAGGGCATAGCCTGGCCTCCGGTTTTGCCGATTTTCCGCGGGTATTCCCCGAGCTGTATCACCGCACCATCGCCGCCGGCGAAGAAACCGGCCACCTCGACGTGGTCCTCGACCGCCTGGCAGACTACACCGAAAGCCGCCAGCAGATGCGCCAGAAGGTGTTGCTCGCCCTCTTCTATCCGGCGTTGCTGACCATCATCTCCATCCTGATCGTCATCGCCCTGCTCACCTACGTGGTGCCACAGGTCGTGCGGGTATTCGAAAACGTCGCCCAGGACCTGCCGCCGCTCACCCAGGCATTGATCACCCTCAGTGACACCCTACGGGAACATGGCATGCTGATTTTCGGTCTGCTCGCGGCACTG
>JALSTP010000208.1 GCA_026983675.1 Sedimenticola sp.
GCGCATAGTGGGCCTATGCAACGAAAAATCGAGGAAAAATGGACCGCTTTCCCACCCGCGCACGACTGCATGGATGCAGGAGGTAGAGCAACGCATGGAGCAGTTGCCGAGTAGATTAATCCTAAATCCGACAGGCTCCTAGGTTCCATGATGCATGGATGCGGATCGGACCCGTAAACCCAGGAAGGCCTTTGGATTTTACGTCGGTCGGCAGCAAAACTGCGGGTGTACTGCCCCTGTTTTCCACCGACCGTATTTATTGCAGCGCGCTAATGAGAACCCTCAATGTTAAGCGACTTTAATCCGCATGATGATTCTGCAACGCCTGATGACGACTTGAAAGCGTTGATGGAAGTCGTCTCTTCATCTGCCGGTTCAACAGACAAAACCGATCCAGCGTCGCCGCCCTCTACTGCTGCTGCCGGGAACAGGGCCAAAGCCAACATTTCCACATGCAACAGCCAGGCGCAGTTCGTCATCTTGGCGCAACAACGAGCCGAGGCGGCGGCCATGCCCCCGGTGGAAACAACAACCGACAAAACCGCCAATGAATCATATGGGGGGGCGCCGGATGCCATTGATGAGGAGGATGAAGACGAATTGGCCGCCGAATCCTTCGAAGAGGAACTCAAGAAGGCACGCGAGGCCAACCGGGCGGATGCCGCCACGGTGTCGTTCAGCGAAATGGGTGGGGGGTTTCTGACCTTCAGCTTCATCGTTGCCCTGATTGGTAGCGGCCTGGGCGCCTTTGCCGTATGGTCGCTTCAGGGCTTGCAATCTGAACTGGAAAGCACCCGTCTTCTTGTCACCACACAGGCACGCAGGCTCGATGCCACGGCACCATTGCCCGATGATCTGAGCACCCTTCAACGGCGGATGGAGCAACTCAGCGCACGGGTGGCGTCCATGCAGGCACAGGTCACCCGACTGGAAGCCCACCCCCCGGTAGCCGGGCCGCAGTTGCAATCAGCGCCCGTCAGCGGCCTGGAGACAACATCCACACCTTCGCCGGAAATCACCCAACCATCCCATCAGGAGGGCTCACCAGTCGCCGAAAAAGAACGGCCAGCATCGAGCCCATCCTGGGTGGTGAACGTCGCCGTGTTCTCTCACGAGTCGCGGGCGCGTTTGGAAATGGAAAGGTTACTCGCAAAGGGCTTTGAAACCGAACTGAAGGTCCTCAACCGCCACGGAAAAAAGGCGCTCTATCGTCTCCGCTCCAAGGGCTTCGCGAGCCGACGTATCGCCAGAGACTATGCAGCGAAGCTCCGGAAATACGGTGTGCAACCCCAGATCGTAAAAAAACCCCCCAACCAATAGGCTGGACGGCACCGGTTGTTAATCCGGCAACACTATTAACCCGGCAACAATATATATATATCGTATTCAGCGGCGGCGTGCCGGTCCGCAGCAAGGCGGCTCATCACCGCTGCAGCCACCCTACAGCAAGATGGGGCAACGCAGTCTGCGGGCCACACACCACTGCCTGTCTAAAGCCCTGAATGCGACATATATTGTTGCTGAGTTAACACCTACATCCATGAGATGTATCCCTGCGCAAAAACGGCTACCCTTAGCAGACTCTGCGCGGTATAAGGATGTACCGCTATTTTCGATGACCACAAGTCATTGAATAATGAAGGAACCGGGGAATCGCATTTTCCGCTTCCGGGGTTGAAGAAGACCATGGAAGGGCTTTTTCAACATCCTGTTAGAGCGTTCGCAAACACGAGGGTGCATATGGGGGCCAAAGAACTGCAACAGATTCCCGGCGTCGGAAAAAGCCTCTCAAAGGACCTCGTGGCCTTAGGTTACCGCCAGGTCTCCGAGCTTAAGGACGCAAATCCAGAGACCATGTATACGCGATTAATGGCGCTGCGCGGCGCCCATATCGACCGCTGTGTATTGTATGTGTTTCGTTGCGCTGTCTATTTTGCCAGCAACGACGATCATGATCCGGCTTTGCTGAAATGGTGGAACTGGAAAGACTGAGCCGGGCATATGCCGGGTATATCGACGGATACAGAGCCCCCGGCCCTTATGCTCCGGGGACTCTGAAGCGACGATGCCCTACAAGGCCTTCTTGCAGAAATACCAGTCGGTACAATCATAGCCCTCTCGTACCCGCATCTGCGCCTCCTGGACAGTGGCCGGGGGCGGCACGATGACCTCATCGCCCGGTTGCCAACCCTCCGGGGTCGCAACACCTTCCGACAGGCTGGTCTGAAGCGCCTTGACTAAACGCAGAATCTCGGCAACGGAGCGGCCATTGGTCATGGGATAGTAGACCATGGCGCGAAGGATACCTTCAGGGTCGATCACAAAGGTCGCACGCACCGCGGAGGTATCACTGGCACCCGGCTGTATCATGCCATAGGCATTAGCCACCTTCATGGAAAGATCGGCGATGATAGGGAACGGGATCTCCACACCGAACTTCTCCTTGATGTTGCCCTCCCAGGCGATGTGCGAATAGGTGCTGTCGATGGAGAGTCCGATCAGCTCGCAGTTCACGGCCTTGAAGTCATCTGCCGCCTTGGCGAAGGCCATGAATTCAGTGGTACATACGGGGGTAAAGTCTGCAGGATGTGAAAACAGCACCAGCCATTTCCCAGCATAGTCGGACAACGTTTTCACACCGTGGGTGGTGGGCGCCTCAAATGCTGGGGCGCGTTCGTTCAGACGGGGCATGCCCACTGTCTTTTGCTCTTCGATTCGATTTTCCACTTGCTTCTCCTGTTGTTTCAATGGGTTGATTTACGATCTGCATCGCTGTCGTAAACCACTATAGGGGCGCCCCAACATTTAATCCAATTGATTATTACGACATTATAGATAGTATATTCCTATTACAGACTTGAATCCCTCCACACCGCCTATACTTTGTTGTAATGATCTGCCAAAGGCGTGGATACGTTCGCAACGACCCGTATATGAAAGCAATATTGTTCGACCTCGACGGGGTGCTGTACGAAGGTGACCGCCCCATAGAAGGCGCGGCGGAATGCATCGACTGGTGCCAACGGCAAGGCATTCCGCATTTGTTCATCACCAACACCACATCCCGGCCGCGCAGCATGCTGGTGGCAAAACTTGAGCGCATGGGCATCCGGACCGATTCTTCGGCGATTTTTTCACCACCGGTGGCCGCCCGGCAATGGTTGGAGAAACAGGTCACCGGCCCGACTGCCTTGTTCGTACCCGAGGCGACCCGCATGGAATTCGAAGGGCTTGTGCTGCTACCCGAAAACGCGGACAGCGGGGCCGCGGCCGTCGTCTTGGGAGACCTGGGCGAACGGTGGAATTTTGCCCTGCTCAACCGCGCGTTCCGATTATTGATGGCAACGCATCAACCACCTCTGGTGGCATTGGGTATGACGCGGTATTGGCGCGCGGCCGAGGGCCTGCGTCTGGATGTAGGGCCATTTGTAGCCGCCCTCGAATATGCAACCGGAACCCCGCCCGTGGTACTCGGTAAACCTGCCGCGTCGTTTTTTCTGACGGCGCTCGAACGGCTGGGCGCCGCCCCAGAAGAGACCCTGATGATTGGCGACGATATCCGCAGCGATATCGATGCGGCTCAACAGGTTGGGATCCGAGGGGGTTTGGTCCGCACAGGCAAGTTTCTGCCATCGGACCTCGAAGGCGACATCACACCTTTTGCGGTACTGGAGTCCGTGGCCGGTTTACCCGGCTGGTGGCAGTCACATCACGACTGAACCACGCATCGAGCAAAAATGCGAATGCCGTGTCATCCGACGGAGAGAGTCAAGATGAGCATCACACATACCCGTTTTCCTATGGGAGGAATCCACCACCACAACTCGCCACGCCAACGCATCGAGCAGATTCTCGACAAAGCGGATATACAAGTCGATGGCGGCAGGCCATGGGACATCCAGGTCCATGACGAACGCTTCTTTGCCCGAGTGCTGACACAGGGCACCCTCGGCCTTGGCGAATCCTACATGGAGGGCTGGTGGGACTGCCCTCACCTCGATCAGATGATCGATCGGGCGCTCAGGGCGCGGCTCGATACCGCCATTCGCACTTTTGGCGACCTGCTCGCCACGTTGCGCGCCTGGGTACAGAATCTGCAGTCCCCCGCACGCGCCCACGTGATCGGCAAGCGCCACTACGATATCGGCAATGACCTGTTCAAACGCATGCTTGACCCGCGCATGATCTACAGCTGCGGCTATTGGCGGGAAGCCGAAACCCTGGCGGAGGCACAGGAAGCGAAACTCGATCTGATATGCCGGAAACTGGGCATGGAACCCGGCATGAAAGTTCTGGATATCGGGTGCGGCTGGGGCGGTGCCGCACGCTATGCCGCCGAACACTATGGCGTTGAAGTGGTGGGTATCACCGTATCCGGAGAACAGGCGCGTTTGGCCCGGGAGATGTGCGCAGGCTTTCCGGTTGAGATACGCGTCGAAGACTATCGACAGACACAAGGGCGATTCGACCGCATCTTCTCGATTGGTATGTTCGAACATGTGGGAGAGAAAAACTACCGCACCTACCTGCAGCATGTCCATGATCTGCTTGCGGATGATGGGCTCTTCCTTCTACACACCATCGGCGGCAACGTGCCCGTCCACAAGGGTGACCGCTGGATCGAACGGTATATATTCCCCAATTCCATGCTCCCCTCAGCCAGTCAAATCACCCGCGCATACGAGGGCCTGTTTGTCATGGAGGACTGGCACAATTTCGGTCCATACTACGATCGCACCCTGATGGCGTGGCACGCCAATTTCAACCGCCACTGGCCGGAAATCAGCGAGCGCTATGGTAAACGGTTCTTTCGCATGTGGAACTACTACTTGTTGACCAATGCGGGCGCGTTCCGGGCGCGTGATTCCCAGCTTTGGCAGACAGTACTCTCTCCACATGGTGTGACAGGGGGATACACCCGCCTATAGACGCCTCCCAGATACGCCGCCCCGACGAGCATGTGGCATTGGACAAGTGAACCCTTTCACGCCGAAAATGTCTTATACGGAATCGCTGGCCACCCCGGAAACAGACATGCCCGACACATGGAAAGAGAGCATCTATCAGCAACGCGAGATGTTGGGACGGATGCTCCACGAACCGCTCGCCCAGATCGCTAAAAAATGTATCCCCGCGTGGGGCGACAGGGATAAACTGGACCAGGTTCTGCTGGACGCTTTCCCCAAGATTCCTCATTGTACATATCTCTACGTACTGGATGCCCAAGGCGTTCAGATATGTGACAATATCGGCCGTACTGGCCTGCTACCAGAGCATTTTGGGCGTGATCGCTCTCAACGCCCTTACATGCAGGAACCGATCCCTCCATGGGGGTTCTTGTTGTCCGACGCCTATATCAGTCTTGTCGCCAATCGTCCTTCCCTCACCGCCCTTCAGGTTGTGGAGGCGGAGAACACCCTGCTGGGCTATCTGGGCGCGGATTTCGACCTGCGCGATCTCCCCGTCACTGGCCGACTCTATGAAGAACCATGCGATTGGCGCCAGATCAAGGGGGATCCCGCGATCCGGGGCACCGTATTTCATCAAACGCGCACGGAGAGCCTGCTCGACCGGAACCTGGACCAGGCACTCAGCATCCTGGAAGAACTCCTGACCCAGCGGGGGATGTTCCAGGGCGTTATTCACTTCTCCAGCAGCCGGGCAACGGTCTGGGTCATGCACGACCCGTACCGCTATCGGATTCTGGACCATGAGGCCTTGTCAGATCCCGACATCTGCCTCGCCTACCCCACCACCCCCTATCCAGACGATGCGGTCATCCCTCAGCGCAATATCGCCCCCATACTGAAAATGTTAGGCGATCTGAGGATGGCCGACGAAACCATCTACCTGCGATCCGCCTCCATCAACATATTCAACGGCCTCGTCAGTCTGACATTCTCTTGTGACGGCTCACACTACATGCGCCACGACGATTTTCTGCGCAAGAGCACCGGATTCTGGTTTGGAGACCTGCATGACACAGCCACGGATGAGGAACTTATTTCCTGAAAAGTCGCTCCCTTCCCGGTTTCGACTGAAGACAGGCGCACCTCCCCCTTCACTTCGTGGTATCGTTTTATCTATGGGGGAATAAAAATACGCGACGGTTGTTTCTCCCGCTTTTGGGCGGCGGCCCATTGTAACTACACATCAAAGAGGAGAACGAGGGATGAACAGATCATACGCCCTGTCGATCGGCAGCTTGATAGCACTGACACTCGGCAGTTCCCTGCCAGGCGGCAGCCTGTTGGCCGAACAGACTGTGGGGCAGGCGCCTGCGCCAGGTTATGGCCCCTACGGCGGCTATGGAGTACCCGTCATGCCACCTCACCCCGCCTATGGTAACGCTGGCCAAGGCGCCTATCCATCCTACTGGGGACGACCGCCTTATCCCTATGGCAACCCCTGGAGAGGTGCCTATCCGCCAGGGTACGGCTATCGCCAGAATACAGCGACCATCCAACCGCACCCTACCACCCAAAAATCGCCGTGTCCCGACACCAAAGGAGGAAAAACAGAAAGCAAAAACCGAGACGCTCATAAAGACATGGCGGAGGTGAGTGACAAGAAAGACGCGGGAAACACTTCCGGAGATGAAGACCAAAAGGGCATGAGTGGCATGCAAGGACAGAAAGACATGGCAGGCATGGCAGGCATGAGCGGCATGCAGGGGCAGAAAGGCATGGCGGGCATGTCCGGCATGAGCGGCATGCAGGGGCAGCAAGGCATGGCGGGTATGTCCGGCATGAGCGGCATGCAAGGACAGAAAGGCATGGCAGGCATGGCAGGCATGAGCGGCATGCAAGGACAGAAAGGCATGGCAGGAATGTCCGGCATGAGTGGCATGCAAGGGCAGAAAG
>JALSTP010000209.1 GCA_026983675.1 Sedimenticola sp.
TCAAGGGTGGCCAGCAGCGCCCCCGCCTTCACCACGTCACCCTCCTTGGCGTGGATCTCGGCGAGGACGCCATCCTCTGGTGCTGGCACCTCCAGCACCACCTTGTCGGTCTCCAGGTCCAGTAGGATGTCATCCCGTCGCACCCGGTCGCCGGCTTGCTTGTGCCAGCTCAGTACGGTGGCGTCGCTGACGGACTCGGGCAGGGGGGGCACGCGCACGTCTGTACTCATCGGGGGGTCCTCAGGTTCATGGTGGGGTTGATGCGGCCGGTGAGCGCCTCATCCACCAGTTGCTCCT
This sequence comes from Sedimenticola sp., assembly GCA_026983675.1. Taxonomy (GTDB): domain Bacteria; phylum Pseudomonadota; class Gammaproteobacteria; order Chromatiales; family Chromatiaceae; genus JALSTP01. Next base: position 298 of record JALSTP010000209.1, read on the forward strand.
GTTCGCGCAGGTGCTGGGCGCGGAAACCGGTGGCTGGCGCCGCGGCGGTGGCCCGGCCGACATAATAGAGCGACTTGCCTGCCTCCAGTTCGCGGTGGAAGCGGTGCTTGATCAGGTCCCAGGCACCCTGGTTCTGGGGTTCCTCCTGGCACCAGATCAGTTCCGATGCCTGGTCGAAGGGAGCGATGGCTGTGGTGAACTGCTCGCGCGGAAAGGGGTAGAGTTGTTCCAGGCGGACAATGGCCACGTCCTGCAGGGCGCGGGCGCGGCGCGCCTCGAGCAGGTCGTAGTAGACCTTGCCGGTACAGAGGATGATGCGTTTCACATCCCGTGGGTCGAGCTTGTCCACCTCCCCGATGACCGGCTGGAAGGCGCCGCCGGCCAGTTCGTCCAGTGATGAGGTGGCGAGCCGGTGACGCAGCAGGCTCTTCGGTGTGAAGGTGATCAGCGGCTTGCGCAACGGGCGGATCATCTGCCGCCGCAGCAGGTGATAGATTTGCGCCGGGGTGGTGGGGACGCAGACCTGGATGTTCTGTTCGGCACTGAGCTGAAGATAGCGCTCCAGCCGGGCGGAGGAGTGTTCCGGACCCTGGCCCTCGTAGCCGTGCGGCAGCAGCATTACCAATCCACACAGCAGCCCCCACTTGGCCTCGGCGGAGCTGATGAACTGGTCGATCACCACCTGCGCCCCGTTGGCAAAGTCGCCGAACTGCGCCTCCCACAGCACCAGGGCGTTGGGTTCGGCGGTGGCGTAGCCGTATTCGTATCCGAGGACCGCCTCTTCGGAAAGGATGGAGTCGATGACCACGAAATTGGCCTGCGTATCGCTGACATGCTGCAGCGGCACCCAGACCGCCCCGTCACGTTGGTCATGGAGCACCGCGTGGCGATGGAAGAAAGGTCCCCGACCGGTGTCCTGACCCGAGAGGCGCACCGGATAGCCGGCATCCACCAGGGTTGCGTAGGCCAGGGTTTCGGCAAAGCCCCAGTCCACCAACTGGTCACCGTTGGCCATCTTGGTCCTTTCGGCCATGATCTTGGCCACGCGGGGATGGAGTTCGAAGCCCTCTGGCAGCACCAGCAACCGTTTTGCCAAGGTGGTCAGCCGTTCTTTTGCCATGCCTGTGTCGGCGGGCGTGGTCCAGTCGGCGCCAATGTACGGTGTCCAGTCCACCGCATAGGGGTGTTGCAGCCGGCACAACACGGGCCGGGCGACCACGCGGCCTTCCTCCAGAGAGGATCGATAGTCCTCCACCATCTCCTGAACCTCTCCGGGTTCGACCGTGCCCTCGGCCAGCAGGCGGTCGGCGTAGAGGGAACGCACCGGCGGGTGGCGGCGGATCTTTTTGTACATCAGTGGTTGGGTGACCGCGGGTTCGTCCGCTTCGTTGTGGCCGTGGCGGCGGTAGCAGACCAGATCGATGAGCACGTCCTTGTGGAATTCGGCGCGGAAATCGAAGGCCAGCCGGGTAACGAAGATCACCGCCTCCGGATCGTCTCCGTTGACGTGGAAGATGGGCGCCTGGACCATTTTGGCCACGTCGGTGCAGTAGGCGGTGGAGCGGGCGTCCAGCGGGTTGCTGGTGGTGAAGCCGATCTGGTTGTTGACGATGATGTGTACGGTGCCGCCGGTAGTGAAGCCGCGGGTCTGGGAGAGGTTCAGGGTCTCCATCACCACCCCCTGGCCGGCGAAGGCGGCGTCGCCGTGGATGAGGACCGGCAGTACTTCGTCACCGGTCAGGTCGTGGTGGCGTTGCTGGCGGGCGCGCACCGAGCCCTCGATCACCGGGTCGATGATCTCCAGGTGTGAGGGGTTGAAGCCCAGCGCGACGTGGACGATCTTGCCGGGGGTGTCGATATCGGTGGAGAAGCCCTGGTGGTATTTTACGTCGCCCGAGCGCCGGGGCCGTTCCTTTTCGCCGCCCTCGAATTCCTGGAAGATCTCCTGCGGCGGTTTGCCCAGGATGTTGGTGAGGACGTTCAGGCGTCCGCGATGGGCCATGCCGAGGACGATCTCCTCCATGCCCTTGGTGCCGGCGCGCTGGATCAGTTCGTCGAGCAGCGGGATGAGGGTTTCCGCCCCTTCGAGCGAGAAGCGCTTCTGTCCCACGTAACGGGTATGCAGGTACTTCTCGATGCCCTCAGCGGCGGTGAGCAGGGTGAGCAGCCAGCGCTTGCCTTCGGGGGTGATCTCCGGGCGCGCGCGATAGCCTTCCAGCCGCTTCTGGATCCAGCGTTTCTCCCGGGTGTCGGTGAGGTACATGTACTCCGAGCCGACGCTGCCGCAGTAGACCTCCCTGACGAAGGCGAGGATATCGCGCAGGGTCATGCGGTCGGGGGCATAGAGGGAACCGGTGTTGAACACCGCCCCCATGTCCGACTCGGTGAGACGGTGAAACTCCGGCCGGAGATCGGGGACATCGGCCTTGGGATGAAGGTGCAGGGGGTCGAGATCGGCCACCTGGTGACCGCGCACGCGGTAGGCATTGATCAGGCGCAGCACCGCCGCCTGTTTCTCCGCCGCTGCCGGAGAGAGGCAGACCGCCGGGTTCAGGGCGGCGGGGCGCGTCTCGCGGGCCAGGCGGATGAAGTTCTGACGAATGGGGCCGTGGGGCACCTCGCCGGTGGCTTCGCGGTGAAACCGGTCGAAATGGGCGCGCCACCCCGCGGGTACGCTTGCCGGATCCTGCAGGTAGCGCTCGTAGAGCGCCTCCACGAACGCGGCATTGCCGCCATAGAGCGCGGACGAAGACTTCCAGAAATCGATGAGGGCACTCATGAGTCGTATGGGGTCGATGGGTACGGTAGCTGGATCGTCATCAGAAATACATGGCCTCCAATGCGGCAGGTCGTCTCACCCGATCGGGGGTGGCGGGTTCAGCGGCGCCAGGAGGATCTGCGTTGTTTCCACAACCCCATGGACCGCTCCCTTGCCTGCCGTTCGGCGGCGCGATAGCGTTTTCGCTGATCGCCGTCGAGCGTCGGGGTGTCGGAAAAACGTACCATGCCGCGTTCCAGTTGTCTCAAAGCAGCATCCATGCCACCCAGTGTGACCGTGCCAAGGATATTGCCTCTTTCGTCGCGGCGCTTGTAGTGGAGGGTGACGGGTTTACCGGCCAGCAGCATCTCCAGGCTGCGCTTTGACGCGCGCGCGGAAGCGCGATCATCGCTGGCGGGCGCGGCGATACCCTGCAGGCGGACAGGGTAGCGGGCGCCCTCGCGGGTGATGACCTGAAGACGGTCGCCGTCCATGATGCGGCTGACGTATCCGTGCAACGTCTGGCCGTCGGCGAAGGCGAGGAGTGGCAACAGGAGAATGGCGAACCCCCGGCAGACGATGAGCACCAGTTTGGACATGACCCGCCTTTCAGTCGATAGCATAAATGGCGCCCCCGAGACGATTCGAACGTCCGACCTACCGCTTAGGAGGCGGTTGCTCTATCCAACTGAGCTACGGGGGCGAAGGACACCGTACCCATAACAGCAGGCGCGGCGAGGGGGCAGTATATCATCGACGCGGGACACCGATGAAGCGTCGCTGCGGGGGATGCGCCGGGAGGTCGGTGAGTCGGCCGGTGTGCTGCGGATCAAAGGACCTGCCGCAACCGGACGCTGTTCGATCCGGTCGCCTGCCACAGCGCCGTTCACAAGCGCATGCAGTAGGCCATTGCCAGGGTGGGAGGTGTTTCCGATAATGAACGACTCACACCGTTCAATCACGGGCCTGTCACGCAACACCTGATACCAAGGGGGGAGGGATTCATGCCGATCCGGATCATTTTGCTGCTGATGGCGTCGTTGTGCAGTGCAACGTTTTCCACCGTCTTGCCCGCGCATCCCCTTAGCGCTTATGCGGCGGCAGATGGTTATGGCGGATTCATGGCGGGGTTTTTCCATCCAGTGCTGGGGTGGGATCACCTGCTGGCGATGTTGAGTGTGGGCATCATCAGCGCCCAGATCGGGGGTGCGGCGATCTGGCGGGTGCCCCTTACCTTCGTCACGACCATGGTGGTGGGCGGATTACTCGGTTATCTCGCCCTGCCGTTTCTGCCAATGGAGGTGGGGATCGCACTTTCGGTGGTTTTCCTCGGCGCCTTCATCACCCTCAAACCCCATGTGAGGACGCCTTGGGCGATGGCATTCGTCGCTTTTTTTGCCCTGTTTCACGGCTACGCTCATGGGGCCGAGATGCCGGTTCTTGTGAAGCCCTGGATCTATGCGGCCGGTTTCGTTTTTGGCACGGCGCTGATCCATATCGCCGGCGTTGCGATCGGCTGGTTCATGACGCGCAGTACGGCATTGGCCTATGGGCTGAGGGCCTCGGGAGCGGTCATCGCGGGCGCCGGCATCTGGTTTCTTATGCAGACCCTCCAGGGCGCGACACTGTGATCCTGAACCGGGATCTCTACTCTTCGGCAGCGCTGCGCAACGACGAATGTTATCTGGTGACCCGGCGGCCTCGGCGCGAGGGCGGCCAGGTCGTGGTCGAGGTGGATCTCGATGCCCCCGCAGCGGTGCTGGAGCGGCATCGCGTGCGTTATCCCCGGCAACCCTACAGCGAGCGGGATATCCGCAATCACCGTGTGCCGGAGGCGTGGCTGTTATCCGGCGGCGCATTGGTCATGGACGAGGTGGGGCGTATCGCCCTCGGCCTGAGGGACGGGAATGCAGCGGCGCCTTTCACCTATACCAACGTTGCGGCCGGGCGATGCGACGGACCGTTGTTGGATCATTGTCTGGAGGAGATCGCTTCGGAATGCCTGTTGTTTGTGCGCGTTGCAGGCGGGGAGTGGCGGCAGGTGGATATGGGGCCGGCGACGCCGTCGGTGGCGGCGCTCGATCTGCCCGCAGTGGCAGGGTGGTTGCGGGAGGTTGGGCCTGCCGATGCGCAGCGGGTGAGTTTGAGATCCTGTACACCCCGTCGGGTGGCGGGCGGGGTTGATTTTTTGCCGCTGGTATTCGAGTTGTCTGCCGATGGTCGGCGCGTGGAACGTGAGGTGTTGGAGGGCTATGTGTTTATCAATCCGGATGAAAACACGACGGAGTTTCGGATTGCGCGGGCCTTCGATCTCTCCCCCTACGCCCAGGAAGACCGGATGCTGATCTTTGGCGAGGGGACCGGGCACGCATTGTGGAAGACCCCGGATCAGATCCGTGCCTTGTGCCGGCTTCAGCGGGAATGGGGAACGCCATTGGTGACGCCTTTCATGGAGCGCCTTGTTGGGGCATGAAAAGGATGATCCATCGTCGCGGTCCTGTAGGGGATGGCGAGGAGTGGTGGAGCCGAGGGGGATCGAACCCCTGACCTTCGCATTGCGAACGCGACGCTCTCCCAGCTGAGCTACGGCCCCGTGGGGACATCATCATAGCACCATGGTACTGGCCTTTGCCATGGGGTATGTGGGGTCTCCGTGACCGGTTCACATGACATACTTGACTGCCATCACGATATTTCACTACAGGATGCCAAAATGTTGGATACAGCACCTCTCCTTCAACCGACCCGTTTTCCGGAACTCCGTCGGGATCGGCTCCGGATTCTCCAGGTCAATCTGGGGCTGACCTGTAACCAGTCCTGCAAACACTGCCACGTCAATGCGGGGCCGAAGCGCATCGAACAGATGGCGCGCGATACCGTCGATCAGGTGCTGGCGTTTCGCCGCAGGCAGGGGCTCGGAGTGCTCGATCTGACCGGTGGCGCGCCTGAACTCAACCCCCACTTCCGCTACCTGGTGGAAACAGCAGTGGGCGAGGGGGTCCATGTCATGGACCGCTGCAATCTCACCGTGTTGGAACTTCCAGAACAGAAAGACCTGGCCGAATTTCTCGCCAGACACCGGGTGGAGGTGGTGGCCTCGCTGCCCTGTTACCTGGAGGAGAACGTGGACGGGCAACGGGGCCGCGGGGTGTTTGCCGACAGTATACAGGGGCTGCAACGGCTCAACGACCTGGGATATGGCGACCCGGAGAGCGGTCTGGTGCTCAATCTGGTCTACAACCCCCTGGGCCCCAGTCTGCCGCCGCCGCAATGCCGCCTGGAGCAGGACTACAAGAGGCATCTGGGAGAGCGCTATGGGGTGCGGTTCAACCGCTTGTTGACCATCACCAACATGCCGATTCAGCGTTTTGGCAGCAGCTTGCTTTCGAAGGGTGAGTTCCACGCCTATCTGGAGATGCTGAAGAATGCGCACCACGATGGGAATCTGGCGGGGGTGATGTGTCGCACGCTCGTCAGTATCGACTGGCGCGGTTATCTGTACGACTGTGATTTCAATCAGATGCTGGACATGCCGGTCGATGCCCCGGATTCCCGGCCGTTGCACGTCCGGGACGCGGCTGCACTCGATCTTCAGGGTTGGCGTATCCGCGTCGGTGAACACTGCTATGGCTGTACCGCCGGGGCGGGCAGCAGTTGCGGCGGCGCCCTCAGCGAGTGAAGGGGCCTGCCCGCGGTGTGCATCACCCGGATGCACGAATTCTGATCTTTGCCAAGACGCCGGTTGCCGGTGAAGTGAAGACACGCCTCATTCCCGCCCTCGGCAAGGCGGGCGCGGCCGCTCTCTACCGCCGGATGCTGGAGGGCGTGTTCGACCGGCTCGGCCATAGCCGGCTCGCGCCGCTGGAGTGCTGGTGCTCGCCCGATGTCCACCATCCTTTCTTTCAGCAGGCCGCCGTCCGGTACGGCCTGTCGCTGAAGAGACAACGGGGTGCGGACCTGGGTGCGCGCATGTACCATGCCGCGGTCAGCGCATTGCGGGAGGTGGAGCGGGTGGTGCTCATCGGTGGCGATGCCCCGGCGCTCGATGATGGCCACATCGGGCAGGCGTTGGCCTGGCTGGCGGAGGGCCAGGATGCGGTGCTGGGCCCAGCGGAGGACGGGGGCTATGTATTGCTCGGGCTGCGCCGCTGTCAACCCCGCCTGTTCGACGGTATCGCCTGGGGCACGGACCAAGTATTGGCCCTCACCCGAACGCGGCTGGCCGCGCTTCGCTGGTCCTGGGCGGAATTGCCCGAACTCTGGGACGTGGACCGCCCCAGGGACCTGGCGCGGTTGAAGGCCTCAGGCCTTGCCAATACTCTGTGAACTGGACATGGAATGGGTCTCGCCACAGCGTCCATAGGTGTTCCCGGCGGGACCGTTGTTTCCGCTTAGAATGTCCAGCGCCTTGCGCACGTGGCGTTGGCTGAGGGCGACGATCCCGCCATTGATCTCATTGAGGTTGCGGCAGGCCTGGGCAAGTTCCTGCAGCTCACTCCATTTCTTTTCCGCACGTGGGTCGTTGGCGAAATAGTCGAGCAGTTTCTCGGTGCCTTCCAGTCCCGGTGGCAATCCCTGTTCGTCGAGAAAGGCGTTGTGCGCGGAGACACGGGAATCCAGCTCCACGAGCAGCGTTTCCTTCTCCGTGACAATGGTCTCCAGTGTGTCGGTGTCGGCATTCTTCAGAGCGGCGTTCTCCCTGCGCAGCACCTTCAGCAATCGGGTGGAGCAGTTGATCTCTCTGTCGAGTATGTGAATGAATGAGGCGGTTGGATTCATGGGGGTTCCTGTCATTTGTCGTTATACCAAAGCGCGTTCCATTTGCAGCATCTTGTCGGCTGCGCCCATAGGGTCGACCGTGAAGGTGCCGGCGGCGATGTCGTGTCTTACGCTGTCGACGCGCTGGCGATCGACCACCGGCAGCTCGGCGATCCGGGCCTCGAGTGCCTGCAGGCGGGTGGCGGAATGGGACAGGCTGACGGAGTCACCGGTCGCCATGGAGACCTGGGACGACAGTGCGTTTCCCGATGTGGTGCCTTTTTCCCGTGTGCCGTTGACCAGGGTGTTCTCCCCGGTGTTCTGAACAAGTCCTCCGGGCAGTCCATGGATTTCAGTGGTCATACGATACCTCTATGCTGATGCCGTTGTGCTCTGTCTGGATAGCGGCATCTCGCATCGGGACTTTAACCTGTGTGCCCCGTTATTGGCCGGCAAATGGACGGCCCGGTCAGATGCCCACATGGACCACGCCCGCGGAGACGACCCGGGCCTGCAGCTTGCGCTTTGAAGTGGTATTTTGAACCTGAATGATGTCGCCTGGATCGCCGCTGCTCAGCGCCTTGCCTTTCATCCTCACCTGGATGCCGCCGCTGGTGGCGACGATGCTCACCTCGGCGCCTCGTTCGATGCGGTCGGGGGACTCCAGCAAGTTGGGATTGATCGGGCGTTCGCGGTGTAATGCGCGCTTCAGAATATGCCCCACCACCGCCTTCGGGTCGCTGACATAGGCGCGGCCGATCCGGGACGCATCCCGTTTTACCAGATGAATGTCCCGCGGGCCGATCCGGTGACCCCGTGGCAGATCCCGTTTCGCCACCACCACCTGGGCCAGGACCTGGACACGGGCAGACACATAGATCTTCCAGGGTTTGGCGTCGTTGCATCGAACGCCCACGGTGATGCGCCCGCTGCGCCGCGCGCCGGGAGGCAGGAAGTTTTCGAGGGGCCGGTTGCAGCGATGCAGACGCAGGCGGGAATCGAGTTTGCCGATCTCTATCGCCGGTGGAGCCTCCGACGACGACAGGGTGTGCTTCAAAAAGCGTTCGACACTCTGCCTGATCGACGCATGGGACTGTAGCGCATCGCCGGCCAGACCGTGCGATAACCAGAACAGGCCCGCAATCAGCAGGCCGGTCTGAGGAGGCCGTTGCCTTTGGAACATGGTGCGTTCACTCCCGGAATGACGAATTTGTGACGGATTGACGTTGCCTGATATGTAAGCAAATTGTATGCCTATGTCTCGCGGTTGATTACACGCCGCCAAGGTTGTGTTAAAGCACAACGCCGATACGCCGTTAATTCATATAGTTCACGTGAACGGATCATGTGAGCCCGGACTATTTTGGAGATTCCCTATGGCAGGCATCCTCGACGGCGTCGATAAACGCACCCAACTGGCAGGGCAGAACCGGCTGGAACTTCTGTTGTTCCGGCTGTCCACTCACCAGCGCTTCGGTATCAATGTATTCAAGGTGCAGGAAGTGATCCAGTGCCCGAAGCTCACCCAGGTGCCAGGATTGCATCACGTGGTTCGGGGGGTTGCGAATATGCGCGGCAGGACCATTCCCGTACTCGATCTCTCCCTGGCCATTGGCGGACCGCCCACGAATGAACTGAATGGACGCTTCGTCATCGTCACCGAATACAACAAGAGCATCCAGGGATTCCTCGTCGGGACCGTGGACCGCATTGTCAACATGAACTGGGAGGCGATCATGCCGCCACCGAAGGCGGCGTCCGGCAGCAGTTATCTGACCGCCGTCACCAACGTGGATGATGAACTGGTGGAGATTATCGACGTGGAAAAGGTACTCAAGGAGGTCAACGGCACGGACGAGCACGTTTCCGAGCAATTGGTGGAACAGAAGCTGGAACTCACGGATATCAAGGTGCTGGTGGTGGACGATTCCAGCGTGGCCCGCAACCAGATCAAGCGGGTGCTGGACCAGCTGGGCATCGAAAGCGTGCTGAAAGAGAATGGACGCGAGGCGCTCGAACAACTGGTGGAGTGGTCGCAGGAGGCGCGTCGGGTAAGTGACTGGGTGCCGCTGGTCATCTCCGATGTGGAGATGCCGCAGATGGACGGTTATTCCCTCACCACGGCGATACGCAGCAATCCCTTGCTGAATGATCTCCATGTGGTGTTGCACACCTCTCTCAGCGGCGTGTTCAACAAGAGCATGATCGAGAAGGTGGGGGCCAACCAGTTCCTGCCGAAGTATGAGCCGGATTCCCTTGCCAGCGCGGTGCTGGATCGGCTGAACGAGTTTTCCGGAGAAAAGACGGCGGCGGCATGACGGCCATGGGAAAATCCGCATCGAGCCACGGTGTGGCGGTTCCGCTTTCCTCCGGTCATGTGGAAACCGTCCTGTCCGAAGAGACGCCGATAACACCTCGGGAGTATCGCGATTTCCAGGAGTTTCTGGAAAAGACATGCGGGATACGCCTGGGTGAGAAACAGGAATATCTGATCGTCAGCCGCCTCAGCGGGCTGATGGCAGAGCAGGGCATGGCGTCCCTGGGCCACCTGCTCGAAGCCCTGCGGCAGGATGCGCATGGCACCCTCAAAACCATCGTCATAGACGCCATGACCACCAATGAAACCTTTTGGTTTCGTGACATGGCCCATTTTCGCATCCTCAGCGACACCATATTTTCCGGCGCAGACCGCATGCACCGCCCGTTGCGCATCTGGTCCGCGGCTTGCTCGACCGGGCAAGAGCCCTACTCGATCAGCATGATGGCGGAAGAGTATCGCCGGGTCAGACCCGGTCGATTGCCGCACGACGTGGAGATCGTCGCCACGGACATATCGACCCGCATCGTGGCGGAGGCGAGCACGGGTATCTATTGCGGCATGACGCTGTCGAGAGGGCTGACTGCGCAACAGCGCCATCGTTTCTTCAGTCCGCAGGGGGAGTGCATACGGGTCAATCCGGAGATCCGCCGGCGGGTGGAGTTCCGCAGCATGAATCTGACCCAGGATTTCAGCGGCATGGGGCGTTTCGACGTGATCTTCTGCCGCAACGTCCTCATTTATTTCTCCAACGCCTTGAAAAAGTCCATTCTCGACAAGATAGCGGAGACACTGCATCCCGGCGGCTACCTCTTCGTCGGTTCCACCGAATCCATCAGCGGCTTCACCGGGCGATTCGAGATGGTGGCCGGTCACGGCGGCATCGCCTATCGTCTGAAAGACTGAATCCATGCTCGCCTTGCCGCCCTGGCGGCAAGAATTGCCGGCCACACCGCTGGGTTCGCCTCTTCCTGTCAACCCGACAACGATATATATCGCATTCAGGGCTTCAGGCAGGCGCCGGAACAAGGCGCAGTGCGCAGGCAAGGACCGTTCCCTTGCCAAGGTCGTTCCAGTACATCCATGCACTCGCGACACTTGGACATCCTGTCCAACGCACTGGAACGCAGATCCGGCGCCTGCCTGAAGTCCCTAACCCTATGATATTCAATGACAGGCTGTGGCCAGACTGCGTTGTTCCATCTTGCTGCAGGATAGCTGCAGCGGCGCGGCGATGGGGCGCCTCGCTGCGAACCGGCACGCCACGGCTGAATACGATATATATTGTTGCCGGGTTGATAGCGCCCCTCTCCGCCGAATCTTCCATCTGCGTGATTTTGGCACGAACCCTGCATTATTACTCCCGAGTTCAAGACAGTGAACGCGAGCGTAATGAAAACAGACGACATATTTGGAATACATCCGCAGGCATTGATGCTGCGCGCCAAACGGGCGGAGGTGCTCGCCAATAATATGGCGAATGCCGATACGCCGGGTTTCAAGGCACGTGATTTCGACTTCGAAGCGGTGCTGAATCGGGAGACCGGCGACATACCGCAACTGCGGACCACCCGGCCCCGTCATATCCGCACCGACGCGGGTCCGGTGCCCCAGGCGCTGCTCGCCTACCGGGTGCCCAACCAGCCATCCCTCGACGGTAACACGGTGGACAATCAACTGGAGCAGGTCGCGTTTGCGGAGAATGCGATGAAGTATCAGGCCAGCCTGCGTTTTCTGGATGGCAAGATCAAGGGCCTTCTCACGGCCATCAAAGGGTAAGGGAGGATAGGGTATGTCGATTTTCAAGATCCTGGATACCGCTGCCACCGGCATGAGCGCCCAGAACATGCGTCTCAATATCGTGGCCAGCAACATGGCCAATGCCGACAGCGTCAGCAGCAGTATCGACGAGACCTACAAGGCGCGGCGACCGGTATTCAAGGCGCTCCTGGATGAAGTCAATCCGGGAGTCGCCAGCGGTGGCGTGCGCATGGCCGGGGTGGTGGAGAGCAAGGCGCCGCTGGTGCGCGAATATGCCCCGGAAAATCCCCTGGCGGACAAGGATGGCTACATCTTTCGCCCCAACGTGAACATGGTGGAGGAGATGGCGGACATGATCTCCGCATCGCGTTCCTATCAAAACAATGTGGAAGTGGCCAACACGGCGAAACAATTGCTTTTGGCCACGTTGAAACTGGGTCAATAAGGAGACCAACAGGTGAGTACGATCAATGCAACCCATGATGTCTTCAAGGAACTGGGTCTGAAGCCCTCCGACAAGACGAAAGAGAATGATCCAACCAAGCTTGCGCTGCAGGATTTCCTGGATCTCATGGTCACGGAAATGACCAAGCAGGACCCCATGAAACCCATGGACAATGCCCAGATCTCCGACCGGATCGCGCAGTTCGGCACGGTGTCCGGTATCGGCGAACTGAAAAATTCCTTCGACAAGATGGCATCTTCGCTGACCTCGGACCAAACGCTTCAGGCCGCCAATCTGGTGGGGCGGGAGGTGTTGGTGCCGGGTAATCACGCACAGTATGAAGCGGGTAAGGGGCTGGAAGGCATCATCCCGCTGGAGGCGTCCTCCACGAATGTCACCGTGCGAATCACCGACAGCAGCGGCAGCCTGGTGAAGGAGCTGTCATTGGGCGCCCGTCCGTCTGGCGATCTCCAGTTCAAATGGGATGGCATGACCGATGCCGGAGAGCCCGCCCCCGGTGGCGACTACTACATCGAAGTGCAGGCCAAGGTGGATGGCAAGCCCGTCACCCCGGTACCCATGTTCAGGAACAGAGTGGAGAGCGTCAACATTGGGGGGGAAGGCAAGGGCATCCTGCTCAACCTCAAGGGGATTGGCCCCGTCTCTCTCAATGACGTGAAGGAAATCCATTGAGTTCATCCGCATCGACACACCACTATCGAATATAAAACCGAAGGAGAAGCACTATGCCTTTTCGTACCGCACTCAGCGGCCTGGACGCCGCCCAGACCGACCTGGAAGTCACAGGTCACAATATCGCCAATGCCGGGACCAACGGCTTCAAGCAGTCGCGCGCCGAATTTGCCGATCTCTACGCCAATTCCATCGAGGACGTGAGCGCCACCTCGGCAGGTCGCGGCGTGCGCGTCACCCGGGTCGCCCAGCAGTTCACCCAGGGAAACGTGGATTTCACCGGCAACAATCTGGACCTCGCGATCAACGGCGAAGGCTTTTTCGTCACCAAGGACGATGCGGGGAATACCAGTTACACTCGGGCGGGCGCCTATGGCGTCGATCGAGAGGGCCGCGTTGTCAACCACGCTGGCGGCCGGTTGCAGGTGTTCGAGCCTATCGATGATACTGGCGAACGTTTCAATACCGGCGCCACGAAGGACCTGGTGCTCCCGGCGGTTTCCGGACAACCGTCAGCGACCTCCACACTGAAGGCATCGCTCAATCTGAGTTCAACCGAGAGTGAACCGACGGTGCCATTCGACCCGACCGATGCCACCAGTTACAACCATTCGAGTTCCACAACGGTCTACGACTCCCTGGGCGAGGCCCATACCGCCACCATGTATTACCGGCGCACCGCCAATGCGGGAGAGTGGAACGTCTATACCTATGTGGATGGTGCGCAGGCCAACACCAATTCACCCGCCACCATCACCTTCGATTCCAATGGGGCGCTGAAACCGGGCGTGGGCAGCGTCGATGCCCAGGGCCGCATGACCCTCGCCTACGACCCGAATGGAACCGGCTTGTTGAACAACGGTGCCAGCTCGCTGAACATCGAATTCGATTACAGCCTCACGACCCAGTTTGGCTCCGACTTCGCCGTCAACGACATGACGCAAAACGGGTATACCGCAGGCCGCCTCAGCGGCATCGATATCGACAAGGGTGGCGTGGTCTTTGCGCGTTTCACCAATGGCCAGGCGCTGGCGCTCGGCAAGGTCGCGCTGGCGCGTTTCAACAACAACCAGGGTCTGCGTCAGCAGGGGGATACGAGCTGGGCGGAGACCTATACCTCCGGCGATGTGCAACTGGGCGAACCCGGTACATCCAGTCTCGGCCTCATCCAGTCCGGGGCCCTGGAGAACTCCAACGTGGATATCGCCGAGCAGCTGGTCAACCTGATCACTGCCCAGCGTAACTATCAGGCCAATGCCCAGGTGATCACCACCGCGGATTCGATCACCCAGACCATCATCAATATCCGTTAACAGATGATGCGCAGGAGTCACTGATGGATCGCATGCTATATGTCGCCATGAGCGGCGCCAAGGAGACGCAGCTCAGCCAGGCGAACAACAACAGCAACCTGGCCAACGCCAGTACGCCCGGCTTTCTGGAGGATCTGAATCAGTTCCGCAGCATGCCAGTGTTCGGCGAAGGCTATCCCACTCGCGTATATGCCATGGACGAACGCCCGCAGGTCAACTTCGATCATGGGCCGGTCGACTATACGGCGCGTGACCTGGACGTGGCCATTCAAGGCGATGGCTGGTTTGCAGTGCAGGCTGCGGATGGCGGCGAGGCCTATACCCGCCGCGGCGATTTTCAGCTCGATGCCAACGGCCAGCTTACCAACGGCGCCGGCCGCCCCGTCCTGGGCAACAACGGGCCTATCGCCATTCCACCGGCCGAGAAGATCGAGATCGGCAGCGATGGCACCATATCCATCCGGCCGCTGGGGCAAGGCGCGGCGGAGCTTGCAGTGATCGACCGGATCAAACTGGTCAACCCGCCACCGGCCGCACTGGAGAAGGGGCGTGATGGACTGATGCGCATGCGTGATGGAAGCACGCCCGAGCCGGATGGCGCCTTACGGGTGGCGTCCGGATACCTGGAAGGCAGCAATGTGAACGTGGTGGATGCCATGGTGGACATGATCGAACTGGCGAGAAAGTTCGAGTTCCAGGTCAAGATGATGAAGTCGGCGGAAGAGATGGACAAGCAATCCGCCACCTTGATGCGGCAGGGATGATATATCTGGCAAATAAATTGCATTGTTCCCGGGGCAAGACCCCAGGCGTCAAAATGAGGACACCCCTATGTATCCCGCTCTCTGGATAGCAAAGACAGGACTGGATGCGCAGCAGACGCGCATGTCGGTCATCTCCAACAACCTGGCCAATGTTAATACCACTGGCTTCAAACGCGACCGGGCGGTGTTCGAGGATCTGATCTATCAGCACGTCCGGCAGGTGGGCGCCCAGTCCTCGGAACAGACTGAACTGCCCTCCGGTTTGAACATTGGCACCGGCGTGCGCACGGTGGCGACCCAGAAGTTGCACAATCAGGGCAACATCGTGCAGACCAACAACAGCCTCGACGTGGCCGTCCAGGGCCGTGGCTTCTACCAGCTACTTCACCCGGACGGATCCATTGTCTATACGCGCGACGGCTCCTTCAGTCTCAGCGCCAGTGGCCAGATCGTCAACGCCAGCGGCTATCCGCTGGAACCGGCGATCACCGTTCCCGACAACACGGTGAGCGTCACCATCGGCTCCGACGGCGTGGTCTCGGCGCTGGTTTCGGGCAATTCCGCCCCCACCCAGATCGGCAACATCCAGCTTGCCGACTTCGTCAACCCCACGGGGCTCGAGGCGATGGGCGAAAATCTGTTTCGCCAGACCGCCGCCAGTGGCGCGCCGCAGGTGTCGGTGCCGGGCCGCGAGGGATTGGGTACGCTCATCCAGGGATCGCTGGAAAGCTCCAATGTGAATGTGGTGGAAGAGCTGGTGAACATGATCGAGACGCAGCGCGCCTATGAGATGAACTCCAAGGCGATCTCCACCACAGATCAGATGCTGGGCTATCTCACCAACCAGCTTTAACGCTGGACGGCACTGGAGCGGACCCCCATGAAGATGATCGCACGTCTGATGATGACAGCCCTGATCGGACTGATGCTCGCCGCCTGCGAAAGCGCACCCGTGCGAGATCCGGCCTACGCGCCCGCTCGTCCCGTGGTCCCCCCGGCGCCACCGCAGAATACCGGCACCATCTATCAGCAGGGACACGCCATGGCCTGGTTCGAGAACCTGCGCGCCCGGCGGGTGGGCGACATGCTCACGGTAAAACTGATGGAGAAGACCAAGGCCAGCAAAAAGGCGTCCTCTTCCGCGAACAAGTCATCGAATGTGAATATGACCAATCCGCTGCTGTTGGGCAGCGCCCTCCAGTTCAATGCCCCGGGGCTGATACCGTTGGCGAGTAATGTGGGCAACTCATTGGCGTTCAATACCAACAGTCAGCAGAGCCTCAAGGGGGAGGGCGACGCGGCCCAGAGCAACGCCCTGAGCGGCGACATCACAGTGACGGTGACGGAGGTTCTGCCCAATGGCTATCTGGTGGTCCGGGGAGAGAAACGCATCGGCATCAATCAGGGCAACGAATATGTGCGCCTGTCGGGTATCGTTCGGCCCTATGATATCGACGCCACCAACAGTGTGCTTTCCACCAAACTGGCCGATCCGACGATCGTCTATGTCGGTGATGGACCCGTGGCCGACGCCAGCGTGGTGGGCTGGTTGTCGCGCTTCTTCATCAGCGCCATTTTCCCCTTCTGAAACAGGTGCCGCCGGATGAGAAAGAATACGATGAAGAATAGAATTTCAGGGTCTTCCATGTCGGCCCTGGTGATCGGAATGCTGATGCTGGTTGCTTCATTTGCCCTGCAGGCAGAGCGGGTGAAGGATCTGGCCTCCATTGCCGGCGTGAGGAGCAACCCCCTCATCGGCTACGGTCTCGTGGTGGGCCTCGACGGTACCGGCGATCAGCGCACCCAGTCGCCATTCACGGAACAGAGTCTCCGCAGCCTGTTGACCCAGTTGGGCGTGGTGGTGCCGCCGAACATCCAGCTTAAGCCGAAGAACGTGGCTGCGGTCATGCTCCATGCCGATCTGCCGCCCTTCGCCAAGGTGGGACAGAAGATCGATGTCACCGTCTCCTCGGTGGGCGACGCCAAGAGCCTGCGTGGCGGCAGCCTTCTGATGGCGCCGCTGAAGGGTGCGGACGGGCGTGTCTACGCGATCGCACAGGGTAACCTCGTGGTAGGTGGCCTGAGCGCCTCGGGTGAGGACGGCTCGAAAATCACCGTCAATATCCCCAGCGTGGGCAGGATTCCCGGCGGAGCATCGGTGGAGCGCACGGTGGCGACGCCCTTTGCCCAGGGCGACAGCCTGACCCTCAACCTGCATGAAGCGGACTTCACCACCGCGCAAAACCTCGCCGCGGCGATCAACAAGGCCATGGGGGCGGGCATCGCACGGCCGGTGGACGCCTCGTCTGTGCGTGTCAGCGCCCCGCGTGACGCGGGCCAGCGGGTCAACTTTATGGCCATGCTGGAAAAGATCGAACTGACCCCCGGGGAGTCCCCCGCGAAGGTCATCGTGAACTCACGCACCGGTACGGTCGTGATCAATCGGGCGGTGCGGGTGTCGCCGGCGGCGGTTTCACATGGCAATCTCACCGTGACCATCAGCGAGAATCCCAAGGCGTCACAACCGGGCCCCCTCGCGGCCGGTCGGACCGTGGTGGTGCCACAGTCCGATGTGGACGTGACCGAAGACGGCCGGCACATGTTTGTGTTTCGTCCCGGCGCCTCCCTGGATGCCGTGGTTCGGGCGGTCAACGATGTGGGCGCCGCGCCCAGCGATTTGGTGGCCATCCTCGAAGCATTGAAGGAGGCGGGCGCGCTGCGCGCGGAACTGGTGGTGATCTGATGACCACCGATGTGGCCCGCATCTATGCCGATTTCCAGGGTGTCGCCCGCCTCAAGGCCCAGGCGCGGAAAGACGCGCAGGGTGCCTTGGACGAAGTCGCCCGCCAGTTCGAGTCGTTGTTGCTGGGGGAGATGCTGAAGAGCATGCGGCAGGCAAGCCTGGGTGACGGGCTTCTGGACAACGACCAGTCCCTTTTCTACCGTGATATGTATGACAAACAGCTCGCCATCCACATGGCGGAGAGCGGCGGCATGGGACTGACCGACGTGATCAAGCGGCAGCTCGGTGGTGCGATCCCCCATTCCAAGAAGGCAGCGGAGGCGACACCATCCCCATCCATGGCCAAGGAGGGCGTTCGTTCATTCGTTCCTGCAAAGGCGGCCGGTAAGGCGCATCCGACAGCGGAATTCGATTCGCCGGAGGGATTCATTCGCACCTTGCGTCCGATGGCGGAGAAGGCGGCGGAGGAACTGGGGGTTCCGGCCCAAGCCCTGCTGGCGCAGGCAGCGCTGGAAACGGGGTGGGGCCGGGGCGTGATCCGCCGGACTGACGGCGCCAGCAGTCACAACCTGTTCAACATCAAGGCCGATCCACAATGGGACGGTGACCGTGTCATTCACGCCACGCTGGAGGTGGAAGCGGGATTGCCGGTGCGTAAACAAGCCGCCTTTCGTGCCTACGACTCCTTCGAACAGAGTTTTCAGGACTATGTCGATTTCCTGAAATCCAATCCGCGCTACCGCGAGGCGTTGCAGGCGGGAGGGGATACCGGCCGCTATTTACAACGCCTGAGCGCAGCCGGTTATGCCACCGATCCCGGATATGCCGAAAAGGTGATGAAGGTTGCGGAACGGATCCCGGTAAAGAACGGATAATACCCGCCGATACATAAAGGAGGCTCCCTGCGGGACCAACAGGAGTGCAGACTTAGATGGGTATTCTTCAGACAGGTGTTTCCGCACTGCTTACTTATCAGCAGTCGCTCAACACCACCGGCCACAATATCGCCAACGTGGACACGGAGGGCTACAGCCGTCAGCGCGTGGATCTTGCCACCCAGTTGCCGCATCTCACCGGCGCCGGCTATATCGGCAGCGGGGTCAAGGTGGCGGCGGTCCGGCGGCAGTATGACGATTTTCTCGCCACGCAGGTGCGCTCCAGTCAGACCGCCGCGTCGGAAGCGAATGCCTACTACGAACACTCCAGCCGCATCGACGACCTGCTCACCGACCCCAAGATCGGTCTCGATCCGGCGATGCAGGATTTCTTCGATGCAATGCAGACCTGGTCGGACGACCCCGCCTCGCCAGCCGCGCGCCAAGGGGTGCTCTCCGAGAGTGCATCGTTGGTGGACCGTTTTCACTATCTCGACCGGCGGTTCAGCGACTCCCGCAATGCGCTCAACAAAGAGATGGAGCAGACTGCCAACGAGATCAATTCCATCGCGGACTCCATCGCCCAGGTCAACCAGAACATCATCACCGCCATCGGCGCATCCGGTGGCGCGGATCCGAACGATCTTCTGGACCAGCGTGAGAAGCTGCTGAACGAACTTGCGCAGAAGGTCAATATCAGCACCGTCCCCCAGGAAGACGGTGCACTGAATGTCTTCATCGGGAAGGGACAGGCACTGGTGATGGGCGCTCAGGCGGCAAAGGTGGCGGTTGTCCCCGCCCAGAAAAATGCCGCGGATCGGGATCTGGTGTTCGAGAACACCTCCGGGCGCCAAGTGATCACGGACCAGATAGAGGGCGGCAGTCTGGGGGGCTTGATCGAATACCGCAGGCAGATCCTGAATCCCGCCCAGGATCAGCTCGGCCTGGTGGCGGCGGGGATCATGACGGATGTCAATGCCCAGCACCGGCTCGGCCTGGATCTGGACGGTCAAATGGGCGCCCCGTTCTTCAGTTCGCCTTCGATCAATGTGTTGGACAACCAGGCCAATACGGGTACAGGGGGCGTTACCGCCGCGTTTGGCGATATCAGCGGCCTCAAGGCGAGCGAGTACGAACTCACCGCAGTGAATGGTGCGAATGAATATCGTCTCGTGCGGCTGTCCGATGGGGCGGTCACCCACATCGACACCGGCGGCGCATCGCCCTATACCACGGCGGAGGTGGACGGTATGACGCTGACCATCCAAGCCGGCGCGGCGGCGGGCGACAGCTTCATCATCCAGCCGACTCGCAGCGCTGCTCGCGCCATCGATCTGCTGGTCCAGGACCCCCGGAGGCTGGCGGCCATCGCGCCGCTCCAGGTCCAACCCGCCATGGACGCCAACGGCAACCCGGTCAACAGCGGTGATGCAAGCATCACCCAGCCGAAGGTGTCGTCCCCCAGCGGCCTTCCATTGGCGGCGCCGCTGGAGCTGACATTTCACAATGACGCCGACGGCGCGGGGCATCCGGGGTTCCTCATGTCCAACGGTGATGTCATCCTCTACGATCCCAACGATCCGGCGCAGCGCGCCGGCAAGACCGTGCCGGATGCGGCGAACCCGACCCAGATGGATCCCTTTGGCGGCATGAACTTCACGGTCTCGGGCAGCCCGGCCGAAGGAGACCGTTTCGTCATCGGCAACAATACCGGGGGGGTGGCGGACAACCGCAATGCGCTCGCGCTGGCTGATCTTCAGCGTCAGCAGGGGATGCTCGACGGCAGCGCCAGCTATCAAGACACTTACTCGCGCATGGTCTCGGACGTGGGGTCCAAGAGCCGCCACGCCGAGGTCAGCGCCGAGGCCCAGGGCGCGCTGCTGGAACGCAACAAGGCGGCACTGTCGTCCGTGAATGGCGTCAATCTCGATGAGGAGGCGGCCAACATGGTGAAGTACCAGCAGATGTACCAGGCCTCGGCGAAGATGATCGACGTGGCCAACACCCTGTTCGATACCCTGATCTCCGCAGTGAGGAGGTAGCCATGTTCCGAATCTCCACCAACATGCTCTATGACCGCAGCATCAACGCCATGCTCGATCAGCAGGCGCGCGTGGGCGAGACCCAGTTGCACATCTCCACCGGCAAGAGGATCCTCGCCCCGTCGGACGACCCGGCGGCCTCGGCGCGGATCCTGGACCTGGATCGTTCCGTCGCCACGGTGGAGCAGTTTCAGAGCAACGCCGAACGGGCCAAGTCACGTCTGGAGTATGAGGAAACGGCCCTCCGTGGGGTCAGCAACCTGCTGCAACGCGCCCATGAGCTGGCCATTCAGGCCAACAACGATGTCATGTCCCCCGACCAGCGCAAGGCGATCGGCGCGGAGGTGAGGCATCTGTCGGAGGAGATGTTGTCGCTGGCGAATACCCGGGACAGCAATGACGAATACCTGTTTGCCGGCTACAAGGCGGACAAGCCGCCATTCGAGAACCTCGGCGGCGGCGCCTATGCCTATCGCGGTGATGCCGGTCAGCGCCAGATCCGGATCTCCCACGACCGCCAGATCGCCGATGGCGACACCGGCCTGGATGTCTTCATGAACATCCCGGTCAGCACCGGCGGCGCCCGCAGCGCCTTCGAAACGCTGGACGGCCTGGCCTCCATCCTGGAGGCGGGTAACCGGCCGGAGGCCTACATGGACGATATAGAAAAGGTGATGGACCGCATCCTCGGGGTCCGCGCCTCGGTGGGCGGACGGCTGAACAATATCGATCAGCAGACGGACGTCAACGACAGCTTTCTGCTGACCCTCAAGGTCGGCCGCTCCAAGGAGGGGGATCTCGACTACGCCAAGGCCATCAGCCGGTTCGAACGTCAGTTGACCGCATTGCAGGCGGCGCAGAAATCCTACGTCCAGATCCAGGGGCTGTCACTGTTCAACTTTCTCTGAGCCGCGGCTGGCGTCTCCACCCCGGGAAGCAGCTTCGCCAAATGACGCCAAGCGTCTCTCCATTGCGGCATCACTCTAAAAAACACTTATAGAACAATAGGATATGGTTTATTTCCAAGGGCTGATATCCCGTCCGGGTGGCTAAAGTTCTCCCCCGCCCAGCCGCTAGCAATACCGGAAGCGGTAAATACAGTCGCATCGACGGTATATCCGCTGGAGATCAACCTGACACCGGACCCGCTCTGCGAGACGGCCGGTGAGCAAGGAGTAACCACATCATGCCTATCGTTGTAAACACAAACGTATTTTCTCTCAATGCCCAGCGTAATCTGTCGAGCTCCCAGAGCGATCTGCAGTCCGCCATGCAGCGCCTGTCGTCCGGCCTGCGCATCAACAGCGCAAAGGATGATGCGGCGGGTCTCTATGCGGTGGAAAAGATGACCGCCGACATCCGTGGCCTGAATCAGGCGGCCCGTAACGCCGCGGACGGCATCTCGCTTGGTCAGACGGCGGAAGGCGCCCTGGGTCAGATCGGACAGAATCTGCAGCGTATTCGTGAGTTGGCGGTACAGTCCGCCAACGGTACGGTGGAGGATCGTTCAGGGATTTCCGCGGAAGTGGATCAGTTGACCCAGGAGATCTCCCGTATCGTTCAGACCACGGAATTCAATGGTCAGAAATTGCTGGATGGCACGGTCACATCTCTCGTGTTCCAGGTTGGTCAGGACAATGGTGCGGACCAGCAGGTTACCGTCACAGGCCAGGATATGACCACAATTGCTGGCTACAATGCGGACCTCGCAGCCACTGGCACCATCGCTGTCGACACACAGGCCAATGCGCAGACGGCCCTGGCCAACATAGAAACCGCTATCGAAACCGTGGCTAAAGCGCGCGGCACCTTCGGTGCAGTGCAAAACCGTTTCGAGGCTGTAATCAGCCAGATCAAGAACTACTCGGAAAATCTGTCCGCTTCCCGCAGCCGCATCCAGGATGCCGACTTCGCCGAGGAGACGGCCCGCATGACGCGCGCCCAGATCCTGCAGCAGGCCGGTACCTCCATCCTGGCGCAGGCCAACACCCAGCCGCAGCTGGCGTTGTCCCTGCTCGGCCGGTAAGGGGGTCACGGCGAACGCCCGGGCCTCGCCCGGGCGTCTTGGTCATAGTCGAGTAACACGGTGAGCAATATGGCAGCAGACGTTATCAGCAATGTGCTGACGCCGCTGGGCCAGACAACGCAGCCGGTTGGCAGGGGAGCGAGGGGCGGCGCCGTCACGGATGTGCAGCGTCTCGATGCAAGCCCTTCGGCACTGCCAGCAGTCTCCAGGGATGCGCGTTCAGACCCGAAGCGTGATTCGCTGGTTCAGATGGTGGACGATCTGAACGAATCGGCCCGGTATCAGCAACGGTCCATTCAGTTCAATATCGACAAGGAGAGTGGACAGACCATCATCCGCGTGGTGGATGCCGTCACCCATGAGGTGATCCGGCAGATCCCGTCGGAAGAGGTGGTCAGACTGGCCGAAAGAATGCAGGCGTTCAAGGGGACCCTGCTGCAGGCCGAGGTTTAGGGATTCGGCGGCATGCGCTTTGCATGGTGCCTGGCACCTGGCACCCACGGGGATTGGCGGATATGCCAGGGGGCTTTTGACGAGATGAGAAGATCATGCCTGCATTGACTGCACCTGGATTGGGCTCAGGCCTCGATATCAACGGCATCGTCGCCAAGTTGATGGAGGTGGAGCGGGCGCCATTGCAGCGCCTCCAGAGTGAGGAGAAGAAGGTCAAGGACCAGTTGAGCGCTTTTGGCAAGTTCAAAAGCGCCCTGTCGTCATTCAAGGACGCGATGGGAAATCTGAGCTCGGTCTCCAAGTTCAAGATCTACAACGCCGCAACGAGCGACGAGAATGTGCTGGCGGCCACCGCCGAGGATACGGCGGCGCCTGGCACCTACAACATCGATGTGACGTCACTGGCCTCACACCACAAGCTTGCGACTGCGGCGTTTGCCAGCAGTGGCGACACCCTCGGTACCGGTAGACTCGACATCAGTGTTGGCACCGCGTCGTTCAGTGTCGATATCGACGCCGCAAGCAGCACCCTGACCGGGATCCGGGACGCCATCAACCAGAGCCCGGACAATACCGGCGTTACGGCGACCATTTTGCACGACGATGCCGGTTACCGCCTGATCCTGACGGCGGACGAATCGGGGACGGAAAACGCGCTCCAGGTCTCGGCGAGTGGTTCCGGCCTTGCCCCGCTTGCCAGTCTGACCGAGGTGAGCCCGGCGGCCGACGCCCAGATGACCATCGACGGGTTCACCGTCACCAGCGCCTCGAACAAGGTCGGTGGCGCGATCCAGGGGGTCACCCTGGAGCTTAAGGCATTGGGAAACGCCGAGGTGACGCTGACGCGCAACAACGAGGCGATCCAGGAGTCGGTACAGTCCTTTGCCGACGCCTACAACGCGTTGCAGGATTCCATCGATTCTTTGAGTCAGGGTGAACTGGAGGCGGACAGTACCTTGAGGACTGTCCAGAACAGCATTCTGTCGGTGATCAACACCCCGGCCAACATTGCCGGCAGCGCCTATTCATACATGAGCGAGGTGGGGCTCTCCATCGGCAAGGACGGGCGCATGAGCATCGATCCCCTCCGGCTGGAGAAGGCGTTGGATACGGACTTCTACGGTTTCTCCAATGTCTTCGGTCATGATACTGAGGGTTTCGCCGCGCGTCTCGATACCATGGTCGAGGGGTTTCTCGGGGTCGATGGTATCATCAAGACCAGGGAAGACGGATTCAATTCACGTATCCGTCGGATCGGCGACCAACAGGCGAACATGGAGTATCGTCTGCAGACGACGGAGAAGCGGATTCGCACCCAGTTCGCAGGGCTGGATACGTTGATGTCGCAGATGCAGGCAACGGGGCAGTTCCTGACCCAGCGCCTCGGTACGCTCAAATAACGGCGGTTGGATTCAAACAGACCAAAAGACAGGTTTTTCCCAGGGGAATCACAGCATGACATATCCAAAAAAACGGGGATTGGCGAGTTATGGGGAGGTGGCCGTTTCGTCAGACGTGGCCTACGCCAGTCCGCATCGGCTCGTGCAGATGCTCATGGAGGGGGCGCTGGACAAGATTGCCACCGCCAAGGGGTATATCGAGCGCGGGGAGCATGAGGGAAAGAGCCGGCACATTTCCTGGGCGATCTCGATCATCAACGGGCTTCGCAGTTCGCTCGACCTGGAGCAGGGCGGGGAGATCGCCAATAACCTCGATGATCTCTATGACTATATGACCCGCCGCCTGATGGATGCGGTCGCCAGCAACGACACGGCGATCCTCGATGAGGTGAGTTCCCTCATGACAGAGATCAAGAGCGCCTGGGATGCGTTGCCCGATAATGTGAAAAACCCCGCTGCACCCGTCCATGTGGGCGAGCCGGCCGTGGGTTGACGAGACTGCCGTGGAGCCGTGCATTCAGGAGATCATCGCAATCACCCGGCGCATGCGGGCGCTGGCCGATGATGGCGCCTGGGACAGCTTGACGGGGCTGGAGCGGGAGCGCAGATCCTTGATCCACTCCTGCTTCGGCCCTTCTTTTACCTTTGACGATCCGGCCTCCGTGGCCGACGCTATCCGTCGGATCCTGGAGGAGGACGAAGCGATCGTCCAGCGCGTTGCCAAGGCGCGCGACAAACTCTCCGGGACCCTCGACAAGGTCCGACAGGGCCGCGTCGCGGCCCGCGCCTACCACGCATGCGAGCGGCAGCAGGGGTGATCGGCATCCGTTCCCTCACTTTTTCAGGATGAGTTCTATCACCGCCTTGCTGCCGAAATAGGCCAGCATCAGCACCACGAAGCCGCTCAACGTCCAGATGAGCGCCGTTCTTCCCCGCCAGCCATATCGAAAACGTCCCCACAACAGGGTCGCGAACACGAACCACGCCACGATGGAGAGGATGGTCTTGTGGGCGACGTGTTGTGCGAACATATTGTCCAGGTAGGTAAAGCCGCTGATCAGCGACAGGGTCAGCAGCACGAAACCCACGCCGATCATCTCGAACAGCAGGTTCTCCATGGTCTGCAGTGGGGGCAGGGCGCGAATGAAGCCGCCCGGCTGCCGGCTGTGGAGGTGGTGGTCCTGGATCGCCAGCAGGATGGCCTGAACACTGGCGAGAGTCATCAGGCTGTAGGCCAGCAGGGAAACCAGGATATGGATCTTCATCCCCAGCGCAGTCGTTTGCGGCAGCACATGGTTGTTGGGGAAGCGCAGGTCCAGAAATATCGCCAGCACTGCGAGTGGGAGGATGGCGATGCCCAGATTCTCCACCGGACTGAACAGGCTGGTCGACAGCAGCAGCAGGACGATGGTCCACGCAACAAGGGAAAAGGCATTGAAGAACCCCAGGTTGAGACCCTCGGGGACGATAATGTTCTGGTACAGCATGACCCCGTGCGCAACGCATCCCACCAAACCGACGAAAAGAGGCAGGATCCGCCGCACGCCTTTTTGCGCGTGGCCGCGAAACAGGCGAACGCCGATGAGCCCTCCACTGAGGAGGTAGAGAACGGCGGCCGTCAGGGCGAGAAAGGTACTGTTCATCGGGGGAATAATCGCACAGGCGTCTGGAGATTGGAAAGGGGTATAATAGCGGTCAATGTCTGCCGTGCATCTTCTTGATGTGCGGCGTCTTCATCAAGGGTGGAGCTTCATGTTTGAAAATCTGACAGAACGATTTGGCCGCGCGCTCTCGAACCTTCGGGGCCGGGGGCGACTGACCGAAGAGAACATCAAGGACACCATGCGCGAAGTACGCATGGCGCTGCTGGAGGCGGACGTCGCGCTGCCGGTGGTCAAGGAGTTCGTTGAGCGCGTGCGTGGACAGGCGATGGGCGAGGAGGTGCTCAAGAGCCTCACGCCGGGCCAGACGCTGATCAAGGTCGTCAATGACGAGCTGGTCAAGGTGATGGGCGAGGCCAACGAGGGGCTGGACCTTGCCGCTCAACCGCCCGCAGTCATCCTCATGGCCGGACTTCAGGGCTCGGGCAAGACGACCACCGTGGCCAAGCTGGCCCGCTGGCTCAAGGAAAACGCCAAAAAGAAAGTGATGGTGGTGAGCGCCGACGTCTACCGGCCCGCGGCCATCGATCAGTTGCAGACGCTGGCGCAGGAGGTGGGCGCGGAGTTCTATCCGAGCCGGCCGGACCAGAAACCGGCGGCCATTGTCCGCAACGCCCTGACCGAGGCCAGGAAGCAATTTGCGGATGTGCTCATCGTCGATACCGCCGGCCGGTTGCATGTGGACGACGAGATGATGGCCGAGATCAAGGCGCTTCACGCGGCGGTCTCTCCGGTCGAGACCCTGTTCGTGGTTGACAGTATGACCGGTCAGGATGCCGCCAATACGGCCAAGGCCTTCGATGAGGCGCTACCACTGACCGGGGTCGTGCTCACCAAAGCGGATGGCGACGCGCGGGGTGGGGCGGCGCTCTCCATCCGCCACATCACCGGAAAACCGATCAAGTTCATCGGCGTCGGCGAGAAGACCGATGCCCTGGAGCCTTTCTATCCGGACCGCATGGCCTCCCGCATCCTGGGGATGGGGGACGTGCTCACCCTGGTGGAAGAGGTGCAGAAGAAGGTTGACCAGGACAAGGCGGAGAAACTGGTCAAGAAACTGCAAAAGGGGAAGGGCTTCGATCTGGTGGATTTTCGGGATCAGATGGAGCAGATGAACAAGCTCGGGGGCATGGCCGGCATGATGGACAAACTGCCCGGCATGAGTGAGGTGCCGGAGCATGTGAAGAAGCAGGTCAACGACAAGGAGATCGACCGCATGATCGCCATCATCAACTCCATGACGCCTCAGGAGCGGCGTTTCCCGGCGGTGATCAAGGGCTCCCGCAAACGGCGCATCGCCCAAGGGTCAGGAACCCGTATACAAGATGTCAATCGTCTGCTTAAGCAGTTCAACCAGATGCAGAAGATGATGAAAAAAATGAAAGGCGGCGGGATGCGCAAGATGATGCGGGGACTCAAGGGACGCATGCCGCCAGGAGGTATGCCGCCAGGCGGGTTCCCGATGTAGTCCGACAGGCGGTTTCGCGCAGAAATCGCCTCGCCGCCCTTCACATTCCCCAGAAATTGCGTACAATACGCCGTTTACCTGCCAGCGGCGGCGTTGGCGTGTGGGTTCAACTTTCTCAGGTTCAGCAGATGGTAACGATACGTCTTGCAAGAGGCGGCGCGAAGAAACGCCCCTTCTTTCACATTGTGGTGACAGATTCGCGCAATCCGCGTGACGGGCGCTATATCGAGCGCCTGGGGTTTTTCAACCCGGTGGCGACCGGAGGCGAGGAACGTCTGCGCATCGACCGCGAAAAGGTGGCGATGTGGATGTCCCGTGGCGCCAAACCGAGCGAACGTGTGGCCAGCCTCCTGAAAGAGAAGGTGGCCTGAGTTCCAGTCGTCGATGGGCGGAGATGCTTCGCCCGCTCGAAAACAGATGATGGGCGGCAACAGCAGGGTCGTGTTGGGCCGCATCTCCGGCCTGTATGGCGTCAAGGGGTGGGTGCGGATCTATTCCTATACCTCTCCGCGTTCCAACATCCTCAACTACAGCACGTGGTTTCTCGGAAGAGGCGAGGAGTGGGAGCGGCGCGGGCTCGAGGCGGGGCGCCCCCATGGCAAGGGTGTGGTGGCGAAGATCGCGGGTTGTGATGATCGCGACCAGGCCGCGTCCCTGGTGCATCGTGAGATCGCGGTCGAGCGGTCGCAGTTGCCAGAGGCGGCTCCAGGCGAGTATTACTGGGCGGACCTTCAGGGACTGAAGGTGGTGACACCGGATGGCGTGGATCTGGGCGTCATCGACCGGCTGTTCGAGACGGGCGCCAACGACGTGATCGTCGTAAAGGGCGACCGGGAGCGGCTGATCCCCTTCCTTCAGGGCGATGTGGTGCGGGCAGTGGATTTGACGGAAGGCGTGATGACGGTGGATTGGGATCCGGCGTTCTGATGCGCTTCGATGTCATCACCCTCATGCCGGCACTGTTCGAGATCGTCCGGGGACAGGGGGTTACGGGCCGGGCCATCGACCGGGGGCGGGTCCACCTGGAGCTTTGGAACCCGAGGGACTACACCCGGGATGTGCATCGCACGGTGGATGACCGACCGTACGGGGGCGGTCCCGGCATGGTGATGAAATACGCCCCCCTGCGGGCGGCGATCGAGGCGGCCCGGGCGTCGGCGCCAGCCAGTCCGGTGATCTATTTGAGCCCACAGGGTCGGCGGCTCGATCAGGGCGGGGTGCGGGCCTTTTCGGAGCGCGACGGCCTCATCCTGCTGACGGGGCGCTACGAAGGGATCGACGAACGTATCGTCGATTGTTGCGTCGATGAGGAGATCTCCATCGGCGACTATGTGCTGAGCGGCGGCGAGCTCGCTGCGATGGTGATGATGGATGCCATCATCCGTCTGCTGCCGGGCGTGCTGGGCGATGCGGACTCGGCGCGGCAGGATTCCTTCATGGAAGGGCTGCTGGACTGTCCGCATTTCACCCGCCCCGAGACGGTGGACGGTCGGAGCGTCCCGGAGGTGCTGCGCGGTGGAGACCACCGGGCGATACGCCGCTGGCGCTTGATGCAGGCGCTGGGACGAACCTGGCAGCGCAGGCCGGACCTGTTGGAGCGGCGCGTGCTGTCGCAGGAAGAACAGGATTTGCTGGAAGAGTTTAAACGATCGCGGGCAGAGGCCGGCGAGTAGAGGAGCATAGAACCATGAGCAATATCATCGGACAACTCGAAGCCGAGCAGATGAAGAGCGACATCCCGGAATTTGGGGCCGGTGACACGGTGGTCGTTCAGGTCAAGGTCAAAGAGGGCAACCGCGAGCGGCTGCAGGCCTTCGAGGGCGTTGTGATCGCCAAACGCAACCGGGGACTCAATTCCTCTTTCACCGTGCGCAAGATCTCTCATGGCGAAGGCGTCGAGCGTGTCTTCCAGACCCATAGCCCGCAGATCGCCGAGATCAAGGTGAAACGCCGTGGTGACGTGCGCCGCGCCAAGCTCTATTATCTGCGTGGTCGCACCGGGAAGGCGGCGCGTATCAAGGAGAAGATTCGCTAGCCCGGATTGTATATTGTTGCCGGGTTATTAACCCGGCAACAATATATATCGCATTCAGGGCTTCAGGCAGGCGCCGGAACAAGGCGCAGTGCGCAGGCAAGGGTCGTTCCCTTGCCAAGGTCGCTCCAATGCA
>JALSTP010000210.1 GCA_026983675.1 Sedimenticola sp.
GATTTTCCGACCGAGTGGAATACGGGCTGTATTGCCGAGGAAGGAAAATTCCCTGTGTGGACAAGGATCAAGCAAGGGCGCAAGCGACTTCATGAATAATCCGGGTTAGGCCGGGGATAAACCGGCGGGCACCATATCCTGCCCCTGCGGTCTGCGACATATGCACCTTGCAACGCACGCCGGATTGTGGCGCTCTATGTGACGTGAGAAAATGCCTCGCCATGGTTTACCGCGATACGCTCCATTTCGCCCACGATGCCAATCAGTGGGGACAGCGACGAATCTCCGCGTCGGTTTGGGGAAGTCCGGCATGAGGCGCTGCGTGACGCCCCCTTTGGCGGTATGCCACGAATGTGATCTGCTTCAGCGGCTGCCGCCCCTGTCGCCCGGCCATGCGGCGCACTGCGCGCGCTGTGGCTCGGTGCTGCTCAGACTGCCGCGCTGGGGGATGGACGGGGAGCTGGCGCTGACGCTCACCGCCCTCATCCTGTTCCTGCTTGCCAACACCTTCCCGTTCATGGCGCTGGAGATCGAGAACAACCGCGAGGCCACTACCCTGGCGGGCGCGGCGTGGGCGCTCTATCAACACGACATGCCGTGGCTGTCCGCCGTCGTGTTCTTCACCAGCGTGGCCGGCCCTGCACTGGTGATACTGAGCACCCTCCATGTGCTGATCGCCCTTCGCTGGCGGCTCGATCTGCCAATGGTGCGAACCGCCCTCCACGCCCTCGGCCACTTGCGCCCGTGGGGCATGATCGATGTCTTCATGCTGGGTGTGCTGGTGGCCTTCGTCAAACTCAGGGACATGGCGGAGGTGGTGCTGGGTCCGGGACTCTACGCCTTCGCCGCGCTGCTTCTGGTTTCAGCGGTTACGGCCTCTTACCTGGAACCGAAACAACTTTGGAATCAGTTGGGGTACCGACAATGAGCCTGCCACGCCTGGCCAGGGAGGCGGGACTCACGGGATGCCCCATCTGCGGACTGGTGGTGCGCCTCACACCCCACCGCGAGAACTATTGCCCCCGCTGCCACAGCCATCTGCATGCCCGCAAACCGCACAGTATCCTGACCACCTGGGCCCTGTTGCTGACTGCGGCCTTGTTGTACATCCCCGCCAATGTCCTCCCGATCATGACGGTCGTCTATTTCGGCAGCGGACAGCCCGACACCATCCTCTCCGGTGTCGTTCACCTGTTCGAGAACGGCATGTGGCCACTGGGCCTGATCGTGTTCGTGGCGAGCATCGTCGTACCCTTGCTCAAGCTGATCATCCTCAGCTATCTCCTGATCTCCGTGCAGCGAAGGACGCCGCACCGGCGAAAGCGGCGCACGCGACTGTTTCGGCTTACGGAGCTGATCGGACGTTGGTCGATGGTGGACGTCTTCGTGATCGCCCTGCTCACCACCCTGGTGCAGATGGGCACGGTTGCCAATGTCGAACCCGGAGCGGGCGCCAGCGCCTTTGCCGCTGTGGTCATCTCCACCATGTTCGCCGCCATGAGCTTCGACCCGCGTCTGATCTGGGAAGAATAGAGGACTGCCGATGAACAGGACTGGCCCCCCGCCTGACATGGACACGATCCCCGAGGCCGAGGTCACGGAGGCGGGTTCGCGTTTTGTCCTCGTCTGGCTGCTGCCGCTGGTGGCGCTCGTCGTCGCCGGCTGGCTGCTGTATAAGACCTTTGCCGACAAAGGGCCGACCATCGTCATCCGTTTCAAGACCGCCGCAGGCATCGAGGCCAAGAAGACACCGATCAAATACCGGGGCGTCTCGGTGGGTAGGGTCTCCACCGTAACCTACACGCCGGACCTAGCGAGTGTCATCGTCGAGGCGCAGATGAAACGCGGGGCAGACAGCTACCTGAACGAGAACAGCCGCTTCTGGGTTGTCCGCCCGCGCATCGGCGCCGCCGGCATCAGCGGACTGAACACCCTGGTCAGTGGCGCCTACATCGAACTGGACCCCGGAAAAGGGGGCGCACCCGCTCTCGAATTCGAAGGGCTGGAGCAGCCGCCCGGCATCACCTCGGACCGCAAGGGCAGCATCTACCACCTGCGCGCCGACAAACTGGGCTCCCTGAGCGTCGGTTCACCGGTCTATTTCCGCCAGATTCCCGTGGGGGAAGTGGTGGACTACGGCCTCACCAAGGACCATCGGCATGTGGATATCAGCATCTTCATCGAATCACCTCACAACGAATTCGTGCATACCAACACCCGTTTCTGGAACGTCGCCGGTCTCGAGGTGACGCTCAGCACCAGTGGGCTGACGGTGGACATGGAATCCCTCACCGCCCTGTTGTCGGGCGGTGTCGCGTTCGAGACCCCGGCTTCCCTTTCAACGCCACAAAAGGCGAGTGAAGATCATTTGTTCACCCTCTTCGACAACCATAAACAGACCGAAGAGCAACAACCACAGGCAGCGGTCACCTATGTGCTCTATTTCGACGATACGGTACGCGGATTGACCGTCGGTGCGCCAGTGGAGTTTCGTGGCATCCGCATTGGTTCGGTCAAGGATTTCGGCCTTGTGGCAGAGAGATCGGGACAACTGAGAATCCCCGTCCTGGTGGACATCGAAGTCGACAGATTTCTGCCTTCAACGGAGAAACCGGCGCTGTCGCCGCAGACACGGAAGAACGCACGCAAGCAGCTTGTCGAGGCGTTGGTAAAAAGGGGACTGCGGGCCCGATTGCAAACGGCAAACTATCTCACCGGTCAGGTCCTGGTGGACCTCGATTTCTTCCCGGACGCGGAACCACGAAAGGTGGGATACGAAGGGCGCTTCCCCGAACTCCCCACCATGCCCCGCCCATTCGTCGGCATCATGACCGGCATCACCGATCTTCTCGCCAAGCTGGAACGCCTGCCCCTCGACGAGATTGGCCGGAACCTCAAGGAAACCGCCGCTGGAGCGAACCGTATCGTCAATGGACCGGCAGTGGAGCAGACGGTGAACGATCTTCGACAGAGCAGCGCCGACCTGCGACACCTGTTGAGTACGCTCGATGACCGGGCCGGCGATATCATGAACAGCACCCAGAACATGCTAAAAAAGACATCCAAGGCCCTGGACAATGCCACCAAGACCTTCGATGCCTTCTCCGGCGTGGTGGACAAGGACACGCCCTTGGGTAATCAGCTCTATCAAGCCCTCGAACAGATAGCGGAAGCCGCCCGCGCCGTGCGCGGAATGGCGGACTATCTGGAACGACATCCGGAATCGCTGCTGCAAGGCAAACGCTGATGCCAGACGAACAAACCGACACGAGACGATCATGTACTTGAAACCCCTCTTCATCGCGGGACTGCTGCTGCTCGTGGGCTGCGACACCCTGCCCTCGAAACAGACAAACTTCCTGGTGCTCGAACCTCAAAAGACGTTCGACAGCACCCCCCTCAGACATTACCCCGATCTCTCCATCGGGCTGGGCCCGATCCGGCTCAACGACATCCTCGACCGTCCCCAGGTGGTCACGCACATCGACAGTAACCGGGTCAGGCTGGACGATTTCCAGCACTGGGCAGGGGGACTGGAGGACAATATCTATCGGGTCCTGCAACAGAATCTCATGGCCCTCCTGGGCACAGACCGGGTGACGCCCTACCCCTGGCCCCGCTACCGGAAACTCGACTATCAGGTAGGTCTGGACATCCTGCGCTTCGACGGCGCGCCCGGCGGGGAAGCGCACCTGCTGGGCCTGTGGAACCTGCTCGATGGCGAAGGCAGAACGGAATATCTGGTCAAAAAATTCGATATCGTCGAACCCGTGGAGGGAACCGGTTACGCCAAGCTGGCCGCCGCCCTGAGCCGCACGCTGGGGCGTCTCTCGGAAGACATCGCCGCCACTATAGAGGCGCGTCTCAATAAGCGAGAGGGCACCACCACGCAGTGAATACCCCACTGGCTAAAGCCGGTGGCTTCGGGTTACGCCTGAAAGCGGAATTGATGGGCCGTACGGCCGATTGTCCCCTCTCCCGAAACCGGAAGAGGACCAGGGTGAGGGTTCAAGAATCAACCTCGGTGCAATCTTCACCCCTCACCCCAACCCTCTCCCCTCAAGGGGAGAGGGGGTAAAAGCAACGATGCCGCTTAAAGGCGTGGGATTTACGGATCCCCTATGGGGGACTTTAAAGACAGGCCGCGGCTGAATACGATACATATTGTCGCCGGGTTAATAACCCGGCAACGGGAGAAGAGAAACCGGCGCCAACCGTCAGGAGGGACGCGCACCCAGACGCAGCTCTAAGGGCTGGATTTCCTTGTAAATGATGCCGAGGGGCCTTTGGCTTGCAAAAGTGACGATCCGGGTTCCCTTCGGATAGCAAAAATGACTGGTGAGAAAGAGGTGCAGTTGCGATGACTGCCGGTACAGACGCTCGATACCCCGGAAGCCCTGCCGATCCTCCTCCTCTTCGATGGGATAGACGAAACCGCCAATCTTCACCCTGTCGTGCAACAACTCCACGGGGGGAGCATCGCCTGTACCATGGAGAAGCACCCGGAACAGGCGTTTTTTCAACCCTGGCGAGAGAATGAGGCCTATCCTGGAATCACCATACAGCCAGTTGATCCGTTTTCCTTCATCATAGCGGATCTCATGCTCGCCAAAGGCCACGCACCACCCCGAATAGTAAGCGGCATAACGGTGCACAATAGAATCACTCGTCATGGTCGGCGCGCCTTTATCGCCCATCGCTGGGACAGTGAACAGCATATTCCCGTTCTACCTATTCATTATTGATTATTGCAAAAATATCCGTAACTGCTCGGTTCACCACTGAATGGCCTTCGTAGGAGGCCGCCGTGTTCCAGGTACGCCCTGTCAATCTGAACATGCAATAGCAGGGATACGGATCAATAGCCTGCTTTTCCAACCCAGGCCCCGGGAATGGCGGTCATCTTCCTGAGCGACCGGACATATACCCTGGCCTTTTCGGCGCTTTCGAAACCATCAACACCCACCCGGTAGAGCAGACGACCCGCTTTCCGAACGGGGAACACGGACGCCTTCACGCCCTTTTTCTGCAATCTGCGCTTTACCTTTTCCGCCTGCGCCGATCTGGAAAAGGCACCGAGATTGACCACCCAGCCCGCGCCTTTTTTGGCCGTCGGCGTTGCCGTCACGGATGCCTTCGGCTTGGAAGAACCGGCATCACTGGGGGCCTTCTTTTCCCTCTGGGAGGTGACCGCCGTTTTCCTCTCGGCAACGCGGGCCGGGGCCTTTACGGCCTCGAGGGCGTCCACCCTGTCACCGATTTTCTGAACGCGGGCTTTCACGCTCTCCTCAAAATCGATCTGACGCTTGACCGCATCACTGCGCAAACCCGCGATCTGCAACCCCATTTCGTCGAGACGGGCATTGATCAACCCAATGGCGGAGATGGCCGTCTTCATCTGAGCACTGTCCAACGTATCGGCATTCGCCTCCGCAGTGACATCCACCACGGCCGTGCGTAATTCCTTGACCTCGGCATCCAGACTGTTGATCATCCACATCCCAAAGGCGCCGAAAGTAAGCGCGATCATCGAAACCACCACCGCGACGAAACCAATGACGCCGACGCTCTTTGCGCCCCCATCCGCAGTGCCTGCCGGGATATCTGGCACCCCAAGTACAGGCTCCCCCTCCTCTTCCGACGCCTGATGCAAGGGGATCACAGAGGCCGTTTCTGGTGCAGATTTCTCCTCTGGCGGCGGTGACACGGGATCCGGATCAGAACTGGATGACACTGTGTCCATGGAACCGGGTAAACCGGCGTCACCGTCTTGAGGAACCTGCGCCTCCACCGATTCAGCAGGGGCGTCGAAAAGGTCTTCCGCCTTTTCCGCGTTCTCCCACTGATCGATCCGCGCCTCTTCCTCTGCAACACTTTCCTCGCCTTTCGTGGCGGGAGGGGCCTCCGGTTCAGCCTCATCCATGGTCTTGTCCAGCACCTCCGTGACCGCCTCTGTGATCTGCCCTTCCTCATCCAGAAGATCATCTTCGGCAACCTCCCCAACCACCGACAGCGGATCCAGATCGCCAGAGATGTCCTCCACTTCGCCAACCGTCCCCGACGACGATTCTTCATCCAGCAATCTATCGAATTCACCGTCCAGATCCGCCTCGAGGTCATCCATGGAATCCAGGAGACTGTCCATCTCGGCATCACTTAACGCCTCGTCCGACACCTCCGTCACTTCCGCTGCAACCTCCCCGCGCACCGTCGTATCTTCCTCGGCGAATACGTCTTCATTCATCGAACCCAGTTTGTTGTTGGCCACGGCCTCTGACATAACCTGTCTCCCGAACGGATGACCCGCCCCCCTTTTTGAGAGGCACCGCATCCCCACATTGAAAATAAAACATTCACCAGCCCCCGACGGGCTACGTCAGGGGCGGGTCCTCCATCAATGATGCGTATCGGCAGGTGGGAGAATTTATTTATATTATTAACCCGGCAACAATATATATCGCATTCAGGGCTTCAGGCAGGCGCCGGAACAAGGCGCAGTGCGCAGGCAAGGGTCACTCCCTTGCCAAGCACTGGAACGCAGGTCCGGCGCCTGCCTGAAGCCCCTAACCCTATGATATTCAAAAGACAGGCCGCGGCGTGCCGGCCCGCAGACTGCGTTGCCCCATCTTGCTGTAGGGTGGCTACAGCGGCGATGGGCCGCCTTGCTGCGAACCGGCACGCCACGGCTGAATACGATATATATTGTTG
>JALSTP010000211.1 GCA_026983675.1 Sedimenticola sp.
CGGCAGAAGAGCTGGGCGGGGCGGATGTGCATTGCGCCCGCTCATCGGTGGCTGACGGGGCCTTCGACAACGACCTGGAGGCCCTGCTGCAGGTGCGCAGGCTGGTGGATTTCCTGCCGGCGAACAACGCCAGCGCGCCGCCGCGGCTGCCCTGCTTCGACGATGGCGGGCGGGTGGAGCCATCATTGGACAGCCTGGTGCCGGCCAATCCCAACCAGCCCTACGACATGCACGAGCTGATCGAAAAGGTGGTGGACGAGGGCGATTTCTTCGAGCTCCAGGCGGAGTTCGCGGCCAACATCATCACCGGATTCG
This sequence comes from Sedimenticola sp., assembly GCA_026983675.1. Lineage (GTDB taxonomy): Bacteria > Pseudomonadota > Gammaproteobacteria > Chromatiales > Chromatiaceae > JALSTP01. The sequence goes on from JALSTP010000211.1 coordinate 316, forward strand.
GGCGCATGGAGGGGATGACGGTGGGCTTCGTGGCCAACCAGCCGATGGTGCTGGCCGGGGTGCTGGATGCCGATGCCTCGCGCAAGGCGGCGCGCTTCGTGCGCTTTTGCGACGCCTTCAACATTCCCATCGTGACCTTCGAGGACGTGCCCGGCTTCCTGCCCGGCACGGCGCAGGAATATGGCGGGCTGATCAAGCACGGGGCCAAGCTGCTCTTCGCCTATGCGCAGGCCACCGTGCCGCTGGTGACGGTGATCACCCGCAAGGCCTATGGCGGGGCCTATGACGTCATGGCCTCCAAGCACATAGGGGCGGATGTCAACTATGCCTGGCCGACGGCGGAAATCGCCGTCATGGGGGCCAGGGGGGCGGCGGAAATCCTCTACCGCAAGGACCTCGATGACGCGGAAAAGACGGCCGCCCACATCGCGCACTACGAAAAGCGCTTCGCCAACCCCTTCGTGGCCGCCGAGCGCGGCTATATCGACGACGTCATCCAGCCGCGCAACACCCGCCAACGCCTCACCCGCGCCCTGCGCATGCTAGGCAGCAAGAAACTGGAAAACCCCTGGAAAAAGCATGACAACATTCCGCTTTGATGGGGAATGGGGTCTGAAGTGGGAATTTCAACCGTCCATGCGATGGTCATGTCGGCAAGGGGGCGTTGTGATTCGTGGGGAATCTACACTTGCAATAGCAGCTCAATTGAAATACCCTGACGTTAAGATAAAAATTCTGATTTGAGGGATGGTATGGGTAGCACTGGCTCGGGAAGGTTCTCTGACTACCCTGGCTCACGCCCTGAGGGGGAAGGTAATGGAACCGGGGGTGGCGGGGCAAGTGGAGAAGATCGTTGCGCCCGCGCATTTTCCTGTACCCTCGAAGAGGTTGAGCTTTGTGAGTATTTTACTGCAAATGGCGATGTTCCTGCGGCTAACACGGCGCTAACCATCCAGCTGCGTGACCGATTATTTGCTGTCGACGCAAGCGAACAAACCGTAGGAGCGTTGCCCACTAGCCTCAACTATCTCGCAGATTGCTTGGCTGCAGGCTTCACCTATGAGGGGCGCATCACTTCCTCAACATCGACTCCGGTTGCATTGATCAGCGTGGACTTCGCACCGAGTATACCATGAGTCCTAGGCAAGACATTCTACTGGTCGGCGAAATCTATGTAGATTTCACCATACCGAAGCTAGGGACTGAAAGTAAGCTACGGCTTGGCGGCGTTGTTCATGCGGCCCGCGGGCTGTGGGCAATTGACGCGAACTTTTCCGTGGCCGCTGTATGCCCCAGTTATCTGGTCGACCAAGCACGAGCCTATCTTGAAAGCTTGGGATGCAACGAATTCATATGGCTGGCAGAGGTCAAAGGGGCGCCTAACGTCATAGCGATTGGCGATCCGATCGAACTCGCAGACCAAGCCTATCAGGACATCCTGAGGGACGAAAAATCCGTCGAATACCTCTGCAAGGCTGACGCACTAAAGACATTCAAAACCTGTTTAATTTTTCCAGGAAAGTACGACATTACGGCCTTGAGATGCCTACTTGCCGATGATGTTCAGTTGAGCTTCGATATTGCCTATGATCTTCCAGACCTTCAATTGCTATCATCGTTCAAGGGCAATATTACATCCATAGTGACTTCTACATCATCTCCTATGTTCTTGGAAAAAACGTCGAAGAACTTGTCCAACCTGCTGGCTAAGCTGCGCGATCTGTCGCCACAAGCCATTCTTCTGAAGGAAAATCGCGGAGGCAGCCGCGTGTTTGATCTTCGGAATCAAAAAGTTGACGAGATCCCGGCGCTCCTCGGAAAAACCGTCAACTCGGTCGGCGTAGGCGACGTGTATTCAGCGGTTTTTGTGTCCATGCTGAATACAGGCACCTTTGATGCTGGATGGAAGGCAGCACGCGCCGCAACGTGCTATGCTCAAACGACCTTCCCGGATGACTTCAAAAGAGATGTTAAACGCAGCCTTGCACTCTCCATTGATCAAATGCGTGGCCTAGGCGGCACAGTTCTGCCATGGCATGAGCGGCCATGTTTTCAGATATACTTTGCTGCTCCTGATTTTTCTTACGTCGATCGCACGTATATTGAAAAATCTCTTCGGGCGCTTGATTATCATCATTTCTGTGTTTGCCGCCCAGTGCAAGAAAATGGAGAGCTATCCCGACAATCTTCAGAACACAAAATGCGATTCGCATATATGAATGATTTGGAGCTTCTCAAGAGATGTGATCTTGTTTTTGCACTCCCTCTGGAGCGTGATCCCGGAACACTGGTTGAAATTGGACTGGCTCTTGCTTTGAAGAAACCCGTGGTCACCTATGATCCGCTCAAAGAGAACACCAATACCATGGTGATGGCAGGTAGCACAGTCTATTCGGACAAGCTCGATACTTGTCTCAATGGCCTCTTCGGCATAATGTCTAAACTAAGGGCAATGCGCCGATGAAGCAAGCTGTCGTAATGGTCTCTGGTGGACTCGATTCAACAACGGTCTGCTATCTATTGGCCAGTGAGGGGATAGAAGTTTATCCCATTTTTTTTGACTATGGACAACACTGTGTCGAGACTGAATGGGCAAAGGTGCAAGAAGTTCTGCCACAGGAGGTGATTCCTCCAGAGCGGCTGAATATCTCGGACATTTTCAAGGGTTCATCATCACGGATGATCCTGGAAGCAGACCTTTGGAAAGAGGCTGTCTCTGATGATGACCTTTATCTTCCATACCGAACAATGCTGTTCTTCGCTGTAGCCGCAGCTCGTGCCCAGACTCTTCGTATACTCAACGTGTATTCAGGTTTCATTAACAGTAATCATGCTAAAGAAATAGACTGTAGCACTGAGTTCATGAACAACCTTGAAGAGCTTTCCCGTGGTGTTGGAGCCGTGCGCTTCCATGCACCTTTCCGTGAGAAAACCAAGGCCGACGTCGTCCGAAAAGCACTGGAGCTTGGGGTTCCTATTGGCCGGACCTTTTCCTGCCAAGCGTCAAGTTCGTTTCCATGTGGAGCCTGCCCCAACTGCGTAGAGAGGCTAAATGCCTTGGCAGAAGTAGGCTTAATATAAACGGGAAAAATAGATATGATGAAAAACCCAAGCAATTCGGCCACCCTATATGCCGCCCGGTGCATTGCTGACTATGCTGTGCGAACCGGCATTCTGGGATCGCGCATTGTTTGCAGACCTGTCTATCAGCACATGGGCGCGGTACTTGCTGACTCGGTCCTACAGGCTGGATTGAACTATGCGAAGGTTGTGCAGCCCCGCATTACCTCTATCCTTAAAACCTACCCACACGCTACAACCACAAAAACCTTAAAGAGGATAATCGAGCAAGAGGGCATCCCGAAATTCCTGCAATGGAAACATCGAGAAAAGATATCACGCTTTGACAATTTGGTTGCCTTTATGCTTGAGGCAAAAATTGATAGCACATCCGAGCTGAGCAGAACGCTGCAGGACAAAGGCTTTCGGATGGATATCCGACAGGTAAGAGGGGTCGGCCCAAAAACCATTGATTACATGGCTTGCTTAGTGGGTGTAGACTGCATCGTTGTAGATCGTCACATCCGTGGCTTTGCTGAACTCGCCGAACTGAAGGACGACAGCTACGATTATCTCTGTGAAGTGTTCAGCTTTGCGGCGGACTTGCTATCCATCTCTCGACGTGAATTCGATGCGAGTATCTGGCGCTATCAGTCAAAACAATCAGCGCGACAACTATCTCTTGGGTTCATTCAGTAGCAGTTGATTGCGGCATGAAGTGCAACATCCCTGTACCGATGTGGTATCGGTATGGATTTCCAGGCCTGACTCGGCAATCCATGCTGAGGTAGCTCGGGCGTTGGCGGTCATTGTTCCTGGCGGGGCATCTGCCCGGGTTTGCACACCTTCCTGCTCGGGCTGAAAGGCCGCATGGATGCCCGGGTCAAGCCCGGGTCAAGCCCGGGCATGACGGAGTTGGGCGGGGCGGACGGCTGGCCCGCGAGAGGGGGCAAACCCCTTCCGGCGCGGTGTGGGGATGAAAAAGGCCCGCCGGGGTGGCGGGCCTTTTTTGTTGGGTCAGGAGGTTTCTTCCGCGGGCGGTCCGGACTGGTCCGGGGCATCCGGGGTGTCCGGCTGCGGGGGCTCGATGGCCTGGGCTTCGGCTTCGGCCTTTGCCTCGGCCTCGGCTTGCGCCCTTGCTTCGGCCTCGGCCTTTTTGGCCAGTTTTTCGGCCTCCTTGCGCTTTTCCTCCAGGATCAGGGCATCGCGCTTTTCGGCGATCTGCTTGTAGCGGCGCAGCATGCCGCCGGTGCCGGCCGGGATCAGGCGGCCGACGATGACGTTCTCCTTCAGGCCCTCCAGGCGGTCCACCTTGGACTGCACGGCGGCCTCGGTGAGCACCCGCGTGGTCTCCTGGAAGGAGGCGGCGGAGATGAAGGAGCGCGTCTGCAGGGAGGCCTTGGTGATGCCGAGCAGCACCGGGTTGGCCTGGGCCGGGGTCTTGCCCTCCCTGATCAGCCTTTCGTTGATCTCCTCGAGCTCCCACTTGTTGACCTGCTCCTCGGGCAGGAAGGAGGTGTCGCCGGGATCGGTGATCTCCACCTTCTGGAGCATCTGGCGGACGATGACCTCGATGTGCTTGTCGTTGATGGTCACGCCCTGGAGGCGGTAGACGTCCTGGATCTCGTTGATGAGATAGACGGCCAGCTCCTCCACGCCCTTGATGGCCAGGATGTCGTGGGGGGCGGGGTGGCCATCGAGGAGGTATTCGCCCTTCTCGATGATGTCGCCCTCCTGCACCTGCAGGAAGCGGCCCTTGGGGATGAGATACTCCACCGGCTCCTGACCGGCATCCTCCGGGACGATGCGGATGCGGCGCTTGTTCTTGTAGTCGCGGCCGAATTCGACGCGGCCGGTGATCTCGGCGATGACGGCATGATCCTTGGGCCTGCGGGCCTCGAAGAGCTCGGCCACGCGCGGCAGGCCGCCGGTGATGTCGCGGGTCTTGGCGCTCTCCAGCGGGATGCGCGCCAGGGTATCGCCGGGCTGCACCCTGGCGCCGGGCTCGACGGACAAGATGGCGTCCACCGACAGAAGGTAGCGGGCCTCGCCGCCGCGGGCCAGCTTCTTGACCTCGCCCTTCTCGTCCTTGATGACGATGGCCGGCTTCAGGCCGCTGCCGCGCGGCGAGGAGCGCCAGTCGATGACCACGCGCTTGGTGATGCCGGTGGCCTCGTCGGTCACCTCGTGCACCGACATGCCCTCGACGATGTCCTCGAAATCGACGATGCCGTCCACTTCGGTGAGCACCGGGCGGGTGTGGGGATCCCACTCGGCCAGCTTGGCGCCGCGCTTGATGGAATCGCCGGTCTCCACCAGCAGCTTGCCGCCGACGGGCAGCTTGTGGGTGGCCAGCTCGTTGCCGTGCTCGTCGAGGATCACCAGCTGGGTGTTGCGGCCCATGATGATGACATCGCCGTTGGAGTTGCGGCCCAGGTTGGGATTGACGATCTTCACCGTGCCGTCATAGTTGGCCTCGATGAAGCTCTCGGAGACCACCTGGGCGGCGCCGCCGATGTGGAAGGTGCGCATGGTCAGCTGGGTGCCCGGCTCGCCGATGGACTGGGCGGCGATGACGCCGACGGCCTCGCCCAGGTTGACCGGCGTGCCGCGGGCCAGATCGCGGCCGTAGCACTTGGCGCAGACGCCGTAATGGGTCTCGCAGGTGAGCACCGAGCGGATGCGGATCTCCTGGATCTTGGCATCGTTGAGCCGGGCGGCCTTGTCCTCGGTGATCTCCTCGTTCTTCCTGACGATGATCTCGCCGGTGGCCGGATCGGTCACGTCCTCGGCGGCGGTGCGGCCGAGCACGCGCTCGCCCAGGGAGACGCTGACCTCGCCGTTTTCGATCACCGCCTGGGTGGTGATGGATTTATCGGTGCCGCAATCCTCCTCCAGGATGATGGAATCCTGGGCCACGTCCACCAGGCGGCGGGTCAGGTAGCCGGAGTTGGCGGTCTTCAAGGCGGTGTCGGCCAGGCCCTTGCGGGCGCCGTGGGTGGAGTTGAAGTACTCCAGAACGCTCAGGCCCTCCTTGAAGTTGGAGATGATGGGGGTTTCGATGATCTCGCCCGACGGCTTGGCCATGAGGCCGCGCATGCCGGCCAGCTGCTTCATCTGGGCGGGGGAGCCACGGGCCCCGGAATGGGCCATCATGTAGATGGAGTTGGGCTCCTTCTCGCGGCCGGTCTCCTCGTCATACTGGACGGCGGAGATATGGGCCATCATCTCGTCGGCCACCTTGTCGGAGCACTTGGACCAGGCGTCGATGACCTTGTTGTATTTCTCGCCTTGGGTGATCAGGCCGTCGATATACTGCTGCTC
>JALSTP010000212.1 GCA_026983675.1 Sedimenticola sp.
CGCTGATCTTCAACCGCCTCGGCATCGATACCGAGGAGGTGCTGGAGGCGGCGGGCACCAAATGGAACTTCCTCCCCTTCCGCCCCGGGCTCGTGGGCGGTCATTGCATCGGCGTCGATCCCTACTACCTCACCCACAAGGCACAGGCGATCGGCTACCACCCGGAGGTGATCCTGGCCGGCCGGCGCATCAATGACGAGATGGGAAACTATGTCGCCTCCCGGGTGATCAAGACCATGGTTCACAAGCGGTTGCCCATTGTCGGCGCCCGCATCTTGGTGCTGGGCTTCACCTTCAAGGAGAACTGCCCCGATCTGCGCAATACCCGCGTCATCGATCTGGTTCGCGAACTGCAGAGCTACGAGACGGAGGTGGATGTCTACGATCCCTGGGTGGATCCCCGGGAGATGCAGGCGGAGTACGGTATCGCTCCAATCGATGCGCCGGAGGCTGGCCGGTATGACGCAGTGGTGATCGCTGTTGCCCATGACCAGTTCAGGGAGATGGGGGTGGAGAAACTGCGTGCGCTGGGCAAGGGGGGGGCGGTGCTCTATGACCTCAAATATGTATTGCCGAAAGGGCATTCAGATGCCCGTCTTTAGAGTCGGGTGAAGATCCTTGTCATCAAGTTTCGCAATATCGGCGATGTCTTGCTGGCATCCCCCCTTCTGAGCCGGTTGCGGGCGACCCATGAGCGCGCTGAGATCCACATGCTGGTCAAGTCCGGTACCGAGGCGGTGGTGGCCGGTCACCCGGTGTTGGCGCGGGTGTGGGTGTTGCCACGCCGGGAAGCGGGCGAATCGGCACTGGGCCACCTGCGTAGGCAGTGGGCCTTTGCCAGGGCGCTGCGCCGCGAGCGATTCGACATCGTCTTCAATACCACGGAAGGGGATCGTGGCATCATCTTCGCTTTTCTCTCCGGCGCCCGGCGGCGCATCGGCTATCTGAAGCCCGGGGACAAGTGGTGGCGCCGATGGATGCTCACCGAGCCCCACGTCTGGCGGGGCGAGCGGCGCCACAACGTCTACCGCAACCTCATGCTGTTGCCCCCGGCGGCCGAGGCCTTCCCTGTTTCCGTAACCTGTCCCTGGGACGAGGCGGACTGGCGGGCGGTGGCCAGCCGGCTGGAGGCGGCCGGGTGGCGGCCGGAGCAGCCCCTCGTCCACGTCCATCCCGTCTCCCGCTGGTTCTTCAAATGCTGGCCGGACGAACGGATGGCCGCCGCCATCGATCATCTCCAGATCGAGCGGGGCGCGCGGGTGGTGCTGACCAGCGGGCCGGATGTCCGTGAGCGGGAGCGGCTCGCCGCCATCGCGGCCTGTTGCCACCGGCCCCCTTTGGACCTGGGGGGGCGGTTGAGCCTGAAAGAGGTGGCGGCGCTCTCCGCCCACAGCCGGCTCTTCTTCGGCGTGGACACGGCGCCGATGCACATGGCGGCGGCGGTGGGAACGCCGGTGGTGGCCCTGTTCGGCCCTTCCGGGGTCTTTGAGTGGGGCCCCTGGCCCAACGGCGCGCGCGCCGGCGCCGATCCCTATCCCGCGCGCAACGGTGTACAGGCCGCAGGGCCACACGTGGCGATACAAAAAGCGTGGGAATGCGTCCCGTGCGGGCGCGACGGCTGCGACGGCAGCAAGGAGAGCCGTTGTCTCGATGAACTGGCGGTGGAGGAGGTGCTCCCCCACATCGACAGGGCGCTTCAGTTGGCGTCGAGCAGAGACTGAAAGAATCCCGCCAGCCGTTCGGCGCGACTGTCCCAGGTGAAGGCGCGGCTGTGTGCGAGAGCCGCCGCTGCCAACCGTCGCGCCTCGTCGGGATGCCGTCGCAGGTGATTGATACGGTTGGCCAGGGTTGCGGCGTCTCCCGGTGGATAGGAGAGGAAGGGGGGCGTCTTGCCGCCAATCTCCCGCACTGTTTCGATGTCCGCCGCCACGATGGCGCAGCCGGATGCCATGTACTCGAACAGTTTGAGCGGCGAGGTGAAGCGGGCAAAGGGGCCGTTCTCATTGGGCAGAACGGTGAGTGCGGCCCGTTGCGCGAGGAGGGCGCGGATCTCACCGTGGGTCCGGTGGCCCTCCAGCAGGACGCGGCCGTTCAGGCCGAGTTCCATAATCAGTGCTTCGATCTCCGCGCGTCGCCCGGCATCGGCATCGCCGATGAGATGGAGGGTGGTATCCGCCACGGTGGGCATTGCGCGCAACAGGGTTTCCACCCCCTTCCAGGGATAGAGGCTGCCAATGTAGTAAATGTCTCTGATAGTATCAAAGCCCTTGTCCCGGTTTACTACCGCTGGGGTGGCGCCGGGCCAGGCAACGGACTGGCGCGCGGCCAAATGACCGAACACGGCCGCCACCTCCTGTTGGAGGGTCCGGTTGATGAATACCAGGCCGTCGGCGTTGCGGTAGACTTGTGTCTCCAGGGCCCGCAGTTCCGCCCCCCGACGGGGATGCTCGGTGGTCTGGTGAAAGATCTCGTGGCACTCGAAGACGATATGTTGATCCGGTTGGCGATGAGAGATCAGGTGGGCGGCGGTCTTCAGATGGCGCACATAGAGGATATCGGCCGCGGTTGAGCGCAGTGCGCGGCTGAGACGGCGGTTGAAGAAGCGGTGGCTGCGTATCAGTCCGAAGCCGCCCCTTCTCGACAGCGTCCGGCGGGACAGGCCGGCTGGGGCGCACTCGTAGACGCGGGCGATGGTGGCCAGATCCTTGCCGCCGGTCTCGGTGTAGAGGGTGGTGTCGAGTCCGCGCCGCGCCAGGGCGCAGGCGGTGTTGACCACCGTCACAGCGCGCGCCTTGGCCGACGGCAGTGGCTCGGGGTATATCACGGCGACGCGCAAACCGTCTCCCTCAGGTTTCTAGCTCGGAGGTATAGAGCTGGTGGTAGAGCCCGCGTAGCGCCAGCAGCTCCGCGTGCCGCCCCCGCTCCACGATGCACCCCTCCTTCATTACCAGGATGCGGTCGGCGTTCTCCACTGTGGAGAGCCGGTGTGCGATCACCAGGGTGCTGCGCCCGGCGCGGAGGGATTCCAGTGCGGCCTGGACATGCTTCTCCGACTGGGTGTCGAGGGCGGCGGTGGCCTCGTCTAGGATCAGGACCGGCGGATCCTTGAGCAGGGCGCGGGCGATGGCGATGCGTTGGCGCTGGCCGCCGGAAAGACGCACGCCGTTGTCCCCCAGCAGGGTCTCGAGACCCTCCGGCAGTTCGCGGATGAAGGCCATGGCATGGGCGGTTTCGGCGGCGCGGACGATCGCCTCCCGGGGCGGCGCCGGTTCGATGCCGTAGGCAATGTTGGCGGCCACGGTGTCGTTGAACAGCACGATCTCCTGCGACACCAGCGACAGATTGCCGCGCAGTTCGGCAAGCGGCAGCTCCTGAATATCGATGCCGTCGAGCAGAATACGGCCCGCGTCGGGGGCATAGAAACGCGGCAGCAGGTTGGCGACGGTGGTCTTGCCGCTGCCCGAGGGGCCCACCAGCGCCAGGGTTTCGCCGGGTTGCACCTCGAAGCCGATGCCCCGCAACGCCTCCCGTTTTGCCGCGGGATAACGGAAGTGCACCGATTCGAAGCGCACCTCCCCGCGGGCGCGGCCGGGGAGATGGCGGGCCCCCGCATCCCGTTCCGGCGACTCGTCGATCAGGTCGAAGATGGTCTCCGCCGCGGCGAGCCCCCGTTGCAGATGTTCGTTTACCCCCGTGAGCCGTTTCAGGGGGGAGAACAACAACCCCATGGCGGCGAAAAAAGACATGAATGCGCCCACCGTCATATTGCCGTTGCTGGTGTCGCTGGCGGCGAGGTAAATGATGATGCCCATGCTCGCGGCGGCGATCGTCTGCACCAGGGGCACGTTGATGGCGGCGGTGCTCTGCACCTTCAACTGGTAGCGGCGCACCCCGTTGGCGATGTCCCCGAAGCGCCGGCGTTCGTAGGCCTGACCGCCGAAGATCTTCACCACCTTGTTGCCGCGGATCGCCTCTTCGATCACATGGGTCATGTCGCCATAGCTCTCCTGCAGCTGGCGGTTGAGATGGCGCATGCGGATACTCAGGGTCTTGACCACGGTCACGATGGCCGGTGCGGTGAGCAGGATGAGCAGTGTCAGGCGCCAGTCGAGCCACAACATCCAGGCCAGCAGACCGATGATGGAGAGGGTGTCCCGCACCAGCACGGTGAGCACCTGGGTGGCGGCGCTGGTCACCTGGGTGACGTTGAAGGTCAGCTTGGAGATGATGTTGCCGGCGGGATGGTCGTCGTAGTAGCCCACCGGCAGGGTGAGCAGGCGGTCGAACATGCGCGTGCGAAGGTCCAGCACCACCTTGCTGCCCACCCAGGCCATCGCCATGGTGCTGGCGTAGGTGGCGGCGCCGCGCACCGCGAACAGGGCCACCAGCGCCACCGGCGTCCAGCGGATATAGAACGGATCTTTTTTCACGAAGCTGCCGTCCAGCAGGGGCTTGAGCAGGGCCGGGACGGCGGGCTCGGTGAGCGCCATCACCACCATCGCCACAATGCCCAGCAGGAAGACGCGCCAATAAGGGCGGACGTGGGTCAGCAGCCGTAGATAGAGGGTGCGGCTGTCGAGGCGTGGTGTAAGGGCTGGATCAGGCATGGGGATCGGCGTGGAGCATCTCGCGATAGAAGGTCAGGTAGGCGTCGGTCATTTGGGGCAGGGAAAACGAGGTCTCGGCGGCGCGGCGCGCATTGTCTCCCTGTTCGGCGCGTTGCCGGGGGTCGAGCAGTCCTGCGATCGCGGCCAACAGGCCGGCACGGTCCAGGGCATCGCAGACATTGCCCGCCCGTTGGCTGCGGATGATATCAGAATTACCGGTCTTTTCACTGGCGACCACCGGCAGTCCGCAGGCCATTGCCTCCAGCACGGCGCTGGGGGCCGGGTCGTAGAGGGCCGGATGGGCATAGACGTCGGCGGCCGCGTAGAAAGGGCGGGGATCGTCCTGTGGACCGGCGATGTGCACCCGGCTGGCGACCCCCAGACGGTGAGCCAGACGCTGGTAGTGGGCTGGCTTGCGGTCCTTGCCCACCACCAGAAGATGGGTCTGCGCCGGCGTTTCCGGTAACGCCCGGATGAGCTGGTCCACCCCCTTGCGTTGGTAGCCGGAACCGACGATGGTGAGCACCACGGCCTCCACAGGGATGCCGAACCGCCGCCGGGTCTGCGGGCCGAGTTCCCGGCGCAGACCAGGATGAAACCGCTCGCAGTCCACCCCATTGGGGATGATCCGCAGCAGTTCGGGGGATACCGGGTAGTGGCGCAGGATCTCGTCGCGCACCATCGCCGAGTTGCAAATGACCCGTCTGAGGCGCGGATGGGTAAACAGGCGCCGCTCTGCCGCAAGGGTATAGCGATGATAGGGGGAGAGCCCCTGGAGCAAGCGGCCAGCTCCACCCCGCAGGCGCGCCCGCTGGGCCAGCCATTCGCGATGTACGCCATCGCCGGCGCGGTAGATGTCGCAGCAGGGGATGCGCTCATGGGACTGGACTCGTATGTCCGACTGTCGTCCGATCCAGGCGCAGGCGGCGTGGCTGAATCCGGCATCGCGCCAGAGGCGGCCCACATACGGCGGGTCGACGAGGGCGTGGCGCGGTCCACCGTTCGCCTTCCAGCGCCGGCAGAGGATCTCCAGCTCCACGCCCTCTCTTTCGAGTCGTTCCATCACCGAGGCGAGAAAACGTTCCGCGCCACCGAAAGGGGTATAGGCCTGGCGCACAAAGACGAGGCGGGGACTCAATAGAAGCGTTCCTCGCCCTCGGGACGGTCCTTGAAGCGGCGATGGACCCAGAAGTACTGCTCCGGGTAGCGTCGCGCCCAACCCTCGATGATCGCATTCAGGCGCGTGGCATCCTGTTGCGGATCGTCGCCGGGAAACGGCGCCAGCGGCGGCGAGATCTCGATATCATAGCCGGATTCGTCCGCCCGCCGGGCGCAGAAAAAGGGGATTACGACCACGTTCTCGTGGCCGGCCAGCCGGGAGATGGCGGTGTTGGTCGCCGCGGGAATGCCGAAGAAATCGGCAAATACGCTGTTCTTGTGGCCATAGTTCTGATCCGCGGCGTACCAGACGATCTGACCGCCCTTCAGCGCCTTCAGCATGCTGCGCATATCGTGCCGCGGAATCGGCCGGGCGATCTGCCGGCTGCGCCGCTCCACCATCACGCGGTTCAGCACCGGATGCTCGTTGGGGCGATACATGATGTGAATCGGCAGTTCGGGCGCGAGGAGCTTCATCAACCGGCCGCTGATCTCGACAGAGGTGAAATGGGCGGAGAAGAAGATGATCCCCTTTCCCTCCGCCAGGGCCCGGGTGACATGCGCCTTGCCCTCGATTCGGCCGAGCGGCCGCACCTGTGCATCGCGGCCCCACCAGGCCAAGGCGAGCTCCAGGATGCCTTTGCCCATCGATTCAAAATGGCGCCGGAGCAGGGCCTCGCGTTCCTCGTCGGAACGCTCGGGGAAGCAGAGCCGCAGATTGGTCTCCACCACCCGCCGCCGTTTGCCACTGCGGGACAGATAGATCCGGCCCAGCCCCGCGCCCAGGGCCATGCGAGCGCGCTGGGGCAGCCAGACCGTACTCCGCAATAGCACTACCCCCAGCCAGGCGGGCCAGTACTTCGGC
>JALSTP010000213.1 GCA_026983675.1 Sedimenticola sp.
CTATGACGCCGATGCCGAGGTGACCCTCGTCGCCGCGCCGACGGAAGGGCATTTGTTCGCCGGATGGGGTGGCGCATGCGCAGCGTGCGGCACGAACGGAAGCTGCACCGTCGTCATGGACGCCAACAAGACGTGCAGCGCCGATTTCGAGCCCGTGCCGAATCAACCGCCGGTCATCGACAGCTTCAGCCTGTCACCCACCTCGGGTGAAGCCCCGCTGGCGGTGACGGCGAGCTGCCACGCCAGCGATGCCGGCGGCAGCATCAGCACCTACCGCTTCGATCCCGGTGACGGCAGCGGCGCGCTGGAATCCGCCAGCGGCACCTTCAGCCACACCTACGCAGCGGCCGGCAGCTACGGCGCCACCTGCACCGCCGTGGACGACGAAGGGGCCGAGACCACCTCCGAGCCGGTGACGGTGAACGTCGCCGCGCACCAGCCGGTGTGGCAGGACGTGACCGGCTCGATCGGGGTCAGCCGTTCCCGCACCCTCTTGGATCGGATCAATCGCTCCTTCTTCGTGCTCCTCGACCTGACCAATGGTTCGGGCGCGGAGCTGGCCGGTCCGGTGCGGATGGTGCTGCAGAATGCCACCCTGCCGCTCAAGGAGAGCGCGCCGGGACTGGACCCGGATGGCTACACGGCCGCCGGCGATCCCTACTTCCTGCTGGTGCCGGCCGGGGACACCTGGGCCGCGGGCGCCACGCTGGAAGACGTGCGCCTCGACTTCGTGCTCCAGCGCAAGCGGCTCGACTTCGAGCTGAGGTTCGAGCAACTGCAATGACCCCTTGAAAGGCGCCGGCCCCACACCATGGGGTCGGCTTGGGCCCATGGAGACCACACACCCCGCCGGACTCCGGGTGATGCCATCAAGGACAGGAGATCAATGGAGGGTGGACGACAAACGATATGGGCGCCGTCCCACGTAAGGGCCCTGCGTGGGAGCGGCGTCAGTAGCGACGGCTCCTGCGTGGAGTGGCGACACCGACTCGCGGCTTGACTCGCTCGTACTGCCCTGGGGGCACGGGCATCGTGCCCCCTCAGCCGGCCGCCTTCCCCACCTCCACGGCCGGGATCTCCAGCACGAAGCAGGCACCCTCGCTCACCCTCGGATCCAAACGGATTCTACCCCCGTGCTCGTCCACGATGGTCTTGCTGATGGCCAGGCCCATGCCCATCCCCTGGACCTTGGTGGTGAAGAAGGGCTCGAACAGGTGACGGGCGGTCTCCGGGGGGATGCCGGCGCCGCTGTCGTTCACCTCCACCCGGATCCAGGCGCCCACCCCCTGGGTACGGATGGCCAGCCGGCGCCTCCCGGTAGGGATCTCCTGAAGGGCATCGAGGGCATTGCGCACCAGGTTGAGCAGAACCTGCTCGATCTGCACCAGGTCCACCCTCACCCACAGCGGCCGCGGCTGTAGCTCCAGCTCGATGGTCACCCCCAGGCGGCCGGCATCGAATTCGGCGAAGCTGCGCACCTCGCGGACCAGGCGGTTCATGTCCACCACATCCCGTACCGGGGCCTGCTTGCCCACCATCCCGCGGAGTCGCCGGATGATCTCCGAGGCACGCCGGGCCTGGGCGATCATCTGCCCGAGGGCGGTCTCCAAGGCGGCCTCGTCGAGGCGGCCTGCGCGCAGGCGCCGGCTGCACCCGTGCGCGTAGTTGACGATGGCCGAGAGGGGCTGGTTGAGTTCGTGGGCCATGCCGGTGGCCATCTCGCCCATGGTGCTCAGGCGGCAGACGTGGACCAGATCGGCCTGATGCCGGCGCACCTCCTGCTCGGCCCGGCGCACCGCGGTCACATCCCGCCCATACAGGTTCACGTACCCCAGGTCCGGCATCGGCGCGAACAACAACGAGAAGACCTTGTCCCCGCAGTTCAGCTCCCATTCCCGATCGCGCCCCCCTTCCAGGACCTCGCGCGCCCGCTTACGCCAGAACAGAGGCAGGGTCTGGCCCTGACGGCACGCCCAGTACACCAGCAGCGGCCGGCTCGCGGCATTGGCATAGAGCACCACCCCCTGGTCGTTGATGCGCAGGATCGGGTTGGGACTCTCGCTCACGAAGCGGGCCAGGGACTTGATCTGCCGCTCGGCCTGTTTCCGGGCACTGATGTCGTGAAGATAGAGGGTGAACACCGTGGTCCGGTCGAGGCGTATGGGCACCACGGAGAGTTCCACCGGTAACCAGTCCCCCTCGGTGCGCCTCACCCGCAACTCCCGTGGCGCCACCTCCCCCTCCCGCCGGCAGACGTCCAGCAGTCGCCGGAACACCGGGACCGATTCCGGGGGGAGAAAGAGTTCCGCGAAGGCCCGGCCGAGGACAGCCTCGCGCCCGTATCCGAAGCTCTGTTCGGCCGTGGGGTTGTATTCAACGATACGGCCTACACCGTCGATCGTGACGATGGCATCCAGCGAGGCCTCCAGGATGGCCTCCTTGAGGGCCTCGGTCTCGCGCATCTCCTGGTCGTGTCGGCGGCGCATCTCCTCCCGGGCGCGCAGCACCAGGTAGATGAACTCACGTACCCGGTCCTCCAGCAACAGCAGCTGATTGCCGCTGGGCTCGGGAGGTGCGTGATGAAGCCCCAGGGCCCGCTGGGAGAAGCGGGAGATGCGCCGCAACATGCGGTTGAGGCGGGCCGACACCAGATAGATGACCAGGGTGAACACGCCGATGAACACCAGGGCCGAGATCAGACGCTGACGCTTGTCCAACTGCCGCACCCGGGCCGACATCCCCGCCACCATCTCACGGGACATGAAGGTGCCGAAGAGGATGTTCAGATCGGCCCCTTCGTACTGGGAGAAGGACTGGGAGGTAATCAGATAGCGATCTCTCCAGGCATCCGCCTGGGTCCCCGGGATCAGAGCCGCGGGATCGGTGCTGGCGAGGATACGCTGATCGTCGGCATCGATCAGGGCCACCAGGTCGGCCTGCTCCCCCCCCTGCTGGGAGGCGTTCAGAAACTGCGCATCCACCGGGATCACCAACACCAGATAGCCCATCCCGTAGCCCGAGGCATCGTCGGCGGCATCGCTCACGATCAGGTAGGGACGGTCGCCGAAGCGGGTGAGCACCGTCCGCACCCGGCTCTCGTCGAGAAACTGGTCGCTCACCCGGGGACCGAAATCCTTGGGCAGGCCCGCCGTGCCGCTCTGATAGATCTCCCGGATACGCCCGCGCAGGTCCACCAGAAGGACCTGGCTCGGCGGGGTGAGGGCGTTGCGCTGGATGAAGTCAGGCAGCCAATAGGGCCGGAACCCCTTGTACAGCTTGGGCTCGACCTGCTCATCGTCGAACCAGAACAAGGGGTCGAGATAGAGGGCCAGGCGCCGGTGATTGGCCAGCAGGCGGGTGGTGGCGGCGTAGTTGGCCAGGTACTGGTCGAAGCGGATCAGGTTCTCGCGTGAACGCTGTTCCAGGCGCAGACGCAGCTCGTCCTGGAACAGACGGCGCACCGCGTCGCCCTGGATGCGGTCCAGCGCGCCCCACACCACCAGCCCGGCGAACAGGCCGACGAGGATCGCCAACACCGGCAGCGGGATGCGGCGCAGCAGGCGCAGGATCTCGTTGCGCAGAAGGGAACGGCGTGGTGGCGGCATAGCGACCCTGAGCATCCGCGGGGCGTTCCAGGGTAGCAGAGATCGCGCCCGCCGTGGCCCCTGGCTCGGACCACTGGGCACTGAGGAAACGAGACCTTTCCCCCCTGGACAGGTGTCCGTATTTTTTACACCCCATTTCGACCCAGCGGCACCCGGCACAGCCCTCGCCACGAAGCCGCCAAGGGACTATTTCGCCATTTTTTTGACTTCGGTCAAGAAGAACATATAAATCACTCGTTTTTAAAGAGAACACCACGGCCCGTCACCGCCTTCCGGGATGAACCACGGCACACCGACCGGCGCTTCACAGACCACTGGAGATCCCGAGTATGTCAGCTTATTTTACACATTCATTCTCCTGATTCTGGCCAGCATCCTGGACGCCTCCGCAAACCCTTGAAAAAACAGGTGTCCTGCCAATAGGCACGTTTGTTGCTGAGCCCGCTTCGACAAGCACTTCCTGTGCCGGCGATGGATCTCGCCCCTTGCAGTCCTCTATCTCGACAAACAAAGATCGGGAGGTCCCCTATGAAATGGAGAAACAAAGGTTCATCTCTCCTGTTGGCGATGGCGCTCGTGGCGCCGGCCGCCACCCAGGCGACCCCTTTCCAGAACGGCACGTTCGATACCGATTTCACCGGCTGGGAGGGGGAACTGGACGACTTCTTCTCACCCCAGACGGTCGATCCCGACACGGCTCCCTATTTCAACATCGTCTCCGGACAGGCCCAGGTCTCGCTGGACGACACCTGGTTCTCCAACACCCTCTATCAGGACTTCACCCTCGGCGCCCTCTCGCCCGGCGACACCCTGAACCTCTCCTTCCAGGTCCATTGGTCCCCCACAGACAGCACTCAGGATCTCTTTTCCGCCACCCTGGAGGATATCGCCGGGACGGATGTGTTCGACCTGCTCGACGGCGTCGCCACCAGCGATCTCCTGAACGGCGTCGCCATCACCCGGGACATCACCCCCTTCGCCCAGACCTGGGGCGGACAGGAGGTGGAACTGGCGTTCAACATCACCGATGTGGATTTCGATACCGGCGACACCCTGCGCCTGGACGACATTCAGTTCCAGCTGACTCCCGCCTCCGTGCCGGAGCCCCCCATCGCACTGTTGTTGCTGACAGGAATGTGGGGGTTGTGGCGGAACAGGCACCACAGCCGCCGGGGCAGAAGGGCCTAGGCCAGGAGCTTCTTCCTGGGATATAGAGATCGGTGAAGAGTTTGAGATAAGGAGGGAAAATGAAAGCGAAACATTTTTTTGATGCGATTATTTTTTTTGTTTTCGCATGTTCTTTTTCCGCCCATGCCAATAACTATTGGATCAAATCCTATGGAGGTACAGCCTACGATGAAGCAAGGGCCGTTCAGCCTACCAGTGACGGCGGCTTTATCCTGGCTGGGTGGGGCGATTCCTTCAGCGGTAACGGCGCAGACCCCTGGGTGCTGAAGCTCGATGAGGAGGGTCAAGTGGAATGGCAAAGGGCTTTCGTGGGCGCAGGTCGTGACAATGCCCAATCCGTAAAGCAGACCGTTGATGGAGGCTACGTCGTCGTAGGCTACACCAATAGCTTCAGCCCTTATCATGAAAGCTCCGGTTTCATCATCAGACTTGATACCCTGGGAAATGTGCTGTGGCAAAGGACCTATCCTGGCGCTGAGTATGTGAATAACTATTTCCACGATATCGTGATCGATCCCGACGATGGCCATTTCGTTGTCGTAGGGAAGGCGGGTTCGGACATACTCGTCATGAAGGTCTCCTCCACGGATGGGGAGATTATATGGCAGAAATTATACGGAAAGGCGCCAGCAGGCAGTTACAGCCATGATCCGATCGACGATGAAGCCTATTCCATCAAACACACCTCTGACGGCGGCTATATCGTCTCAGGAGACACCAGTTTTTTTGGCTGTGGCGCCCGATGGATGCGTCACTTTTGGATCCTCAAACTCGATGGAGAGGGAAATCTCTCATGGAATCAGGAGATTGGCTCAACTCGGCATTGCGACGAATCCATCGCTTATGGGGTTGCGCAGCTTACCGATGGAAGTTTCGTGGCCGTGGGCAAAGTGCTTACCTTTGATGGCGATTATGTGAATGTTCGGGGAGCCTACCTTGTAAACCTCGCTGAGGACGGCACCCCCTTGTGGAGCAAGTTCTTAGAGAGCGGAGGCTCTGGTGCGGCCTATGGCGTGGAGGCCACTGATGACGGGGGGTTTATCGTGACCGGCGCAACCGCCTATTCCACGAACGTAGCTTCCTATCTGTGGTTGACGAAATTTGATGCCGCAGGAGAGGTGCAGTGGCGAGAAGTCTATGGCAATGGTGCGCATTCAGCATTTGGTTATGCTGTGAAGCAGTTGCCGTCAAATGCTTTCGTGGTTGCGGGTTCGTCCCCCCATACCCATACCAATTTCTGGCTCTTGAAGGTGAACGGCAGCGGCGAGATTCCAACTTGTCCCTTGGCTCAAGATATGGACACCGCCTGGAGACCTGCCATGCACGTCACTGCCGTTGATGAACTGAGAGTATGGGCACATGCAGTACATGCTGGGCAGGCACACTTTCAGGCGACTGATACTGACATTCAAGCCCTTGAGCAATGTTATGCAGACGTCGAAATCAATGACCCACCGGTCATGGACTCCTTTGCCGTTGAACCCACCTCGGGCACAGCGCCCCTCGATGTGGCAGTGATCTGTCATGCCCATGATCCTGACGGCAACATTGCGTCTTATGAGTTCAACCCAGGCGATGGAAGCGATCCTTTGACCTCGGAAGACGGCGCCTTGAGCCACACCTACGCGGTGGCCGGCAGCTACGACGCCACCTGCACCGCCGTGGACGACGAAGGGGCCGAGATCACCTCCGAGCCGGTGACGGTGAACGTCGCCGCGCACCAGCCGGTGTGGCAGGACGTGACCGGCTCGATCGGGGTCAGCCGTTCCCGCACCCTCTTGGATCGGATCAATCGCT
>JALSTP010000214.1 GCA_026983675.1 Sedimenticola sp.
ACAATAAGATGATTTTGTAAGACCCTGAATTCCTAGACACATATCGGTACAAAATTCACGCCGCTTCCGACAAGGAAGCATGGGCGGCCCGCACCTTGGCGGGGGTGGCATAATAGCCATGCCGTTGGAGCAGCCAGTGCCGGATGAACCGTTCCTTGAACTCGAGCAGCGCCTGGCGCAGCTCCTCGACGGTGTCGAGGGTCTGCACCCACAGCAACTGCTGCTTCAGGGTGCGGATGAAACGCGCGGCCACTCCGTTGCCTTCCGGTGCCCGGACAAAACCCGGACTCGCCTCGATTCCGAGAAAGGCGATCTCGGGCTGAAAGTGGTAGCTCATGTACTGCGGCCTGTGGTCATGCTGCAGTACCAAGTCGGCGGCGCCACCCTGGGCCAGTGTTGACAGAGCTCGCCCTCGAAACGTGCAATGCGCATCTCCAGTAGCTCCTTGTCCATCATCAGGTCCCTGACCAGTCGCTTGGCGCGTCTGAGTTCTTGCTCCAGCACGGCCATCTTCGGATCGTCGGTGCGGCGTTTCAGCGCGGCCACACCGCCTTCGAGGAACTCGCCCCGCCAGCCGGACAATACCGAGGCCGGTCTCCCGACTCAGCGCATCCAGGCTCTCAACTCGAAGCAGCCGCAGCACCACCACCTCCTCTTCCCTGCGCTTCGCCGACCACCGTTTCGGTTGCTTCTTCTTACTCATGGACACCTCCTGTCGCTCTTAATCTACGACCAAATGTGTGTCCAGTTTATTCGAGGGACAACCCATCACTCCGTATTCCCGTTTCGTCTCCCCAGTAGATCTCGGCCTTTTCCTGCTTCGCCTTGGCCTTGATCTCCGGATACTCTTCGTCCAACCAGCGTTGGATGGCCTCCGGATTCTGCTCATAGGCCTGCTTGACCGGCTTATGCGGTGTAAAACCCCAGCGCTTCAGGTATTCGCTAACCGTGCGGATCGGCATGGCTACGCGGGTCTCCTGCTCAATCAGCTCCATCACCGCTTTGCGGGTCCACAAGGCGTAGTCGAGTTCGAGTTGGTCGGGGGCCTTGTCCGTAATCAGTTTCCGAATCCGCTCCTCTTGGGCTTGGGTCAGATGACGTCTTTCACCGGGATTTCGGCCGTCACGGTTCACCTTGAGTTCGCGTAGAGACAGCTTCAGCCAACGCCCCACCGTATCCGCATGAACGCCTACTATTTCTCCAATTTCCGCTCGGGTCATCCCGCGTTTTCTCAAACGGTGAGCTTGATGACGCTTTTCTTCCAACACCTCCTTCGGCAACTTTCTTGAATCTGTCTTCTCTTCCTTGGGGAGAGTTTATATCAGATATTCTTTATTGCCGGGTTAATAGTAGGGTGCATCGGAGGGTCGGTAGTGGGTGATTGCGCCCATGGCGTCGAGCAGGGAGGCGAGGAGGGCGGTGCCGGTGATGCGGCCCAGGCCGCCGGTCATGCAGGTTGTTTCGTCGAAACGTGTGGTCTGATCGCGCCGGCCGGCGGGGGTATGCAGGAGAGTGGGCACGGGGTCGCCGGTGTGTTCGCCGAGGGTGCTGTCGGTGGTGTGGTCGCCGGTGATGGCGATGACCCGATCCGGTCCTATCAGGGGAGCGATCGCCCGGTCGATGCGCTCGATCATTAATTGTTTGTCGAGGGGGTGGCGGTCGTGGGAGCAGATGTCGGTGCCTTTGATGTGGAGGAAGACGAGGGCATGTTGTTCGAGTGATTGGAGGACGGCCTGGACCTTGGCCTCCAGGGGGGTATCCGGGAGGGCGGTGAAGCCTTCGTTTTCGTGGAACGTATAGTTGAATAGCCGGGCGAGTCCCAGGACGGTGCGTTCTGCGGCGACCACGGCGGTGGGGATGCGGTAATGGTTGGCCAGACTTCGAAGTTCCCGATGTTCTCCTGCACCCCGGGTCACGATGCCGTTGGCTACGGGCAGTCCGGCCGCGCGGCGTCTTGCGTTGATGGGGTGCGCCTGCAGGTGTTCATGGGCGATGCGGATAAAGGCGTTTACGGCGTCCGCAGTATGTTGCGCGGCGCGGTCGCTGGGATCCAGGGGAACGCTTTCGTGTACACCTTGTTTGCGGAAACGGTCACCGGCGTCGGTGTCGGTGATCTGTTGTGAGAGGTGGTCCCCGCTGAGGTGTAATACGGCGCGATGCTGGGTGGTGGGTTTGAGCGTTCCGGTGATGCCGTGGGGCAATGGAATGTTCTGCAGTTCCGCGGCGAGGGTCTCGGTCCCTTCTTGGATGCGGCCGGCGCGCCGGTCGATGATGTCGAAGCCCGTTCCATTGGGGCGCAGGGTGGCGAAGTTGCAGCGTAACAGGATGTCGCCCTCTCGCGGCTTCAGTCCGATCCCTGCAGCTTCAACGGGACCGCGGCGGAGCATGGCGACGTCGCCCGGTGGCGCGCCCATCAGGGCGGCGCTGCCGGTGTGGGTGCCGACGGGAATGCCCGGCCCCAAGGGGTCTGTTAGACCGCACATGCCTTCGGCGGCGAGTCGGTCCATATTGGGGGTGTCGGCCGCGCCGAGCGGAGTCTTGCCGTGCAGTTCCGGGCTGGGATTGTCCCCGAGTCCGTCGAGGATGATCATGATGCCTTTGTAGCGGACGGGCATTTTGATGTTATTTCCTGTCGTCTTCCTGCGGCTTGTCGGGTGGGTGGCCGAACACTGCTTCCGGGGTGGCATTGAAGCCCTCGGAAAGCGCGTCGATGATGGTGCCCAACACGAGGTTGGTGGCCTTTTCTTTGTCGTCGTTGGCGACGATCGGAACTTGGGTGCGGTCCGCTTCGGAGAGCAGGAAGGATTGCAGGTTCCAGATCGCGTCGAAACTGGACATCTGGCGTTTGGCGCCCCGTTTCGGGGCATGTGAGTGCCGGCCGGCGATCCGCTCCTGGAGGCGCTTGCGTTTGAGCACGGCCAGGATAATGGGCACGATGATGGCGTCACCGCTGGTGTCGATGTGTTCCATCAGATCGGGGTAGACGTGTACGCCCTCCACGATCAGCGAGACGCGTTCCCTGAGCGCCCGCTGGATGACGGCTTCACAGGGAACGGATAACAGGTTGGCCTGATTGACATAGCCTTCCGCCACCAGGTTTTCTGACGATGAGTCGGAACGCATCGGAAGCGCCTTCCAGGCGTCGAAGGACGAGACGTGCAGTACCGGCAGCAGCCGTTTTGGGATCATCATGCGCATGACTTCGCGCAGCATGTCGGTGGATTGGGTGCGGACGATGCCGAGGCGGTGCGCCACTTCCGTGGCGATGGTGCTCTTGCCGCAGCCGGTGGTGCCACCCAGCAGCAGAATCAACGGCCGCCCGCTGCGGATATAGTCGACCCACACGAGATAGCGGTGGGCGGCATCCTCGCCGTAGTCGTCCTTGAGGCATGCATAGGTCAGGGCGCCCAGTTCCCCCGAACTGATCGTCTCTACGCCCTTTTCGATCAGGAGGTCGTAGACGCGGGTGGTGGCTTGTGACGCATCTTCGTTCGACAGGCCGCAGGATTCGAGATATTGAATGAGTTTGGCGCGGGAAAATGGCGTGGTTTCGCCGTTGCTGTCCTGCACCAGAATCGTGGCGGGCGAGCGCACCGGCGTGGCGTAGGTCTCCAATATCTCCGGAGAATACTCCCCGCGCAAATGTTTTAGGACCCGACTGCGAATCTCGTCCGTGGTCACTTCCCCGGCGTCGCCGAGTTCATGACGGATCTCGGTGGCCAAGCCGTAGGCGTCTTCAAACGATAACCCTGCGTCGTGGAGAGAACGGGTGAGGATGCCCCTTAAAAAAGGAACGCGTGTACCATCGATCGAGTCGTGGACGAGAATCTTAGCCATGTATACTCCATTCGGTATTGGTGACAGTGTACAACAGATGGTGGCGGAGACTGTACCTGCCGGGGCAAGCGCCTGATAAACTGACTAGAGCCTGCCGGGTTAATAATCCTGAATCCGACAGGCTCCTAGTCAACATAACTCGAAAGTTCGTACGCCATGACCTCGAATCGGGATACCCTTTTTGCCGATCTTCACTCCGGTGCCGACCGCTTTGTCTTCGATGAGCGTGTGGCAGCGGTCTTTCCCGACATGATTCAGCGTTCGGTGCCAGGTTATGCGGACGTGGTGGCCATGAGCGGTCTCATCGCGGAGCGCTATGCGCGTCCAGGAACCCGGATCTATGATCTCGGCAGCGCCCTGGGGGCGACCACCTTTTCCGTGTTGCGCCGTCTGCCGGGGCGAGACGTGACCGTCGTGGCGGTGGACAACTCACCCGCCATGGTCTTCCGGTGCCAACGGATACTGCGAGCTGAGGCGATGGATGCGCGGGTGGATCTGCTGTGTGCCGACGTGTGTCATGTGGCGATCAAGAACGCCTCTCTGGTGGTGCTCAACTTCACACTCCAGTTCATTCCACCTGAGGCGCGGGAAGCCTTGTTACACCGTATCCGGGCAGGGCTGGTTCCAGGTGGGGTGCTCGTGCTGTCGGAGAAGACGGCGGCGCCGGAAGCTGGGATTGAGGAGGCGTTCACCGAGCTTCACCACGCCTTCAAACGCGCGCGGGGGTACAGCGATCTGGAGATCAGCCGGAAGCGGGAGGCGCTGGAGGATGTACTGATCCCGGAGGCGCTCGATGTCCACCGGGAGCGGCTCCGTCGGGCCGGTTTTTCCCACATTGCCGTATGGTACCGCTGCTTCGATTTCGTTTCGTTGCTGGCATGGACGTAGTGGGCTATGCGCCTCTGTATGAGGTAATGCAGGACACCCCGTTGGCGCCTTGGGCCGATGTATTGCCCGGCCAGATCCAGCAGGCGTTTGGCAACCGTCCGCATGGTGACTTGCCGAAATGGCGGGAGGTGGTCAAGGCCCTTGTGCCCCCTTTTCCGGCGGGGGAGTGTATTCTCGATGCCCCTTGCGTGGGGGTGCCGCCCGTCGGGGCGGGCGATGGGCAGCGGGCACATATCGAACAGGCGCTGCGTCGGTTGCACCCGTGGCGGAAGGGGCCCTATTGCCTCCAGGGCGTGCATATCGATACCGAATGGCGGTCCGACTGGAAGTGGAATCGCCTGCAGGCCCATATTGAACCCCTGACAGGTCGGCGGGTGCTCGATGTGGGGTGTGGGAATGGATACCACTGCTGGCGCATGGCGGGAGAAGGGGCCAGGCTCGTCATCGGGGTCGATCCTGGCCAACTCTATGTCATGCAATACTGGGCGGTTCGTCAGTTTATGCCCGGACCTCCCGTCTATGTCGTACCCTTGACTGGAGAACAGGTGCCGGGACTCGCGGCCTTCGATACGGTGTTTTCCATGGGGGTGCTCTATCACCGCCGCCGGCCACTGGAACATCTGCGGGTGCTGCATACCCATCTCCGCCCTGGGGGCGAACTGGTCCTGGAGACATTGGTCATCGAAGGAGGGCAAGGCGATCTGCTGAAACCGGCAGGGCGTTATGCAAGGATGCGCAACGTCTGGTCGATCCCGTCGCCCCCCACGTTGGTGGCCTGGATCGAGGCGGCGGGTTTTTGTGACGTGCAACTTCGTGATGTCACAGTTACGACACCCCGCGAGCAGCGCCGCACGGACTGGATGCGGTTTCATTCCTTGCCGGAGTTTCTCGACCCCGATGATCCTACTCGCACCGTTGAGGGGTATCCGGCCCCGATCCGTGCAATCTGTACGGCAAAAAAATCCTTGTCGGTCTCATAATATTCGTAGATTCCAATATCCTACTAATTATATCTCTATCAGGTTTGTTGCATAACTCCGTGTGTAAATGTGAAAAATAACAGTTCCTCATGCGGTATATTAAGAAATTAATGTAAGCTTATGAACCGCGGCGTTACGGGTTATTCCCAATAGAAATGGGGGTAGGAAAAACGTAGCTTATGTAACCAAGCTCATGTGAACTCCAGCCACTGAAAGGTGTGCATGAGCGTCGGGACAAAATGACCGGAGGAGGAGTGGGGGAAGATGGCGTCAAAGTCGAAAAGCGAATCCGGCACGCCATCGGACGAGCAGATCAGCTTCTATGAGCATGAGATCGCCCGTTTGACCCCAGCAAGAAACGAGTATCAGCTCTTCTTGAGAAAAAAATATGAAAGGCAGCTACAACATTGCCGACAGAGTTCGGCACATAAGCAACAATAGGCTGCATGATACCGTTATTGCTTGTAACCCCGCATCTGCGGGGTTCTTTATTCGTAGCGGACCATGAGGGATCTTTCCCCCGTGGCAACGGCCAGCAAAAAAAAGAGGCCATTGGTCCAGAATGGCCTCACAAGGGTGCTAAATGGTCGAGAAGGAAGCTGCTTAGATTATAGGAGAAATATTCCCATCGACCGCCAGTAAGCGTATCAGGTATCCCTTATAAAGTCATTCGTGTAAATTCTGGGGATGTTGCCGGGCCGGGTTATTAACCCGGCAACAATATATATCGCATTCAGGGCTTCAGGCAGGCGCCGGAACAAGGCGCAGTGCGCAGGCAAGGGTCGTTCCCTTGCCAAACACTGGAACGCAGGTCCGGCGCCTACCTGAAGCCCCTAACCCTATGATATTCAATGACAGGCCGCGGCGTGCCGGCCC